>JBEKIM010000223.1:0-10931 GCA_050011755.1 Bryobacteraceae bacterium | reverse complement strand
ACTGTGGCCCATGGGCAGCAGAAACACGGTGCGGCCCTCGGCCAGTTCCGCGGCGGCAGCCACGCTCCAGCAATTCAGGCAACAGAGCAGCGATAGGGCCAATTTCATTTTCATTCACCATCATAGCAGCGCGCTTTGGCGTTTTTGAGACTTCTTCCCATGTACTAGGATAGGCTTGAAGATGGCGCAAGAGCCGAACGGCACGCTGCAGCGAGAGTTGGATTACCACGAGCGGTTGTACGCGGGCTTCGCGCAATCTCACTTCGCGCGCGCGGCGGTGCGGGCACTGCGCCGGCACATGGTGTCGCGAATCGCCGGACTGCTGGGCGCGAACAGTAAGTCGGTGGTCCTGAGCCTGGGCTGCGGAGTCGGCGACACGGAACTGCTGCTGGCTCCGCGCGTGAGCCGGGTCGTGGGGATCGATCTGTCACCGAGCGGCGTACGGCAAGCCAGGGCGGACGCGGCGCGCATGGGTATCGGCAACGCCGAATTTCTAGTGGGCGCGTTTGAGGATATCGAGGGCCTGCCTCCGGCGGATGGGGTGATGGCCATATTCTTTCTGCACCACCTGCCGGATGCGGTGCTGGCGGAGCTACCGGAACGGATAAAACCGCTGCTGAAGCCGGGCGGTGTTTTCTATTCGCTCGATCCCAGCCGGCAGCGTCTCTCGGGAAAAGTGGGGCGCCTGCTCATCCCGGGCCTAATGAAGCGCTACCAGACCGAAGATGAGCGCGAACTGGATCCGGCCGCGACGGCGGATCTTTTCCGGAAAGCGGGCTTCGAGGCGCGCAGCGATTTTTACGACTTCGTGTCGTCCCCGCTGGCCGGCCTGTTTCCCGGCTGGCGGCTGGGCTATAGCGCGGCGCGCGCGATAGACGATACCATTCTAAGGATTCCAGGGCTGCGCAAGTTCGGCAGTAACCTCGAAATCATCGCTCGCAGATAATGTACAAAGGCGACACGATCACGGTTATCATCCCTTGCCTGAACGAGGAGCAGGGCATCGAACAGGTGCTGCGCAGCATGCCGGAATTCGTCGATCAGGTGATCGTGGTGGATAATGGATCGACGGACCGCACGTCTCACGTGGCGGCCTCGCTGGGCGCGCAAGTGATCCGCGAAGATGTGCGCGGCTACGGCCGCAGTTACAAGCGCGGATTTGCGGATGCCACCAGCGATCTGATCGTCACGCTGGACGGCGACCATAGCTATCCGGTGGACGCGCTGTCCTATTTGCTGGAGGCTTTCCGCCACTTCGAGGTCGACTTCCTGAATGCATCGCGCTTTCCGGTGCGCGACCGGCAGGCTATGAGCTTCAAACATCATTTCGGCAACCTGGTGCTTTCACTGGCCATGTCGATTTTGTACTTTCGCTGGGTACGCGACTCGCAATCGGGCATGTGGGTGTTCCGGCGCTCGATTCTCGAAGACATGCAGCTTGAGTCCGATGGCATGGCATTCTCGGAGGAGATCAAAATCGAAGCGTTGAAGAATCCGCGGGTGCGCTTCGGGGAAATCTCCATCATGTATACGTCGCGGATCGGGGAGAAGAAACTGAATCCGTGGCGAGACGGCCTGCACAACCTGATGTTCCTGATCCGGAAGCGGCTGCCGCGCCGGAGAAAATAGCCGGCGAACGCGGGTAAGCTATATGCGCATGGAGCCCATCACCATCGTGGTGCCTGTTTGGAACCGGCGCGACCTGTTGGAGCGCTTGCTGTGTGGTTTGCGCGCACAGACACGCGAGATCGCTGAAATTTTGGTGGTGGACGATGGCTCTGAGGACGGGTCGGCGGATCTCGCGGAGCGCATGGGCGCCAGGATCATTCGCATGGGCTCGCATGGCGGATTCGCCAAGACGGTGAACCGCGGAATTCGCGAGTGCCGCACGCCCCTGGCGGCGATCGTCAACAACGACGTGGAATTGGCGCCGGACTGGTTGGAGAGGCTGGTGGATGGGCTCGAACCGGGCGCCTGGTTTGCAACGGGCCGCATCTTCCAGGCCGGCGACCGGGGCCGCATCGATGCAACCTACGATGCGCTCTGCCGCGGCGGGACGGCGTGCCGGGTCGGGCATGGGCGCCCGGACGGGCCGTTGTTTCGAGAAGCACGGGAGATCCAGTTCCCGCCGTTTACGGCGGCCCTGTTTCGCGCCGAACTTTTCGCCAGGGCCGGGTGGCTCGACGAGCGCTTCGAATCCTATCTGGAGGATGTGGATTTCGGACTGCGCTGTGCCCTGGCCGGATTCACCGGGCGGTACGTGCCGGAAGCGGTCGCCTGGCATGCCGGCAGTGCCACTTTGGGACTCTGGCACGCCGGGACCACCCGGCTGATTTCGCGGAATCAGGTCTTTCTGATCGCCAAGCATTATCCGCGGCGGATGCTGGCGCGATACGGGTGGCCCATTTTGGTGGCGCAGGGGTTGTGGGGAATGGTCGCGTTGCGCCACGGCAGGGGCTGGGCCTGGTTGCGGGGCAAGTGGGAAGGGCTACGCCGGTTTGGCGAACTAAGGGAGCCACAACCGCCGGGTAACGGCCTCGCCGGCGTGCTCGGGGAAGGCGAACGGGAGATGCGCCGCATCCAGGGCGAATCCGCACGCGATCTGTACTGGAATCTGTACTTTCTGCTCACCGCGGGTGGGGCAAAGTGACGGCTGTTGAGGCGTTATGACACATGCGTGAGGCGGGCATCGTGGTGGTGACACACGAATCGGAGGCCGAGATCGGGGATTGCCTGGACCGGGCTCTTCGCACCGGCGCCGAAATCGTAGTGGTGGATAATGCCTCAACCGACCATACCTGCCGGGAAGTGGCCGCGCGCGGCGTACGGATCATCGCCAATCCGGAAAACCGCGGATTTGCCGCCGCCGTGAACCAGGGCATACGCGCCCTGGACACGCCCTTCGTGCTGCTATTAAACCCGGACGCGCGCCTGGAGACGGATATCGAGGCGCTGATCGCGTGCTGCCGCCAGCCGGGGGTTGCCGGCGCGGGCGGCAAACTGGTGGACTGCTTCGGGATCCCACAAGCCGGTTTTGCGGTGCGCAGCCTGCCGTCGCCCACGGCTTTGATCTGCGAAGTTCTGCTGCTGAATCGGATGTGGGCGCGCAATCCGGTGAATTGGCACTACCGTTGCTTAGGATTTGACTTCTCTACGGCTCGCGACGTGGAACAGCCGGCGGGCGCCTTTCTGATGATCCGCCGGGAGGTCTGGCGGGAACTGGACGGATTTGACGAGCGATTCTATCCGCTTTGGTTCGAAGATGTGGATTTCTGCTGGAGGTCGCGGCAGGCAGGATACCGGATGCGCTACACCCCCGACGCTGTAGCTAAACATACGGGCGGCCATTCTCTGGCAAAGATTTCGCTGGAGAACCGGCAGCTTTATTGGTATCGTAGTCTACTAGGGTTCGCAGCCAAGCATTATTGTTCCAGTACAGCTAGAATAGTTTGTGCGGCTGTCTTCCTTGGTTCCATACCCAGGATGTTTTGGGGTATGGCGGCATTTCGAAGCCTGACGCCCATCGGAGTATGTGGCAAAGTGATGGCGCTGGCCGGTAGAAGATTGATGCGGCCAGCCGGGTGAGTACCGTTTTTTGTCTTAGTCCCGCGGTCTGGGGTGAACGGATGTACCAATGATCGGCGTTAATTCAGGTTCGAGTTCATGTCGCATAACGACTTCGTATCCGTCACAATCGTAACGTATAACAGCGGCCGTTTTATCAAGAGATGCCTGGAATCGGTGCTCGAACAGCGCTACCCGAATAAGGAAGTCATTGTAATCGACAACGCCTCGACCGACGGCACCATCGACATCCTGGAACAGTTCGAAGACCGCTGCCAGATCATTTACAACGAGGAAAACGTCGGCTTCGCCGCCGCGCAGAACCAGGCCATCGGGCTGTCTAGCGGCTACTGGGTTCTGACGCTGAATCCGGACGTGCTGCTGCTGCCGAATTTCATTCAGGCGCTGGCGGACGCGGGTAACTTCGATCCGAACATCGGTACCGTCTGCGGGAAACTGCTGACCATGTCGGCCACTTTCGAGATCCCCGCCAAGCCCGTGGTGGACTCTACCGGCATTTACTTCAACCCCATGCTGCGGCACCTCGACCGCGGCAGCCAGGAAGTGGACAACGGCCACTATCTGCAATATGAGTTCGTCTTCGGCGCTACCGCGGCGGCCGCGTTGTACCGCCGTGAAATGATCGACGACATCTCCCTCGAGGGGGAGTTCTTCGACTCCGATTTCTTCGTTTACCGGGAAGACGCGGACGTGGCCTGGCGCGCGCAGTTAATGGGCTGGAAATGTATTTATGTGCCGTACGCGCGCGGCTATCACGTGCGCAAAGTGCTGCCGGGGAATCGCGGCGCGCTGCCCCCCGAAATCAACATGCACTCGGTGAAAAACCGGTTCCTGATGCGGATCAAGAATATTTCGCCGGACCTGTACCGGCGGAACATCTTCTCGATTACGCTGCGGGATATTACGGTGGTGATGTGCTGCCTGATGTGGGAGCATTCGTCTCTGCGGGCCTTCTGGTTCCTGGGGCGCAACTGGCGGCGGGTGATGGCGAAGCGCGCGGAGATCCAGAGAAGGCGCCGCGTGGATCATGCCTACATCGCCAGTTGGTTCAAATACGAACCGGTAAGCGTGAAGGCGCCCAAGAAAGCGCCGCGGCTGGTGTCCCGTTCGCAAGCGGCTAAGACATAGGTTCGCCAGGCGGTTTTGGGTGCTGGGTAACACCCGACCCGGAGTGTGATTGCCAGAACCTAAGACCCAGAACCCAGCACCTTCCCTGCGCATTGCCATCCTCGGCACGCGCGGTATTCCGGCACAGTATGGCGGATTCGAAACCTTCGCGGAAGAGCTTTCCACACGGCTCGCGGCTCGCGGTCATCAGGTGGTCGTCTACTGCCGCGAGCGCCCGGCGGCAGACGTTTATCGCGGCGTGCGCCTGCGGTATCTCCCCACCGTCCGGCACAAATACCTGGACACGATCGCGCATACGTTTATTTCGACGCTCCACCTGCTCGCGCACCGCGCCGACGTAGTTCTCTACTGCAACGGCGCGAACGCGATCTTCACCGCCTTTCCGCGACTCTTCGGCATGCCGGTGGCGCTGAACGTGGATGGCCTGGAGCGCAAGCGCAAGAAGTGGAATCGCGCCGCGAAAGCCTGGTACCTGGTTTCCGAACGCCTGGCAACGTTTCTGCCGAGCGAAGTGGTGACGGATGCGCGCGCCATTCAGGACTACTACCGGCAGCGTTATCGAAAGCGCACCCAATTCATTCCGTATGGCGCGGAGACCGGCAAGGTGGCCACCACGGCGGCCTTGACGACGCTGGGGTTGGAGCCGGGGCGCTACTTTCTGTATGTGAGCCGGATGGAGCCGGAGAATCACGCCTTGCAGGTGCGGCAGGCATTCGAGCGGGTGCGCACGGATATGAAGCTGGCCCTGATCGGAGACGCGCCCTACGCGCGCGATTACATCCGGCAAGTGCGCGAGACGGGGGACGCGCGCATCGTGATCCCGGGAGCGATTTATGGGCAGGGCTACCATGAACTGGACTCCCACTGCTTCGCCTATATTCACGCCACCGAGGTAGGCGGCACGCATCCGGCGTTGATCGAAGCCATGGGGCGGGGCGCGCTGGTGCTCTACCGCGATACGCCGGAGAATGCCGAGGTCGCTGGAGATGCCGGCATTCCATTCGGCGACGACCTGGCCGAGAAACTCCAGCAGGCCCTGGCGATGAGCGAGGCGGACCGGGCAGCCTTGCGCCGGCGCGCGTTCGAGCGGGTGGCGCGCGACTACTGCTGGGATGCGGTGGCGACGGCTTACGAAAACCTGTTCCAATCGATAATGAAATGATGCCGCCGCCCTATCGCTCCTACGTGTTGGTCTCGCTCGATCGGATTGCCCGCAACTATCGAAATGTGCGCGCGGCGGTGGGCACCGGCGTCGAAGTAATGGCGGTCGTGAAAGCGGACGCTTACGGGCACGGGGCGCTGGCGGTTTCGCGCCGCCTCATCCGCGAGGGCGCCAAATGGCTGGCCGTCAGCTCGGTGGACGAAGGAGTGACGCTGCGCCTGGCCGGAGTCCCGGCGCGCATCCTGGTGATGGCCGGGTTTCTGCCGCAGGAGAGGGACGCGGTGGTGGAGTAAGATCTCACGCCCACGGCGCACTCGCTGGCGGACATAGCGGAATTGGATCGCATGGCGGCGCGCGCCGGGCAACCGCTGGTCTTTCACTTAAAGATCGACAGCGGCATGGGAAGGCTGGGCACGCGCGCGCAGCCGGAGGAAATCGTCGCCGCGCTAAGCGCTTTGCGGCATGCGCGCATCGAGGGACTGATGACGCATTTCGCATCGGCGGCGGATTTCACATCGCACCAGACCGACCAGCAGGTAGCCCGGTTCGAGGCCTGTCTGGCGGCCGTGCGGGACGCCGGCATCCAAGTGGATTGTGTGCACACGTCCAGCACCAATGCCATCGGCTATGGGCGGAAAGATGCGTGGCACAACATGGTGCGTGCCGGTCACGCTTTATACGGGTACGTTTCGCCCCCGCGTGGAGCGGGGCCCGCGCAGATCCTGGACGTGCAGCCGGCGCTCACCTGGAAGGCGAAGATTCTGGCCGTGAAAGACATTCCAGAGGGAACGCTGGTGGGCTACGGCGGGACATTCCGCGCGCCGGCGGCCATGCGCATCGCGATTTTGGGCGCCGGCTACGCGGACGGGGTGTTCCACAGGCTCTCGAATCGCGGGAAGGCGATCGCGGCGGGACAGATCGTCCCGATCGTGGGCACCATCTCGATGGACTTGACCACCATCGATATCAGCGGCACGCCCGAATTGCAGTCCGGAGACGATGTGACGCTGTTGGGGGTCGAGGGCGAGGCGCGGCTCGACGCGCAGCAGATCGCGCGGGTGGCAGGCACGATTTCATACAACATCCTGTCGAGCATTAGCGCGCGCGTGCGGCGCGTGTACGTGTGAGATGTGATAACTTGCGAAACGGGAGAAGCGATTCCGATGCAAAGATCTATTGTTCTGGCGGGCGCCGTGGCGGCGATGGTTGTCGCCGCGCTGGCAGAGTCCGGTAGCGGCCCTTACAAGGTGTTGAAGAACGTCAAAGTGGGCGGCGCCGGCGGTTACGACTACGTCTACGCGGATGTCGACGGACGGCGGTTGTACATCCCGCGCCCGGGCGCGGCCGACGTTGCCCGGATCTCGGTCTTCGATCTGGATTCGCTGGCCGCGGTTGGGGAGATTCCCAAGGCCAACGCGCGGGGCGTAGCGGTCGATCCGAAGTCGCATCATGGCTTCGGAAGTAGTAAACCGATCGTGATGTGGGATACAAAGACGCTGGCCGTAATCAAGACAATCGACGTGGAGGGCCGGCCGGACGGCATTATGTTCGATCCGTTCAACGAGCGCGTGTGGGTCTTCAGCCACGCCGCGCCGAACGCCACCGTGATCGACGCGAAGGAAGGATCGGTGGTGGGAACGGTCGATCTGGGCGGAGCCCCGGAGCAGGCGGTCAGCGACGGCAAGGGTCATATCTGGGTCGATATTGAGGATAAGGACAACGTCGCCGCGGTGGACGCCAAGACGCTGAAGGTGACGGCGCACTACGAACTGGCCGGCAAAGGTAAAGGGCCTGGGGGGCTGGCGCTGGACGAGAAGCACCATGTTCTGTTTGTGGCCTGCCACGAGCCGCCGGTCATGGTGATCCTGAATGCCACCGATGGCCAGATCGTGACGACCCTGCCGATCGGTACCGGAGTGGATGGCGCGGGTTTCAATGCGAAGACCGGGGAGGCGTTCAGCTCGCAGGGCGATGGCACGCTGACCGTGATCAAGGCCACCGGGCCAGCCAGCTTCGCGGTGGAGCAAACGGTAACCACGAAAGCCGGGGCGCGGACCATGACCATCGACACCAAAACGGACCGGGTCTTTTCGATCACCGGGGATTTTGCTCCCCCGCAACCCGGACAGCGGCGCGGACCGATGGCGCCGGATTCGTTCTCCATCATCGAGATCGGAAAGTAAGCGACCGCCGCCCGTGGCGCACGCTTTTAGCGTGCCGGCGGGACTTTTAAGTCCCGCTCGTTCGCCGATTTCAGCCAAAAGTAATCAGCCGGTGGTCCTTCAGGATGCAGCGATCCATGACCACCATCAAGCCGGCGGCTGCGGCTTTCTGCGCGGCTTCCGGGTGCTCGATGCCTTCCTGCATCCAAACGGCGCGCGCGCCGATACGGATGGCCGCGTCCACTATCTCAGGCACGAATTCCGCGCGACGAAAAATATCGACGATGTCTACCCGTCCGGCGATGCTGTCGAGGTCCGGATAACATTTCTCGCCGAGCACCTCCCGCTCGAATGGATTCACGGGAATGATGCGATAACCGTTGCGCTGCATGTACTGCGCGACACCGAAGCTGGGACGGAATCGTTTGTTCGAGAGCCCCACCACGGCGATAGTGCGGCTGGTTTTCAACAATTCGGGGATGGTCATCGCTTCGCCTGTTTGGTGGCCGCTTTGCGAAAGCGTTCCACTTCTTCGGCAGTGAGGTAGCGGAATTCACCAGGCTTGAGCCGCCCCAACTCCAGGAACCCGATGCGGACGCGCTTCAGCTTTTCGACCAGGCGGCCGAAATGCTTGAACATCTCCCTGATTTGATTCTTACGGCCCTCGGTCAGACGCACTTCATACCAGGGGTTCTGCGCGCGATACATCAGCTTCAGACCGGCCGGCGCCGTGCGCCGCCCGCCCAGCGGCACGCCCTCGCGGAATTGCTGCTCCTGCTCGGGCGTCAGCAAACCGTTGACCTTCACCAGGTAGGTTTTTGGGATGTGCGTGGAAGCGGAAGTGATGGCGTTGGCCAGTTCGCCATCGTTGGTGAGCAGCAGGAGCCCCTCGCTGGCATAATCCAGACGGCCCACCGGATACACGCGCTCCTTAATGCCGCGCACCAGATCCATCACGGTGGGACGGCCTTCGGGGTCGGAGACGGTGGTCATGACCCCGTGCGGTTTATGAAGTGCGATCGAAATCAGGTGTTTGGGCTGGCGCAGCAGTTTTCCGTCCACCTTGATGTGATCGCGATCGAGATCCGCCTTGCTGCCGAGCTCGGTAATAATTGCGCCGTTGACCGTGACGCGGCCTTCCGTAATGATCTCCTCCGCCTTTCGGCGGGAAGCGATACCCGCGCGCGAGAGAATCTTCTGGAGTCTTTCCTCCGGCATCAGCTCGGGTCCAGTGGCGGCCCGGGGGTGGGCGCCGGCTCAGGCACGTCCGCCGTGTCGCCGTCGATGGCCATGCGGCGGATTTCCTCAAATTCCTTTAGCGACGGCAGTTCGGTCAAATCCTTCAGCCCGAATTGCACCAGGAAGTCACGGGTGGTCTTATAGAGGATGGGTTTGCCGATTACGTTTTTCCGTCCCGCGGCGGCGATCAGTTTGCGATCCAACAGGGTTTTCAGCACGCCCGCGCCCTGCACGCCGCGGATTTCCATAATCTCCGGTGCGGTCACCGGCTGCTTGTAAGCGATCACAGCCAGCGTCTCCAGCGCCGGTAGCGACAGCTTCAGCGGCGGCTTCAGGCTGCGGACGAAATTGCGGACCGTTTCATGGTGTTCCGGCTTGGTCGTCATCTTGTAGCCGCCGGCCACCTCGCGCATGGTTACGCCATGTTCGGGCTTGTCGTATTCCGCTACCAACTCGTCCAGAAGGGTCTGCACCCGCTCACGGGGCTGGTTGAGGGCCGCCGCAATCTGTACCAGGGAAAGAGGCTCTTCGGTGATGTAAACCACGGCCTCCAGCAGGGCCTTGAGATGCGAATCTTCGGACGAAGCCGCACTGGGCGCTTCCACCCCGGCCAGCAAATCGTCCGTAGCCACGGACTCCGGTCCGCCGGACTCCGCGCCGGCGCCGGTCCCTACCGTGGCGCCATCGCTCTCTACAGCGCCGCCTTCCGGATCGTTGCCCTCGGGTTCGCCGCCGGGAATCACCTCAATCTCTGCGCCCGCTGCGTCGCTCTCAACTTCGGAACCAGGCACCGCTTCCCCTTCGGGCGTCTCCGTATCTTTCTCCAACTGCAACTCTTCCATCGCTACCGGTATTCCCTCTCGATTGCAATCGCCGGCTGATCCGCCGCAAACACCTCGTCGAACATGCGGTGTCTGCGCAGCACGATCTCGCCGAATAAATCCGTTTGCGCCACCAAAACAGCCTGCTGTTTCACCATCTCCAGGACCGCCAGGAACAACGTAATCATGGCCCTCCGGGTGCGCTGCTCCGCGAAAACCCGCATGATGTAAACGGGCTCATTCTCGCCCGCCTCCACGAACAGCGATTTCAGCCGCAGAATCATTTTTCCTACGCTGGTCTCTTCCTCGGATACCTCATAGACCGGCCGGTTCTTGGCACGTTCCAGCAGTTCGCCGAAGGCCTTCACCAGGTCGAAAAGCGTAATCGCCAGCCCCGGGTCTTCGTCGTCGGAAGCGAACTTCGCGATCTGCGGATTGGACCAGACGTTCTCCTCCAACATGCGTTTCTGCTGCAGCATCTCCGCGGCATTTTTGAACTTTTCATGCTCCAGGAGCTTTTCGACCAGTTCCTGGCGCGGGTCCTCCTCCGGGTTATCCTTGGCCAGCTCCGGATCGCGCGGCAGCAACATGCGCGACTTGATGTGGATCAGGGTGGCCGCCATGTACACGAATTCCGCACCCAGGTCGATATCTAACTCGCGCGCTTTGTCCATGTACGCCAGGTACTGCGATGTGATGGTAGCAATGGGGATATCTTTAATTTCGATCTGCTGCTTGCGGATCAAATCCAGCAACAGATCGAGAGGTCCGTCATAGCGTTCCAGGTGGACGTTTAAAGGCGAAGACACCGTACTTCACGATATCACGGATGGG
>JBEKIM010000222.1:0-11034 GCA_050011755.1 Bryobacteraceae bacterium | reverse complement strand
TTTACTTGTTTGACGCCGCCGCTTTGAGTGTGACTCTTACTGTAACTTGCGGCGAGTCTTGAAAACGCACCCTGGGATCGTTCACGTAGGCTTCCAGGCGATAGCGTTTGGTTCCCACTTCCGGTTTCACCGCCAGCGGATCGGTATTGACCGATGCCACCCGCGCCACCCGGCTGGCGGGGCCCGTGATGGCCAATGCGGAAGGCTCCGCCGTGGCTTCCACCAGTTGCAGATCCGCCGGCAGGCGATCCGCGAACCGCACTTCGACGGGCACGCTGCGGGTCGCCACGGTTTCGAAATCCATCCGCAGTTGCGCCGGAATGGCGCGCACCAGTTGCACGCCTCGCGGCAGCCGTACGTCCCCGCTGTTGATCGTGAAGGTGTGCTGCCCCGGTTCGATATCGGCCAGATCCAGCACCACCGCCGAGCGCCGCGGCAATTCGGGCAGACGCAGCGCTTCGGCCGGTCCGCGCACTTCCAGGCTGACCGTCTCCGCCACATCCGAGCTCACCTCTACGGCCGGCGAGAGGTTCTTGTATTCCACGTGCGCCGATACGAAAGTAGCCAGTTCGGGCTCGCTGGCCACCGAAATCCAAAGCAGCACCGCCGCCGCCAGCGATAGCAGCTTCCAGCCGATGTTGTGCGTGAAGAAAGTCATGGCGCCACACGACCGCAGTCCCAACCCGGACTAAGGCCCGCCCTCCTTGTGACTTTCCATGGGAATGTCCGCCGCGAATTCCTCGATCAGGTGCGCCGCGCTGCGCCGTACCCCGAAGTGCGTGCAGATCCGTTCGTCCACTTCCCGCAGGTTCAGTCCCGTGGTCAGTTCTCCGAAAGCCGCCACGGAAATGCGCCCCGTTTCTTCGGAAACCACCAGCGAAAGGCAGTCGGTCTCTTCCGTGATGCCGATGGCCGCGCGATGCCGCGTGCCGAAATTGGAAGACACGGCCGGATTGACCGCCAGCGGCAGAAAGCAGGCCGCCGCCGCGATGCGGTCCTTGTGTACGATCACCGCGCCATCGTGCAGCGCGCCCCCTGGATAAAAGATGGCCAGCAGCAGATCGCTCGATAGATCCGCGTCCAGCCGCACGCCGCTTTCGATGAAGGTGCGCAGTCCGATGTCCCTTTCGAGCACCACCAGCGCGCCGGTTTTTTCCTCCGCCATCCGCCGCACCGCGATCAGAATGTCTTCCGTAAACTCGGGCCTCTCGTAGCCGCGCGCGAACCAGCGTTTGCGTCCCAGCCGCGCCAGCGTGCGCCGGATCTCCGACTGGAACAGGATGATTACGGCCAACGCCAGGTACGGCACGATCAGCGACAGCACCGAGCGTAGCGCTTCCAGTCCGCTGTATAGCGCCACCACGTAAACCGCCACCATGATCAGGATGCCGATCAGAATGTGCCCCGCGCGCGTCCCCTTCACGATCATCAGGGCCTGATAGATCAGGAACGCGACCACCAGGATATCCACCACGCTGGCGGGCGTCAGGCTGGGCAGCGAGATCAGCGCCGCCGGCGCGCTATTGTAGAAGTCCGCGAATTTCAAGCCAGTCCTTTAGCCGTGCGGCCCAGGTAGCCAGAACGGCGTCTGTGGATGCCAGTCCCACGCCGTGCGGGCCGCGCTCGTAGATATGCATCTCCGCGGGCACCCCTGCTTTGCGCAGAGCCAGGTAGAATAGCACGCTGTTCTCGGCGGGCACGCCGTTGTCTTCGTTGGTATGAAACAGAAAGGTCGGCGGCGTCCGCGCCGTCACTTGCGTTTCGTTGGAAAGGCTGGCCACCAGCTTGGGATCGGGATTGTCGCCCAGCAGATTGTGCAGCGATCCCAAATGCGCATACGGCGTGATGAAAGAAATCACGGGATAAGCCAGAATCATGAAATCCGGCCGAGAACTCACCCGCTCGATGGGATCTTCCGCGGTCGCGTCTCCGTCGCTAAAGTGTGTACCCGCGGTGGATGCCAGGTGTCCGCCCGCCGAGAATCCCCAGATGCCGATGCGGCCGGCCGAGATGCGGTAATCGGCGGCGTGCGCGCGTACCAAGCGAATGGCGCGTTGCGCATCCAGCAACGGCGCCGGATAGCGATAGCGCGGCGCGATGCGGTATTCGAGCACGAAGGCCTGAATACCCAGCGAATTGAGCCATCGCGCGATCTGTTCGCCTTCGTGGTCCTTGGCCAGGGCGCCGTACCCGCCGCCGGGAAAAACAATCACGGCAGTGGCGATGGCCGGCTTTTCGGGGGCCGGATAGCCTGTAAGGGACGGTTTGTCTGCGTCCTCCGTACCCACCGCCCCGGGCGCGGCTCCAGTCCACAGTGGAGTTCGCTGGGCAATCGCGGCCGTTGCCATCAGCACAATCGACGCCAATGCTTTCACGGTGACTATTGTAGCGTGCGGGGCCATGGCGCACCGTTGAAAACCCAATTGGGGGGCGGGCAATCATGCCCGCAGCCGCCATTCAGGCGGCTAAGCCGGCTGGAGACCCGGCTGCGGCCAGGATTGGCCGCCCTCCAAATTGAGTTTTCATTGCATTTGGTGGCCCGCAGGGCCATCCTGACACGCTTCAGCGTGCCGGCGGGACTTTTATGTCCCGCTCCCACCGTTGTAAACTGGGGGAACTATGTCGAACCTTCTCAAAGCTGTTCTGTCTGGCGCCGCGCTTACTTCCGCGGCAGCCGTTCTCATGGCAGGCGCCATCCTGCATCCCGAAATGAAAGTCGAAACCGGGACCTACGATGCGCCGGCCGCCACTCTGGGCTTTCCCATGGCGGAACCCTGGTCGGCCACCACCATCGCCGCCGGTGTCGATAAGAAGCCCGAGGCGGGCCATGAAGTCACCCTGGTGGGCGAAGTCGTGGATTTCTCCTGCTATCTGCAACTGGGTAAGCACGGCGAAAAGCACCGCTCCTGTGGACAGAAGTGCGTCCAGAACGGCCAGCCGGTAGGCCTCCTCACCAAGGATGGAACCTTATACATGGTGATGCCGGAAGAACACGATCCGCGCCGTGATGGCGGCGTGGATATCAAAACGGCCGGCGCCGAGCATATGGGCCATATCGTTAAGGTGATCGGCACAGAGGCGAAGCTCGAAGGGTACCGGGCCGTCTACGTGGGCGGCCTCATGAAGTAGCCGCGACGGCCTTTCCCGTTCTTTTTCTTCTTGGCGCCCTTTGCGGTCACCTTGGCGTCTTGGCGAGAAACCCCGGGAAGCCGGGCAGCCACGTTGCACAATCCCGCCATTACAGCGGATGGCATGGTACGCCCAAGCGTATCCGCCGGCCCGCCAACTGCTCCCTCCGCTTGTTGTAACCTAGGTGTATTGCCGGTACGCCTTAACTCACGGAAGCTCATGTGCTTCGCTGCCGGCCGGACCAGGGCCGCATGCTAGTCGATTTCGAGATCATCAAACGCGCACAGGCGGGTGATGCCCCGGCGTTCAACGAGATCGTATTGGCATACCGGAAACGCACCCTGGGAACCATCGCGCGCCTGATTTCCAGGCCGGAAGATGTCGAAGACGTGGGCCAGGAGGTGTTCCTGCGATTGTATTTTTCGCTCGATCAGCTCCGCACGGCCGAAGTTTTTGAGCCGTGGCTGTACCGCTTGACCGTGAATGCGGCTTATGATTATCTTCGGAAGCACCGGCGGCGCATGGAATCGCGCATGTCCGATCTGTCGGAGCAGCAGGTCATGCTGGCCGACGCCATGGCCGGCGGCCGCGTGGATTACGATGTCCGGCAGCGCCGGCAGATTTCAGAATCCGTGGATGCCATGTTGAGCGCGGTCTCCGAAGCGGATAGGATTTTGCTGACCCTGAAGGAAGTGGAAGGGCTTTCGTTGAAAGAGCTTGAAAAGATCTACCGGGTCAACGAAAATGCTCTTAAGGTGCGCCTCTTTCGGGCGCGGCAGCGGGTGTTGAAGGCGTTCGGCGAAGCCGGCAAGGAACCGAACGCGAGAGGTGCGGCGAAAGCCGAAATATAGAAGTATGAACTGGATAAATAAAGGCGACGACAACGCAGCATTGGACGCATTGTTCCGGGCTTATCGTGGAGCGTGTCCGGATCCGGATGCGTCCGCCAATTTCATGCCCGAACTGTGGCGCCGCATCGACGAACGCCAGCGGTCCGTGTTTTTCCTCGGTCGCTGGGCGCGCGCCCTGGTCACGGCGGCGGCCGTGCTTTCGATCGGGATGGCAGCTTACTTGTATATCCCGCAGGGCCGCAACTCGGTGTTTTCGGTGGAGAGCTACGTGGAGGCGCTGGCCGCCGGGCACGCCCAGGACACTCCGGATCTGCCGGAACCAGCCGTCGACGAACTATAAGGGAGCCGAACTCTGATGCGCCGATCCAATCTGGCCACGCTACTGTATCTGCTGGTAGTCTTTGCCAGCGGCGCGGTAGTCGGCGGGTTTGCCAATCGTCTCTATATGACGAAAACCGTGACAGCCACCACTGTCGCCCTCCCGCCCAACCATGCCGAACTCAACAAACAGTATATTCACGACATGCGCAGCCGCTTGCACTTGACCGACCCGCAAATCGCCGAACTACAGCAGATCATGGATTCGAGCGATCGGAAAATGCGCGAAACCAAGAAAGCCATCAAGGATGAGCATATTCGGAGAGTGGTCGCCATGCTTGATGACAAGCAGCAAGCCGAATATGCCAAGATGCGGGCGGAGCGCGAAAAACTGCGGCAGGAACAACAAGCCAAGAAATAAAGCCCCGGATTCCAGCCCCGGTGCCCTTTCAGGCTACCGGTTGGGGCTGGGCTTTCTTGGCCGCGCGGCTTTCCTTGTACTTCTTCTCAAAACGTTCGATACGTCCAGCCGTATCCATCAGCTTCTGCTTGCCCGTGTAAAACGGATGGCAGTGGGAGCAGATTTCAACGCGGATATCGCCCTTGTGGGTGGAACGCGTCTTGAACGTGTGGCCGCAAGCGCAGATGACGTTCAGCTCATTATAAGCGGGGTGAATACCGGCCTTCATTTGAACGGGGATCCTTTCGAGAATTTTAGTATAGCAAAACGGACAAACCCCCGCAGGTGCGCAGTCAACAGACGCACCCACGGGGGTCAAGGTAGCCTACAAAATAAAAACCTGAGGCTTGGCATGCTACGCGAGAGGCAGCCGGTCCACAGGAACTTGGCTTCGCCACTGGACGAAGCCGGCTACGTCAGAACGGTCGGCTCAACAGTCAGCCACCTCGCGCGGTCTACTTTCATTCATTATTCTGGACCACCTCCTTTTCCAGTGATATTTTCATCCTATAATCGACCCGCAATTTTGTCAAATGTTTTCTTGCGGTACGCCACGGATGGGTGGTTAGCAAGCTCACGCCCCTATAAGTTGCGGTTTAAGTACCGGCACATCACCATACCGTCCAGCAGGTTAAAAGGAAACTGTCCCGTGGTGTAGTGCCCGCAAGGCAGCGTGAAGACCTCGTGCGGAAGCTGCCGGCTCCGGAAATACTCCAGCACCTGCTGTGAATACTCCGGCAGGAAGGTGGAATCGTGCCGCGCCCAGATCAACAGGCTCTTCAGGTCCCGCTTCTGCAGACGCTCCAGATAGGCTGCCGGGCTGATCACCGACCAATACCGCCGCAATTGGTCCTGCGTGACCTGGCCCACTAGCCCCTTACGAATGTGTTCGGTGGAGAGGCCTGTCCAGATCACGTCGGAGAAATACATGGAGACATGATTGAATACGCCCGTGGAAATCCGGCGATCGTGCGCGGCCGTAATAAATGCGATACAGGAGCCCAGACTGGTGCCCAGTATCCCCAGCCGTTGGTAGCCTTGCTGCGCCAGCCAATCCAGGCAGCCGCGTGCGTCGATCACGGATTGCCGGCCGGCGTGAATAGTGCGGCCCAGATTGCTCGAAACATGATAATCGGCGCGCTCTAGCTCCGCCGGCATGCGCGGCCCATGATAGGCCAGGTTCATCCGCAAGGCCGTGATTCCGAAGCGGTTCAGAAGCCTGCAAAGTCCCAGATGGCTTTGTTCGTCCGCATTCCACTGCGGTAGCACCAACACCGCACGCCCGTTGTCCCGCCGCGCGGGGAAGAAGGCCGCCCGCACCACATTATTCTCGGGATAAGCTGTCGCGACGGCGCTGGTGAAGGTAAGCTGCCCGCCGTCCAGCCGGTAATCCCGCGGCGTCTCGCTCCCGAAAAATCGATCCGAATCCGCCAGCACGCCGCGCACGAACTCGTCGAGCGCCTGGCTGGAGCTTCCGTTGGCCGGCGGCATTCCCAGCCAATCCAGCCCCCAATCGAACTCGCGCACCACCCGATTGCTGTCGCGGGTGGCGAGTTTGTACTCCCAATCGGAAATCCAGCGGGAATAGGATGTATGCATTACGGAAGAGTTCCAGTGTAACAGAGTGACGAAACCTGGTTCCATAAGCCGGAACGCTCCTCGCTACCCCGGGCTTGCGCTCGAGCACTCGCGGCCGCCGCCAACCGAAGCGCCCCCGTGAAGTGAACAATGGCGCCTACAGCCAGTTTTGTGAGAGAAGCGCAAAGCCCATCGCTTGCTACAATCGACTGGTGGCTCACATGGCTGTCGGGGAGGCTTCCATGGCGCCAGCACCTTCGGCCGGCAAGGCGTTGGCGGGATTTCTGCTCTCGGGATTCCTCTTCGCGCTGCTCGGCTCCGTGCTGCCCGCCTGGGGTTATCATCGCGACCCTCCGGAATTCATCGTCATCGGCAACTGCTTCCTCAGCCTGGCGGTGGGCGTCATCGCCGCGCATCAGTTGTCGGCCGCCATCCTCTACCGCAAGAGCCTTCGCTTTCTGCTGGTGTTCGCCTGCGCGCTGGGCTGCGCCGGGCTCCTGGCGCTGGCCGTCGCCACTCCCCCCGTCCACTGGCTATGGCGCATGCCCGGCTTGGCCGCGCTCGGCCTGGCCCTAGGCTTGCTCAACGCCGGTCTCTTCCAAAACATCGCCGTTTGCTACTCCCGGGAGCCTCTGCGGGTGGCGGCCATGGGTGGAATCTACTACGGCGTAGGCTGCCTCGCGGCGACCCTGCTCGTAGCTGGGACTTTTTATGCCTACACGGTGCCCAGCATCCTGATCCTCATGGCCCTGGTCCCGGGTCTCTTCGCCGGCCTTTACGCGCGGACTCCGGTGCCGGAAAAAACGGCGGTGGCGCATGCCGATTTCCGCCAGGTTTTGCGCGATTTCCGCAGCTTGGGCGCCGTGCTGTTCGCGCTGCTCCTGTTCTTCCAGTTCGGCAACGAATGGTCGATTGCCGGATGGCTGCCGCTGTTCCTGGTGCGTCGTCTGGGCATGAGCCCGCCGGCATCCCTCGGAATTTTGGCCTTATATTGGATGTCGCTGCTGGTGGGCCGCATGGCCGTCATCGCCATCCTGCCCAAGGTCCGCCACAGCCGCCTGCTCGCGGGCAGTGTCGTCGCCGCCTTATTCGGCTGCCTTCTGTTGGCCCGCGCATCCTGGACCGGCAGCCAGTCCGGCGCCGCCACCGGTGTGCTGCTGATCGGCGCGGGTTTCGCCAGCATCTATCCACTCGTGGCCGAGAAGATCGGGGGCCGCTTCCCCTATTACCATCCGGTTTTCTTCAGCGGCATTTTCTCCTTTGCCCTCTTCGGCGGACTGATCGCGCCCGCCACCCTGGGTTACGCCGCCGCCGTTTGGGGTATCGGCATTGTGGTGGTTGTCCCGCTGTTGGGAACTTGCATGGTTTCGGCATTGCTCCTGCTCCTCTGGCTGGAGTCGAAGGTGATGGGCCATTGAAGGCCCCTGGCAAACTGGCGCCCGTGCTGATCCTTCTGTGGACGGCTTGGCCCGCCCTGCCCGGCTCCGCCGCCGGACCCCAATGGCATCCCGGCCGCCGCATCGCCTCGTTTCTGGATGCCTCACCGGTGGCCCGCACGTCATTCTGGGGCGTGCGCATCGTCAGCCTCGAACCGAACCGCGTCTTGTTCGAGCGCAACGCCGAACGGCTCTTTTTGCCGGCGTCCAACGCCAAATTGTTCACTACCGCCCTGGCCCTCTCCCGGCTGGGCCCCGATTACCGCTTCCAGACGCGCGTTGCGGCCGACCGCGCCCCGGACGAGGACGGCTGCGTCGAATCTCTGCGGCTGATCGGCGGTGGCGATCCCAACCTCTCCGGCCGCGCCATCCCGTATCGCCGCGACGCGCCCCCCGGAGACCCGCTGGTGGCTATTGAGGATCTGGCCGCGCAGGTGGCGGCCCACGGTGTCCGCTGCGTGACCGCGGACATCGTCGGCGACGACTCGGCTTATGTCTGGCAGCCCTATCCGGATGGCTGGTCGATTGACGATCCGGTGTGGGATTACGGCGCGGCCGTCAGCGCCTTGTGCATCAATGACAATACGATTTCGGTCGGCATCCTGCCGGGCGGCGGCGTTTCCGATCCCGCCCGCCTGCTGCTGACACCGCCGGTCGAATACTATGAGATCGACAATCGCGTGCGCACCACCGCCCCCGCTGCCGAGGTCGAGCGCAAAATCGCTGTCGAGCGGCTGCCCGGCGTGCGCCAGTTGCGTATTTGGGGCGATCTTCCGCTCCACGATTCGGGCGACACCGAGGTGTTGGGCATCGACGATCCCGCCCTCTATGCAGCCTGCGCCTTTCGCGATGCGCTGCTGCGCCATGGCATCGTCATCCGTGGCGAACCCCGCGCGCTGCACCTCTACCCGAGCCAGGTGGCTGATTTGAAAAACGGCCCCGCCCCCGAACCGGACCCTGGCCTCGAACTGGCCCGCCGCGATTCCGCGCCGCTCCTTGAAGACCTGCGCATCACCGATAAGGTGAGCCAGAATCTGCACGCCGAAATGGCGCTGCGGGCAGTCGCCAAAGCCCGCCGGCATATCGGCAGCCGCGAAGCGGGACTCGCCCAGGAACAGGCCTTTCTCGACGAGATAGGCATCGATCCCCGTAGCTACACCTTCGCGGATGGCTCCGGTCTTTCGCGCCTCGACCTGGTATCGCCGGCGGCAGTGGTCCGCCTTTTGGCGCACATGTATGGCTCCGGCCTGCGAGATGCCTGGGTAAGCCTGCTTCCAGTTGCCGGGCAGGATGGCACCCTGCACGCCCGGTTTTCCGGCACCACCGTCGCCGGCCGCCTCTTCGCCAAGACCGGCTCGCTCTCCCACGTCGCGGCACTCTCCGGATATGCCCGCCGCCCGGACGGCAAGATGCTGGCCTTTTCCATCCTGGTGAATAACTACAACGGTCCGCCGGCCGATCTGCGGGCGGCCATCGATCGAGTGTGCGCGCTGATGCTGGAGTAGTGGATGCCCCGTGGCGCACGCTTCAGCGAGAGCCCCCGCGGATGCGGGTGAAACAATGGCGAGACCCGCGTGGGGCAACGTCGAAAGCGCTTCGCCTTGGAGGGCGGGCAATCATGCCCGCAGCCGCCTTTTCAGGTGGCTAAGCCGGCTGGAAAGCCGGCTGCGGCCAAGATTGGCCGCCCTCCAATTGTGTTATTCTGCGCGCGCTAACTTATTGAGCGGCAATGGGGTCTCAGATGAGCGTGCCGGCGGGACTTTCAAGTCCCGCTTTGGAGGGCGGTGATGGCAGTGGAAGTGTGAAAACGGCGAACAAAGTGGTTGTCCGCCGTTCCCCGAATAGGTAGCGCCAAAGGGAGTTACTGGATGGTTTCCAAGAGCTGACCGGTGGTCGTGCTGTACGCTTGGATGTAGTTGCACGAAAGGCAGGAGAAGTACACCCGCTGGTTTACCGGATCCACCGCCGTACCCGCCGGCCCATAGCTCAATTGCAGGAAGGGAGCCTCGACGCCGTTCAAGTCATGGTTGACCGATCCATCCAGGTTGCTAATGTAAAAGCCGCCTTGATGATCCGCCGCGATGGAGAGCCCATTATCGCTCCCAGTGGAGGAGTAGGCTCCCGCGAACGAACCCCTCTCCAGGGTCACGAGCGCATTGGCGAAGCCTACTTCGAAAGCGGACGGAGCGCCCAGTGCCAGCGTATTCTCCCACACCGAAATGCCATATAACGGAGCGGTGACATTGAAGGTTTGCGCCAATGTCGGTGCGCCTATCCCCAGCACCGGCTGCCTGTACGCATCGACATAGGTGTTCGCGTTCTGCACCCAGATGTTTCCGGAGCCATCCGCGGCGATGGCCAGCGGCGAGTCGACGCCTTCGGTAATGGTGCCGCTGCTGACCTGCTGTCCGTTGCTGTACTCGGTGATGCTGCCCCCGCCCTGGATATAGTTCGCCACCCAGAGGTTGCCCATCGGATCGACCGCCACGCCCGTGGGATGGGAAACACCCTGCACGAGGGTTTTGGCGGGCATGTATTGGTACTTGGAGTTGAACATCAAAATATTGTTGCCGCCGCTGTTGGCGACATACAGGTTCCCCTTGCTATCGACGGCCAGGCCGTTCGGTTCATTCAGAGGATTCTTGGCGGCGGAAGCGGTAATGGCGGTGATGGCGATGCCGAGACACAGGATGGCCGTGGCGGCGCCAGGAACGAGACGATAAGCGAATTGAGTGAGCTTCATTGTTTTTCTCCGGTTAAATTGTATTTGCAGATTGGTTTTTCCAAACTGCTTTCAGTAACAGAGCGGCAACGCCGGGCCAATCGCCTCACTCTGCGAAAAGTTTCTTGGAGGGGCTTGATGCGGGGTGTCCGCGAAGGATGGCCAGCCGGCCATCGCGCCGCACCGCGAAATTGGAGATTTCCTCGGTAGTGAAATGGGTCAACTGCGTGGGGGCGCCGCCACGGACCGGCTGCCGCCAAAGATTGCCGGCGCCGGGCTCGGATTTCTGAAAAATCGGTAGTGGGTCCGTTTGGTTTTTGGAGGGCGGGCAATTCTGCCCGCAGCCGGCTTTCAGCCGGCTCTGGCCGCCCAAGAAAAACCAAACGGACCCACTACCGAGCGGCGCGCCATTAGTTGCCATCGGTGGCCCTTGGCAGATACCCGTGAGCAATTCGCGGCGTTACATGACGTTATATCGGGGGTGACAAGTGCTTTTCACCCCTGGTTCACCCCACAGACCTTTGAAAATGGGCGGGAATC
>JBEKIM010000221.1:0-11086 GCA_050011755.1 Bryobacteraceae bacterium | reverse complement strand
CTTGGAGACCGTTTCGTGAAATCCAAACTGGCGAAGCCGCAGCCGCCGCTGGGCGACCAGGAGTTCGCGGACCAGGTGATCGCGGCCTGCGAGGATCGTTCGGGGGCGCTGCTCACCATCCTGGAAAAAGTTCAGGACCACAATCCGCACAAATACCTGCCACTGGAGATTCTGGAATATATCGCGGAGAAGACCGATATTCCGTTGGCGCAGGTGTTTAGCGTAGCCACCTTCTATGCGTTGTTCAATCTGGAGGCGCAGGGGGACCACACCATCTGTATCTGCCGGGGGACGGCGTGCCATACGCGCGGGTCGCGCAGCCTGCTGGAGCGCCTGAAGCTGGAACTGGGCGTGCCGGACGGGAACGACGACAGCGGCGCCGACAAGGTGTGCGTGACCACGCCGGACCGCAAGTTCTCGCTGCGTACGGTAGCTTGTTTCGGGCAGTGCGCGCTGGCGCCGGTGGTGGAGGTGGATCATGCGATCTACGGCCACATGAACGAGCAGGCGCTCCATCGCGAGGTGGAAGCGCTGGAGCGCGCAAACGGGAAATGATATGCGGATACAGGACATCTCCTCATTCAGCGCGGTGAAGGAAGCGGGCCTGGCGAAGTTGCTGCCCAACCGGCCGCGGATCGCGGTGGGCATGGGCACGTGCGGGACCGGCAACGGGGCGGAAGGCGTCTTCCACGCTTTCTCGGAAGCCATCCACCAGCGGGGGCGCGACGTACGGCTGGCGCCGGCGGGGTGTTTCGGATTCTGCGCGCAGGAGCCACTGGTGAACGTGTGGCTGCCGGGCCGTCCGCTGGCGATCCTGCGGAACTTCCAGGCGCACGACGTGGACCGGCTGCTGGACGAAATGGAAGCCGGGAGGATACCGGCGGACCTGGCGCTCTGCAGAATCGAGGAATGGGACCATCTGACGGCGCAGGTGCGCTATGGCGAGGGGTTTCCAGAGATCCCGCTATGGCGGGAGATTCCGTTTTTCAAGCACCAGAAGAAGATCGTGCTGCGCAATTGCGGCCTGATCAACCCGGACGATATCGAAGAGTACATCGCGGTGGGCGGGTATCAATCCTTATATAAGGTGCTGATCGACGCCATGCCGCAGATGGTGATCGAGCAGATCAAGGCGTCGAAGCTGCGCGGGCGCGGCGGCGCGGGATTTCTGACGGGGCTGAAGTGGGAGTTTCTGCGCAAGGCGGAAGGGGAACAAAAATACATTATCTGCAACGCGGACGAAGGCGATCCGGGCGCATACATGAACCGGAACGAGATCGAGAGCGATCCGCACGCGCTGCTGGAAGGCATGATCATCGGCGCGTACGTGACGGGGGCCACGGAAGGCATCGTGTACGTGCGGGCGGAATATCCGCTGGCGGTACACCGGCTGCGGCGGGCAATCGCGGAGGCGCGCGTGTACGGCCTGCTGGGCGATAACATTATGGGCCGCGGATTCAGCTTCGACATCAGCCTGGTGGAAGGGGCGGGCGCATTTGTGTGCGGGGAAGAAACCGCGCTGATCGCGTCGCTCGAAGGTTTTGCGGGGCGTCCCCGGCCGCGGCCGCCCTTTCCGGCGCAGAAGGGTCTGTGGGGCTGCCCCACGAACATCAACAACGTGGAGACCTGGTATAACATCGCGCCGATCGTGGCGAAAGGGCCGGCGTGGTTCACGGAGACGGGCAGCACCAAGAGCGCGGGCACGAAGGTGTTTTCGCTGGTGGGCAAGATCGCGAACACGGGGCTGGTGGAGATGCCGCTGGGCACGCCGCTGAAAACCTTTATCTACGACGTAGGGGAAGGCGGCGCGAACGGGCGGCACATCAAAGCGGTACAGACCGGCGGGCCTTCGGGCGGGTGCATTCCGCTGGAGATGTTCGATACGCCGGTAGATTACGAAACGCTGGCGCAGTTGGGCTCGATCATGGGATCGGGCGGCATGGTGGTGATGGACGAAGACAACTGCATGGTGGACGTGGCGCGATACTTCGTCGAGTTCACGCACGCGGAATCGTGCGGCAAATGCATTCCGTGCCGGGTGGGGCTGGATAAAGCGCTGCGCATCCTGAACGCCTTCAGCCGGGGGCACGCCAGCCCGGACGATCTGGACCGGTTGGACGAGATGGGGCGGATGATCCGCGATACATCGCTGTGCGGGCTGGGGCAAAGCGCGCCGAATCCGGTGCTGACGACCATGCGGCATTTTCGGCACGAATTCGAAGATCACATTCGCGCGCACCGCTGCCGGGCGGGGGTGTGCGAGGATCTGGCGCTATCGCCTTGCGAAAACAGTTGCCCGCTGCACATGAATATTCCGCGCTTCCTGCAGCTTTACCAGGAAGAAAGGCTGGAGGACGCCTTCCTCTCGGTGGTGATGGACAATCCGCTGCCGGCGTCCACCGGGCGGGTCTGCCAGCATCCCTGCGACAACCGGTGCCGGCGGCATGGCATCGACGAAGCCGTGAACATGCGCGAAGTACATCGCACGATAGCGGACTCGATTTACGATTCGGAGCGTTTCGAACAGATGGTGGACCGGGTGGCTTCCTACAAGCTGCAGCCCACTGATCGCAAGGTGGCTGTGGTGGGCGCGGGGCCGACAGGACTGACGGCGGCCTTCTACATGGCGCTGCTGGGGCACGAGGTCACGGTGTACGAGACTAACCCGCTGCCGGGCGGGATGCTGCGCTACGCGCTGCCGGAATACCGGCTCCCTAAATCCGCGCTGGACCGCGAGATCGAGCTGATCGAACGGATGGGCGTGGAATTCGTCTGCGACACGGTGATCGGGCGGGACATCACGTTGAACGAGCTGGACAACATGTACAACGCGGTGTTCATTTCGATCGGCACATGGAAGGAATCGTGGGTGTATCTGCCAGGCACGGAGTTGAAGGGGGTACTGCCGGCGCTGATTTTTCTGGAAGCGGTTTCGAAGCGGGAAGCCACGCAACTGGGCGGACGGGTGGTGGTGATCGGGGGCGGCAACGCGGCCATCGATTCGGCACGCACGGCGTTGCGCAAGGGCGGGGAAGTCACCGTAATTTACCGGCGCGAGCGCAAGGATATGCCGGCCATCAAAGAGGAAATCAACGCGGCGGAGGCGGAGGGAGTGAAGTTTATCTTCCTGGCTACGCCGCACCGCATCGTGGGCGACGAACAGGCCAACGTGAAGGCGATTGAAGTGGTGAAAACGCGGCTGGGCGAATTCGATTCGTCCGGGCGGCGGAAACCGGTGCCTACCGAGGAGATCCGGCGGTACGACTGCGACACAGTCATTCTGGCGGTGGGGGAAGCGGTAGATCCGGATTTCGGGCGCGGGTCGGGACTGAAGATCAAAGAGGACGGAACCATCGAAGTGGACCGGTTCACGCTCGAAACCAGCCGCAACAAATTCTACGCGGGCGGCGATGCCATCACCGGGGCTTCGAACGTTTCGAACGCCATGGGTTTGGGCAAGAAGGCGGCCCGCAATATCGACCAGCGCCTGATGGGGGCGGCGCGCTTCGAGAAGATCATGCCGAAGTTCGAGTATTCCAAGACGCCCCCGGCGCAAGCGAGCCAATGCGCGCGCCACGAGCTGGCGGAGATGCCGGCGCGCGAGCGCGTGCTGAACTTCAACGAGGCCATGCTGGGGCTGACGGCGCGGGAGGCGGTAGAAGAAGCGGCGCGCTGCCTGCGCTGCGACATCCGCGAGAACCAGCATGGGCATCCAGTTGAGGATCTGGTCGAGATGTAAGGAGCCGGCATGTCAACAGACAAAGTCTCCATCAAGATCGACGGCGAATACGTGGACGCCACGGCGGGCCAAAGCATCCTGGAGGCCGCGCGGGCCAACAAGAAATACATCCCTACGCTGTGCTACCTGAAGGGTTTGAGCGCGGTGGGGGCGTGCCGGCTGTGCATCGTGGAAGTCTCGGGGGTGGGGAGGCTACTGCCCGCCTGCACCACGCCCGTCGAGGACGGCATGTCGGTGACGACCAACTCGGAGAAGCTGACGCGCTACCGGCGGATGGCGGTGGAGTTTCTGTTTTCGGAGCGCAATCACTACTGCGCGGTGTGTGTTTCGAACGGCCACTGCGAGCTGCAGGCGCTGGCGCAGAAGCTGGGCGTGACATCGGTCGAATATCCGTACAGTTACCCGCGGCTGGGCGTGGACATGTCGCACGAGCGTTTCGTGCTGGATCATAACCGCTGCATCCTGTGTACGCGGTGCGTGCGGGTTTGCGACGAAGTGGAGGGCGCGCACGTGCTGGATATCGCGGGGCGCGGGGTACACTCGACGATCTCGTGCGACCTGAACCGGCCCTGGGGCCGGGCGCGGAACTGCACCAGTTGCGGGAAGTGCGTGCAGGTATGCCCGACCGGCGCTTTGGCGGAGAAGGGCTGGGCGGTGGAAGAAATGACCAAGCGGGTGGATAACATCACCTGGCTGGCGGTAAGGCGTGGAGGTAATCAATGACGAAGAAGACCAGGCTGGCGACGGTGTGGCTGGATGGCTGTTCCGGCTGCCACATGTCGCTGCTCGATCTGGACGAGGCGCTGGTGCCGCTGGCGGGCAGGATCGATATGGTTTATGGGCCGCTGGTGGACGCGCAGGAGTTCCCCAAGTCGGTGGACGTGACCATGGTGGAGGGCGCCGTCAGCAGTCATGACGATTTGGAGAAAGCGCGGTTGATTCGGGCGCGCAGCAAGGTAGTAGTGGCGCTGGGCGATTGCGCGGTGACGAGCAACGTGCCCGCCATGCGGAACAACATCGCGGTGAACAAACTGTTGGAGGGCATCTACGGGATCCCGCCGACGGATGGCGTGCCGGCGCTGCTAAAGCACGCGGTGCCGGTACACGACGCGATCAAGGTGGATCTGCACGTGCCGGGGTGTCCGCCGCCGGCGAAGGCCATCGCATTTGTGCTGGGCGAACTGTTGGAAGGGCGGGTGCCGGACCTGGCGGGAAAGGTGAGGTTCGGATGATGTCCGGGAGGCCCTCCCCGGCAGGAGATTGATGGAGCCACCATGAAGACACTTAGGATCGATCCGGTTACACGCATCGAAGGGCATGCCAGGGTCACCATACAGCTCAACGACGAAGGGCGGGTGACGGACGCTCAAATTCATGTGACGCAGGTGCGCGGATTCGAGAAGTTTACGGAAGGGCGGCCGTTTTACGAGATGCCGTCGATCACGGCGCGGATTTGCGGCATCTGCCCGGTGAGCCATCTGCTGGCTTCGGTGAAAGCATGCGACGCCATCATGGCCGTGCAGATTCCGGAGACGGCGGCGATGCTGCGGGAACTGCTGCACTGCGCGCAGTTCGTGCAATCGCACGCGCTGAGCTTCTTCCATCTCTCGGCGCCGGACCTATTGCTGGGCATGGACTCCGATCCGGCGCGGCGCAACGTGCTGGGGCTGATCGAGCAGCATCCGGAACGGGCGCGCGACGGCATCGCGCTGCGGAAGTTCGGGCAGCAGGCGATCGAATGGCTGGCGGGCGAGCGCATCCATCCTTCGTGGACGGTACCGGGCGGAGTGAATGCGCCGTTAGGCGGGGAAGTACGCGACCGGATCAGGGGAGAGCTGCCGGCGGCGAAGAGTATTGTCCGGCGCACGCTGACGTTTTTCAAAGGCGTGGTGGACGGGTTCGGCGAAGAGATCGCGAATTTCGGCAACGCGCCCACGATGTACGCGGGCCTGGTGGACGCGGGAGGCGGCTTACAGCTTTACGACGGAAAGCTGCGGTTTAGGGACGCGGAGGGCAATATCACGGTGGATCAAATCCGGCCGCACCAGTACGCGGAATATATCGCGGAGACGACGCTGCCCACGACGTATTTGAAGGCGCCTTACTACAAGCCGCTCGGGTATCCGGAAGGCGTGTACCGGGTGGGTCCGCTGGCGCGATTGAACGTCGCGGACCGGTGCGGCACACCGGAGGCGGACGCGGAGTTCGTCGAATTCCATCAGCGGTACGGACGCGTGGTCCAGAGCGCGTTTCATTATCACTATGCGCGGTTGATCGAAGCGCTCTACGCGCTGGAGCGGATGGAGGCGCTGCTGGCGGATAAGGCGATCCTGGATACACATGTGCGGGCGCACGCGGGGGTGAACGCGCTGGAGGGCGTGGGCATCGCGGAAGCACCGCGCGGGGTGCTGATTCATCATTATAAGGTGGATGAAAAAGGCGCGATCCGATGGGTGAACCTGATTGTCGCCACGGGGCACAATAACCTGGCCATGAACCGCAGCGTGCGGCAAGTGTGCGAGCATTTCATCGACGGCAAGCGGTTGCAGGAAGGCATGCTGAATCGCGTTTCGGCGGTGGTGCGGGCGTACGATCCGTGCCTGAGCTGTTCCACACACGCGGCGGGACTGCCCGACATGCACATCCGGCTGCTGGGGGCGGATGGCAGGGTGCTCGATGAGTTGGAGAGCGGCAGCGAATCAGTGCGATGAAAACTCAATTTGTAGCGGGACTTAAAAGTCCCGCCGGCACGCTAAAGCGTGCGCCACGGACCATATTGGTGATCGGGTATGGGAATAGTTTGCGGGGGGACGACGGAGCGGGGCCGTTTGTGGCCAGGCAAGTGGGCGGGGAGGCGATTGCGTGTACGCAACTGACTCCGGAATTAGCCGAGCCCATCAGCCGGGCGGAGCGGGTGGTTTTCGTGGATGCGCACGCGGGTGTGGCGGCGGGACGGATTACGATCGCGCGATTGCAGCCGCGGCTTCCGTCCGGGATGCACGGGTATGATCCCGAGAGCCTGCTGGGGTGGGCGCAAGAGGTGTATGGCTGGGCGCCTGAGGCGTTACTGATCGGGATGGGCGTGCGGTCGTTCGACCTAGGAGAAGGGCTGTCGCCGGCAGCCAGGCGCGCGGCGGGCTTGGCGTTGCGCGCGATCGAGAAAATAGCTTGCGGTTCGGTGGTACAATGTGGTTGCAGTGACATTTTGGCATCTTCGCATTAGTCCGGTCCGCCGCCCTCGTCCGATCCTGCCCGATTCCAACGTAACTTAACCATAAGGAAAAGAAATGAAGAATATTTTTGTAGGCAACCTCAGCTTTGGGGCCACCGAAGCCGCGGTTCGATCTCTGTTTGAAGCGTATGGCGCCGTCGAGCGCGTCAATATTGTCACCGACCGCGACAGCGGGCAAGCGAGAGGGTTCGGATTTGTCGAAATGACCAGCAATGCGGAAGCGGATCGCGCGATCGCGGAGCTGAACGGCAGAGAACTCGAAGGCAGGGCACTGAACGTCAATGAAGCCCGTCCGAAGACGGAGCGCAGCGGTGGCGGCGGCGGATTTGGCGGCGGCGGTGGCCGTGGCCGTGGCCGTAGCGGCGGTGGCGGGCGCTACTAGGATTGTTCGGGTTGTAGCTTTATGCTTGGGCGGGACTCAGGTTCCGCCCTTGCAGATTTGCGGGCCTACGAGACCCGCGCAGGCTGCGAGCCTGCCCCACACCGTGTGAAAGGGTTTGTTAGCGTCCTACATAGGTGTCCTCCTATACCGGATATTAATGTGTGTATGTCCTGTATAAGTGGCCGGATGGCGGCTTGACAAGTCAAAATCGTTTCTTCTATAATGGTGGACGTCTGAGCACTTAATTGCCCACTCACGGGTCATCTGAACTAAGTCAGACGATCTGATTCCCACTTCTTAGACTGCCAACCGGGAGGTTGTTATGTTGGATAAGCGCAGGAAGGCCGCGGGGATCAGCCAGAGCACGATATATTGCTTTCCTTGCCGCCGCCCTCATTTCCACTCTGGCGTGCGATCGCGTGAGACTATAGGCACAGTTTAATGACCGTAATCACCGTGAAATTGACCCCGGAAGAAATTGATCTGTTAACCGCCCTGGCATCGGATCAGCTATTCCGCAGACAGTATATCGATCCCCGGCTACCGGGCTATAAATCCAACCCGGCGGAAGTGCGGATCGGGAAGGAACTCGTAGAGCGCCTGCGGCAAATGTCGGACCGCGCCAAAGGCACACCGGTTTCGAAGAGAAACGGGGCCACCGCGTGAGATGTCTCGCGGCGGATGCCACGGGGGCACTGGATGCCCTTTGAGCATCTGACGCCGCGGCCGTTTGTACCGGGGATGATCCAGGCGTTTGCGCCGATGGCGTCGGGAGTATACGGAATCTCGAATGCCGCGCAGTGGATCTACATCGGCGAGACCGACGATATACGCGCCGCGCTGCTTGGCCACCTAAGCGACAATCAATCGGCGCTCATGCGGAGTAAGCCGGCCGGATTTGTATTTGAGGTTTGCGACCGGGACCAGCGGCCGGCGCGGCAGGACCGCTTGGTTCACGAGTACGGACCGGCCTTCAACCGGCAATCACCGAGGCGCGCATGACGCCCGCGGCCGGCGTAGTCAAAGAGTCTAAGGGAAGTTCGGGAAGGAGCACAAAGATGCAATTTGTTCTGACGGGCTTCACTCAGGATTTAGGATGCCGCGTGTTTGCGTTTGAAGGAGTTGCGCCGGACCGCATCCGGACGGCATTTACGGTGCGCGCGGATCTCGCGCTGATCCGGAGATACGGCATCCAGATCCAGGAATTGCCGTTGTTGTGCCGGAGCGTTCTGGAGCGGCGCGACGAAGCCAGCGAGACGCTGGCGTTCACCTTCACCGAAGAAGAGATGCGCACGTGTGCGACGGCGCGCGCGGCAGCCAAAGACGAGGCGGCGCAGCGGCGCAGACCACCACGCAGGGCCCCTTCCGAGAATCTCGGCGCCGCATGGCGCGCACCGCAGCTTTAAGCGCGCGTCCCGCGTTTCCAATATAGGCCTCGCCTTCCGGTTCCGTTCAACAACAGAGGTGCATTTTGTTTTCTCCACAATGTCCACATTGCCGGTCCGCGCAATTCAGGAGCGTGGGCGTACGGAACGCTTTTGAGCAGGCCATGCGCTGGATTCTGCTGCCATACCGCTGCGCTCTTTGCGGCCATCATTTCTTTTTGTTGCGGTGGCGCGCTCCGGCCGAGGGAACTGCGTAGCTACGCTCGCCTGCAAAGACAGATATTGAGTGCGGGCGCATATCTTGGGGATACGGGTGAATGCGCCCGCCAGGTGTAACGGAGTTATCTGTAGAGACGCAGCATCCGGCAAAATGGTTAGCGGGCGATTGTAAAATGCAGTACGCCCACGAAGTCCTAAAATAGGATTCTGGCCTTGGCCAGGACCATGACCCAATCTTACCTGGGATTTCGCCTCATTCTGGTAGTTCTGCTCATCGGGCTGAACGGCTTCTTCGCCGCCGCTGAGGTGGCCTTGCTCTCGGTGCGCGGCTCGCGCCTGCGGCAACTTGCCGAAGAAGGGCAGAGCGGCGCACAAGCGGCACTGAATCTGCTGGCGAATCCGGCGCGACTGCTGTCGGTGACGCAAGTGGGCGTGACGCTGAGCAGCCTGGGGTTGGGATGGGCGGGCGAAGAGACGGTTTTCCGCATCATCCAATCGTTTTTCCATCCCGATTGGGGAGCCACGGCGGCAGCCATCACGCACGGCGCCAGTCTGCTGGCGGCGTTTCTGGTAATCAGTTACCTGCACGTGGTGATCGGCGAAGTGGTGCCCAAAAACCTGGCAATCGCAGCCGCCGACCGCCTGGCGATAACCGTGGCGCCCGTGCTGTTGATTTTCTACCGGATTTCGATCGCGTTCGTAGTGGTGATCGAGCGATCGAGCGGCGCCATTACCAATATGCTGCGAGTGGGCGCCCCGCATCGGTCGGGGGGGCATTCGGCGGAGGAGTTGAAGCTGATCGTGACCTCCAGCCGAGGTCTGGGCTATCTGCCGGAATCGCAGGAAGATATGATTCACCGTGTGCTCGACCTGAGCGAACTCTCGGTGCGCGAAATCATGGTGCCCCGCAACGACATTATTTCGGTATCGGCGGAAGCCACGTTGGACCAGGTTTTGCACGCCATGATCGAGCACCAGCACTCGCGGCTTCCGGTCTACGAAGACAAGCCGGAGCAGATCGTGGGACTGTTGCACTATAAGGATCTGCTGCCGGTTTGGGAAGAGCGGCGGGAGGCCATCCGGGCGGGACGGCCGAGCCGGACGTTTCGTATCCGGCGGCTGTTGCGGAAGCACCTGGTGGTGCCGGAGACCAAGCCGGTGGGGCAGATGCTGACGGAGTTCCAGGAGGGGCGGTCGCACATGGCGATGGTGGTGGACGAATTCGGGACGATCGCCGGACTGCTGACCGTGGAGGACGTGCTGGAGCAGATCGTAGGGCCGATACAAGACGAATACGACGAGAAGAGCGCGGCGACGGGCGGGGCGGCCAGCGCCGAGTTGAGCGAAGTGGAACTGGATGGGGCCACGCGGATCCGCGATCTGGAAACGGAGTATGGCATTGATATCCCGGCGGAAGCGGGGTTCGAGACATTGGCGGGCTTCTTATTGTACAAGCTGGGCTATATTCCGCACGCGGGAGAGCGCGTGGATTACGCCGGGCGGCGGTACACGGTGCTGGAGATGGAGCGCAACCGGATCAGCCGGGTGCGGGTGGAACGGTTTGGGGAGACGGTGGGTGAGGTGAAGCCGGGTTAGGGGCGGGTCTGGCTTTTTGTGTAAGCGTTCAGGTTTCTCGCAAAGACGCCAAGGGGACCGCAAAGGGCGCAAAGACTGCGAAAAACGAGGAAGGCGGTTAAGATGTTCGTCGCTGGTTGGCCGTCTGGCGAGAGGGATTCTGAATAGATCCCGGTTTCTCGCAAAGACTGCGCAAACTGGTTGCCCGGTCTACAAAGGCGTTAGAATGCGTGGTTATGAAAAAGGCCGTGGCGACGCCGGTGCTGCTGGTGGTGATCTGCTGCGGTTTCTACTGGCGGCTGACCCTCTCGCACGAATATACCTGGCTGGGCAGTCCCGACCTGGTGCGGATGGAAGCGCCGCGATTCCAGTTCCAGGCACTGCGGTGGAACCAGCACGCCTTTCCGCTGTGGGATCCATACCAATGGTGCGGGCAGCCCTTTCTGGGGCAGATCGTGGGTGCCGCGAACCCTGTGAACTGGCCCTTCTTCCGTCTGCCGCTGGACAAATCGGGGAAGATCAAACTGGCGGTCCTGCACTGGTATTATGTGTTC
>JBEKIM010000220.1:0-11153 GCA_050011755.1 Bryobacteraceae bacterium | reverse complement strand
CCGGCGATTCAGCGGGCACTTCGAGTGTCCAGGGTGGCGATGGTGGCGCCCCATCCGCCGGCTTCCGGCGGCGCATCGCGGTACGAGACGACGAAGGCGGTGCGAGCCAGAACGGCGCGCACGATCTCGCGCTGGACCCCGATGCCGCGTCCGTGGATGATGCGGATGGCGCGGAAACCCATTTGGCACGCTTCTTCGAGGTACGCTTCGACGACGCCTTGGACGTCGCGGGGCGGGACGCTGTGCAGGTCGAAGACATCGGTGATCGGGATGCGGACGGGTTCGCCGGGGTCCGCCGGTTCAGCCGGCATGTTACCAGTGTGCTACAGGGCGCGGCAAATCGCCGCCCTTGCCGGCGACTCGGACGTTTCGCGCCGCCCGGCCCGGCGCGCTAAGGTAACCGCGCGGACATCCCGGCCGCCCGAAAACCGCGCATGAGATAATGGGCTAGTTGTTGAGGAGTGCCTATTTGCGCCAGCGGTGCGCTAATGTAACAGCGTTGTTCTGAGAAGAGAGGAGCCGCGACCATGAACCTCGAGATCCATACGCCCGCCGTTGAAGAACGTGTGCGCGCGCAGATTCAGAGCGGCCAATTTCAGAACGCCGACGAGTTGCTCACTAAGGCCCTCGACGCTCTTGAAGAAAAGGAAACCAGGGCGACCGTATCAGCGGCACCCGCGCCGTACCATCGGCCGCAAGGGCGCAAGAGCCTCGTTGAGCTGTTCGAGGATTCACCATGGAAAGGGGTTGACCTTGATTTCAGCCGGAACAGGACGCCTTCCCGTCCGGTTGATCTTGCAAGAGCAAGGGCTTTCTACTCGACACCAATGTCCCGTCCGAATTGCGCCGCCCCAAACCCGATCCGCGCGTGACGCGCTGGCTGCAAGCCGCAAACGACGATCTGCTTTATCTCAGCGTCATCAGCATAGGCGAGTCTTGCAAGGGCATCACGGTTCATCCAGAGCAGCACCGGCGCGCCGATTTGCAACGGTGGCTCGATGCTGTGTTGCGCCCCTGGTTTGGGGACCGTGTACTAGAGCTGTCAGCGAGGCGATTGCGGAACGGTGGGGCATCCTCGACGGCGAATGTCAGTTGAAGGGGCGACCGGTCGCGGCGCCAGACGGCTTGATCGCCGCAACCGCTCTTGAGCACGACCTTATTCTCGTTACGCGGAACGTGGGTGATTTCGCGGGCTTGGGCATCGAGGTGCTTAATCCGTGGGAGTAAAATGTTCGCCGGGGTCCGCCGATTCAGCGGGCATGTTACCAGTGTGCTACAGATGCGGCAGGGGCCTACGAGCGGCGAACTTCAGTTCGCCGTTGCGGGACTTAAAAGTCCCGCCAGGTCGCTGAAGCGTGCGCCACGAGGTCAGCGGCGGCGATAAGCTACGATTGCACCGGCGCCGGACTGCAAGACAGCCGCTTGGTCGTAATTCCGGTCGAGCAGGCGCGACAACTGATCGCGCTCCAGTTTCCGGCTGTACGGGCTCATCACCGCGATCACGCGGGCGGCGTCCGGCGGTTCGGCGCAGATCCTGCGCTCCAGTTCGGGCCGGAGGAACAAGTAGTACGCCGCGTGATTCGGCGGCGCCACCGCAACGCAGGCGCCGGCAGGCAAAGGCGCCGCGAGCGCGCGGGCTTGGGCGCCGAATCCATCTTTCGGAATCGTGGCCAGACGGTAGTCGGTCACCGCCGCGGCTGCCAGGAAGACCAGGCACAAGGCGTAGCCTGCCCAGCGGCGCGCGCCGCCGGGAAGCCTTTCGATGCCGCCGGCCGCGCAAAGAGCCAGCACCGGGGCGGCGAACAAGAGCTGGCGGGCCGCGAAGAAATAGTTGACCAGCGCATCCACCACGATGGGTCCAGCCAGCGCGGCCAGCCCCATACATGCCAGCAGCCGGCGATCCGGCAGCTTGGCCAGCCCCACCGCGGCGGCGCACAACAGGGCGGCGCTGCAGATATATCCGCCGCCGCTGACCTCGTGCAGCAAGCCGCCGGGAGTGACCTGCCGCCAGGAGAAGAAGTAGAAGGCCATCGACCCGAAGGCCTCTTGCGTCTGGCGTTGCAGCACATACCAGGGAATGTACGACAGCATTCCCAGCGCCGCCGCGCCTAGGATCAGCCGCTTGCTAGGCGAGTTCACCCGGCGCTCGCCAATCAGCCAGAAAAGCGCGCCGAATACCGGCAGGATGGTCAAGGGCTGGGAGTAGAGGCCCAACGCAACCGACAGTCCATAGAGAACCGCCGCTTCCACGGTGCATCGCGCGCGGGCCCGCATAAACAAAAGCAGCGACAGCAACGCGCAAAGCAATCCCAACGAGTATCCGCGGGCTTCCAGCGCATACCGGAACTGTAACGGCAGCGCCAGGAACATGACGGTAGCCAGAGCCGGCGAGCGAACTCCGAACCTGCGGGAAAGAAACGCGAATACCACCGCACCCGCGATGCTGCAAAGAGCTGTTGGAATCCGAACTACAAAGGTGGACGTGCCGAATAGATCGACGGCGGCTCGTTGCGCCAGGTACGGCAGCGGCGCCGCGCCGGGATTCAACTCGACCCAGCGCAACAAGCCCGCTAAGCTCTCGCGGCCCGCGACGAGCTGCTGCAATTCATCGAGCCACAGGGGCGCGATCCCCAACACAGCGAAGACCAGCGCCGCATACGCGGCGATCAGAATCCACACCGCGTTGGGCCGCGCGCGAGACATGGAGACTACCTTTGGTTGGACTTGAGGGTCTTCTTGCGCAGGCGGATCGATGTAGGCGTCACTTCCACGAATTCGTCGTCGCGGATGAACTCGATGGATTGCTCGAGGTTCAAGACGCGCGGCGGCACCAGGCGAATGGCTTCATCCGCCGTGGACGCCCGCATATTGGTCAGCTTCTTTTCTTTGACGATGTTGACGTCGAGGTCGGCCGTGCGCGCATTCTCGCCCACGATCATGCCTTCGTAAACCTCGGTACCGGGGCTGACGAAGATTTCCCCGCGTTCCTGCAGATTGAAGATGGCGTGACCGGTGGCCTTGCCGGCGCGGTCCGCCACCAGCGAGCCGGTGGGGCGTGTGGGAATGTCGCCCTGCCACTCGATGTATCCGTGGAACAGCGAGTTCATGATGGCGGTGCCGCGGGTGTCGGTCAGGATTTCGCTGCGGAGGCCGATGAGGCCGCGCGAGGGGATGTGAAACTCCAGCCGCACGCGCCCGGAGCCGTGGTTTACCATCTTGTTCATCTTACCCTTGCGGCTGCCCAACTTCTCGATAACCACCCCGATGAAAGATTCCGGGCAGTCGATCACCAACAATTCCACGGGTTCATTGAGTTTGCCGTTGATGGTGCGGGTGAGGATTTCCGGCTTACCCACCATCAATTCATAACTCTCGCGCCGCATCATCTCGATGAGGATGGCCAATTGCAGTTCGCCGCGGCCCATCACCTTGAACGTATCGTGACCCAGTTCTTCCACCCGTATGGAAACGTTGGTCAGCAGTTCCTTGTCGAGCCGTTCGCGCAGATTGCGCGATGTCACGTAAGTGCCCTCCCGGCCGACGAACGGCGACGTGTTGATGGTGAACGTCATAGCGATGGTGGGCTCGTCGATTTGCACCAGGGGCAGCGGGAGGGGAGTCTCGGCGTTGGTGACGGTTTCGCCGATGGTGATGCCTTCCACGCCGGCGATCGCCAGCAGGTCGCCGGGCCGGCCGATGGTTTCGTCCACGCGCTTCAGCCCTTCAAACGAATAGAGCTTGGTGATGCGCGTCGAGTGCTGGGATCCGTCCAGCTTACAGATCGCCACGGTGTCCCCGTAATTCAGAGTGCCCTCAAAGACGCGGCCGATGGCCAACCGGCCCAGGTAGTCGCTGTAATCCAGGTTCGCGACCAGCATCTGGAGCACTGCATTGGGATCGCCGGACGGCCCCGGGATGTGTTTGACGATGGCGTCGAACAGCGGTTTCAGGTTTGTGGAATCGTCTTCCATGGAGGTCTTGGCCACGCCAGTCTTGGCCACGGTATAGAGGACGGGAAAATCGAGCTGGTCCTCGGTGGCATCCAGATCGATGAAGAGGTCGTAGATCTCGTTCAGGACTTCGGGAACGCGCGCATCGGGCCGGTCGATTTTATTGATCACAACGATAGGCGGCAGCTTGGCTTCGAGGGCCTTAGAGAGCACGTAGCGGGTTTGCGGCAGGGGGCCTTCGCTGGCGTCCACCAGCAGCATGACGCCGTCGACGATTTTCAGGGCGCGCTCGACCTCGCCGCCGAAGTCGCTGTGGCCGGGGGTGTCCACGATATTGATCTTGACGCCCTGATAGACGATGCCGGTGATTTTCGCGAGGATGGTGATACCGCGCTCGCGTTCGAGGGCGTTGGAATCCATTACGCGCTCGACGTGTACTTCGTTCTCGCGGAAGATGCCGCTCTGGTTCAGCATGGCGTCGACGAGGGTGGTCTTGCCATGATCCACGTGGGCGATGATGGCGATGTTGCGGATCGGATGAATAACGTTGTTCATGGGGTGCTGTTCGGCCTGTTTCGGAGCGAGGGGATCTCTTATATGTTAGCGGAACGGGCCGGGCTCCCGCCAGATTGGGGCGGATTTGGCTTCACGGGATGCCGCCAAAATCGATTTATTGACCAACGAACCCAATAAGTGACTTGATTACTTGCACTTGAAAAATGGTCGAAGCCAAGTCCGTGCGGCGATGGGTTTGCATCGTATGGCGGCTGGAGAGGCTGATTCAGCTCCGCGCCGACGCTATCAGCGGCATCATCCTGCCCGACCCCGCCCTTCTTGACCGCTAGTTCCAGATGTTGAAACCTGGATTGTGAGGATCACCAGCAGGCGGCAGATTCGGGAATTCGGAAGCGGTTCCCGCAGGCGGCCGAGCCTCTCAAGCGCTGGGCAAATGCCGTCCAGGCGGCGGCGTGGAACGTTCCGGGCGCATTGAAGGCGGGCTTCGGCTCCGCCGACTTCGTGGGCGATCTTACGGTGTTCAATGTTCTTCCCAAAAGATTTGTCGCCCGAAAATCGATTTATTGACCAACGAACCCAATAAGTGGCTTGATTGCTAGTACTTGAAAAATGGTCGAAGCCAAGCCCGTGCGGCGATGGGTTGGCATCGTATGGCGGCTGGAGGAGGCTGATTCCGGTGGTGGTCTCCTTACGCTTCCATCATACACGCCGGAAATGGGGTGGAGTGGGGGCAATGTGCCCTAGTTGCTGAAAATGGGATGGAAGAGACTCTACCGGTGGTTGGAACCCGGGCTACTTCGTCTGGTACAGCCAGCTCCGGCAAAATGGGAGGTCGAGAGCTGAATGTGTGATAGCATACTGGCGGGCGTATGGAATGGCCCCTGTGCGGAGGAGACTAACTAGCATGCGAATCGGAAAGCGTGCGCCCTTGATGTGGCTCGCGTGGACATTGAAATTGCACCTGGGAAGAAGGGCATCCGTCGCTTTCCTGCTGTGTGTCGCGACGGCAATGGCGCTGCCTGGCCAGACTTTCACCACCCTAGCCGTGTTCGCCGATGTGCCGGGAGCCCACTGCGACCATAACGGATATTGCTCTCCCTACGCGGGCTTGGTTCAGGGCACCGACGGAAATTACTATGGCACAACTTCGGGGCAGAGTTCGGTGTTTCAAATTAGCCCAGAGGGCGTGTTGACGACCGTGTATGGCTTCAAGGGCGCGCCGGGCGTCCCCGACGTGTATGGCGGCGTGATTCAAGCTACGAACGGAGACTTCTACGGAACGACCTTACGTGGCGGGGTCCAGCAGGACGGTTCGGTGTTCAGCGTCTCCGCCAACGGCGCACTAAGAACCCTTCATGTCTTTGGCGGTGCCGACGGTGCCGCCCCCTTCGCGGGGTTGGTGCAGGGCGCAGACGGGAACTTCTACGGGACAACGTCACAGGGCGGACCGAACGTGTGCCCTAGTACCGGCACCACCTGTGGCACGGTTTTCAAGATCACGCCGGGGGGCAAGCTGACGACGTTGCATGTTTTCGATGGGTCCGACGGCGACTATCCCGTGGCCGGGTTGGTCCAGGGTGTCGACGGAGACTTTTATGGGGCCGCGAGCGGCACAATCTTCAAGATTACGTCAGGGGGCACGTTCACGGCCCTGAATAGTCTCACCGGCGGCGCTAGCGCCGCTCTCGTCCAAGGCACCGACGGGAACTTCTATGGGATAACTGCCGGCGGTGGGGACAACAGCGCCGGGACCATTTTCGAGATCACTCCCACCGGCGTGCTGACGACGCTATACAGCTTTTGCCCCCAAAGTGGGTGCCCTGATGGCCAATCTCCACAGGCGTCTCTGGTTCAGGGCACCGACGGGAATTTCTATGGCACAACCGCGTACGGGGGAAACCCCTTGTGTGACAGCGGATGTGGCACGATCTACCGCTTTACAACGGCCGGCGTGCTGACCACTCTGCACAGCTTCGACCGTACCGACGGCTTTGACTGCTTCGCCCCAGTCGTACAGGGTACCGATGGCAACTTCTACGGGACGACTTGGGCGGGCGGCGGCACGTCTCTGATTTCGGGCACAGCTTACAACCTGTCCGTGGGTCTCGGCGCATTTGTGAAAACGCAGACCGCCTCCGGTAAGGTGGGAGCGAGGGTCACCATCCTGGGAACCGCTTTGACCGGCGCGACCAGCGTCACGTTCAACGGGACTCAGGCGGCTTTCACCGTCAACTCCACAGGCACTGCGATCTCGACCACCGTTCCAGCCAGCGCGACCACCGGCGAGGTCCAGGTAGTCACTCCCAGCGGCACGCTCGCGAGCAGTATGCAGTTCCGGGTGCGGTAGAAAGCACACTTTCCCGCGGCTGAAGCGACGTGATCGGTTATTTACGTCAAAGACTCGATGGGGAAATGCGGCCTCGCGCGCGTCATCGCTTCGAGGCCAACGCTACACGCTACCGTGCAGACCGCCTTCCTTGACTCGCGGGTTCCAGATATGGGAACCTGGCGCTGAGGATCACCAGGAACCCGCGGATTCGCGAATTCGGGAAGCGGTTCCCGGAGGCGGCCGAGCCTCTAAAGCGGTGGGCAAATGCCTTCCAGGCGGCGGAGTGGAACGGTCCGGGCGCATTGAAGGCGGGGTTCGGCTCGGCCGACTTCGCGGGCGCTCTTACGGTGTTCAATGTGGGCGGAAACAAGTATCGCTTGACCGCGTTCGTTCACTATCGACGCCAGATCGTTCACATAAAGCGCATTCTCACGCACGAGGAGTATGACGAGGGGGGATGGAAGCGATGAGCCCCACACTTGAAGATCTCGATCTAAAGCGGTATGGACGACTTCTGGCGCGAGCGGTTCCCAAGGTCATCAAGACTTGAGGAGGAGAACGAACGCGCCCTCGCCGTGGTCGAATCCCTGATGGAGAAAGGCGAGAAGAACATGACGCCGGAGGAAGTTGCGCTCCTCGAACTCCTGACGGACCTGATTCACGATTTCGAGGAGAAGGAGTACCCGAGACCGAAATCCGAGCCGCACGAGATCGTCGCCTTCTGCTGGAGCAGCGCGGGCTAGCGCCCAAGGATCTCTGGCCCGTAGTCGGTTCCAAAAGCCGGGTATCCGAGATTCTCGCCGGAAAGCGCCCCATGACCAAGGAGCAAGCCAAAAAACTGGCTGAGTTCTTCCATGTCGGCGTGCAACTGTTTATTTGAGTCATCTTCGCCTCGCGCGGCGATCCCAAAAGATTCGCCGCTCGCGCGAAAAATCAATTTACATCGAAAATGTTTTAGTGTATATTGATATTGCTCTGGCCAATAATCCGCGCGAGGAATGTACGCTACCGTTACGGTTACATTGAATCGCGATGAAATGGAACGCAGGCGCCTGGAAGCTGCCGAGGACCTGCTGAAGGGAACCACACAAGCCCGGGTCGCCCGCAAGTTCGGGGTGAGCCGGACCACGGCGTCCCGCTGGTACCGCACTCTGGAGGGCCAAGGTATGGAGCGCCTCCGGAAGCGCAAGGCGCCTGGGCGCCCCAGCCGGCTGTCATCCAGCCAACTGTCGGAGGTGCGCGAGATTTTCGCCGGCGGACCTCGGGAATTCGGCTTCGACACGGACCGGTGGACCACCGCGCGGCTGGCGCGCGCGATTGAGGGGCGTTTCGGCATCCGGTACGATCCGGATCACGTCGGCCGGCTGATGCACCGCCTAGGATTGCGTCCGAAGCCCGCCGAGAAGGTTGCGGAGCCGCTACGCGAAGTTTACGGGCCTCCGAGCGCGGCGATCGAAATGCACGTCTAGGGCCCGTGACGGAGGGGCCGTCACGAGCGAGAAATTTTGCGTGCGCGGAGGAACGAGGAGATGCCGTATCCGCCCAGCAGGCACACACCAATGCCCAGCATGGCCAGCCGCGCTACGGCTCCGGCGCTGCCGTCAAACTGGCGGATGGCGCGGAAACCCGAGAAAACAAAGGTGATGGCCATCAATACGAACACGAATCCGAGGATTTCGTGCCACAGAGTGCGGGCTGGCTTCATGACCGCCGGAACTACAAATCCGAAAAAACGGCGACCCTGTTGGTAAGCTCGCGCTCCGTCCCGATAAATGTTACGCTTAGGCACAACAACTTGATGTTATCAGAAGTAATGGTACCTGTTGGATTGGGTGCGAGATGCCGATAAAAAACCAGGTGGGGTCTTGTGAAGCGTTGGGGGCTCCACTACAATCTAAGCGGGTATAGAAGTTGCCACGTCGAAATTGCAACGAGACGTTAGGCGGTTGCATCCCACAATATAGGGGAGGTCGTTGTGGACGAGCCATTGAAGAACCTAATGCAGGAACTGGGGAACGCGATCAACGACTCGCTCTCAGAATCGGACCGGATCGCGGAAGCCATCGGCGAAATTAAACGCGCAGGGTACGACGTATTCCTAGTGCTGGAAGCCACCATCGGCTTCAATAAGCGGGACGAAAACGGGGACGAAAGCTCCGAAGAAGAGCCATCCGCCGAAACCGAACGGAAGCACGGCTTCGAAAGCGCGGGAAAGATCAAGTTCACCACCCAGGACCATCGATTCCTTAAGGCGCTCAAAATCGCCGTGGACGACGAGTCCCGCTAGCCTGGCTTGCCACCGGCCAGTTCCAAATAGACCTGCCACGTTTTCCGGATCGTTTCATCCCAGGTAAATATGTGTGCGCGCTCCAGGCCGCGGGCGGAGAGGTCTGCGCGGCGCGCGGGATCGCCAGTCAGGGCAACCAATGCGTTTGCCATCTCTTCCGTCTGTTCGGGATCGACGAGCCAGGCGGCGTCGCCGGCCACTTCAGGGATTGCGGAACGATTGGACGCGAGCACAGGCACGCCAGAGGCCATGGCCTCGAGGACGGGCATCCCGAAGCCCTCGTCCAACGAGGGAAAGGCGAAGAGCATGGCGCGCGCATACCAATTCGCCAGTTCTGCCGGGGAAACGTAACCCAGGATGCGAATGCGCTCACGGCTGGGCGACTGGGCAATTCCGGCCAGAATCCCGGCGGCACCGAACCCACTCGAGCCGGCGAGCACGAGCTGCCAATCCCGATCCACCCTTTCAAACGCCTCCACCAGCCGCGCGATGTTCTTCCGATGCTGGATGGCACCCACATGCAGGATGATCTTTTCACGGGCAGCAGCCGCGAGCGCCGGCGGCCGCACCCCGTGATGCACGACCCGCACGCGGGATTCCTCCACACCCAGCAAACCGGTCACTTGTCGTGCGGTGAACCGGGAGACGGCGATGATGAGGTCGCTGCGGCCGGCTGCGTCGCGCGCCTGTTCCGCGAACCGCTGCCGGAAGCCGGGCGTGGAGTATTCGCCCGTAAGCACGAAAAGATCGTGGAAAGTGGTCACGGCGCGGCGCAGGCGGGCATGGGGCAGCCGCTGGTTCAGCCCATGGAAGAGATCCGCGGAGCGGGGCGCGTGCGCCTCTCGCAGCAGGAACCTCCCCGCATTGGCGGGCAAGCGCTCGCGAAAAGAACGTAAGTACCGGTGTGGCCGGTAGCAGAACGCGAACCGGTCGGCGGGATGGGCGCGGGCGAGGCCTGCCAGCATTTCCCTCGAATACACGCCCACGCCGGAGAGGTCCGCGCCTACGCTATACGTGGAATCCAGCGCAATGTTCAATTCTCGATTTTATATTCCTTAAGCTTGCGGTATAGGGTCGTACGGCCGATGCCCAGCAACTGGGCGGCCCTGGCGCGATCGCCGTGGGTGGCCTGGAGCGCTTTGAGGATGGTCTCCTTTTCCACGGTGGGCAGGAACAAATCACACTGGCGGGGCGGCACATGCAACAGGGGCAACGGTCCGGTTTCAGAACCCGCGGCCACCGCGGAGGCCAGCGCGGGCTCGGCCAGCCGCTGGTTCTGGAGCGCGGACGGCAGGTCCGCGGCGTGCAGCCAGGGTCCGGTATTCAGGGCCACCATACGCTCAATGGAATTCTGCAACTCGCGCACGTTCCCCGGCCAATCGTATTCCATCATGGCATCCAGAGTAGAGGGCGTCAGCCGGTGCCCCGAGCCGAAGCGCTGCAGGAAATGGGCGGCGAGTTCCGGTATATCGACCTTTCGATCGCGCAGCGGCGGCAGGTGAACGCTGACGATGTTGAGGCGGTAGTAGAGGTCCTGACGGAAAGTGCCCCGTGCCGTATCACGCGCCAGATCGTGGTGCGTAGCGGCGATCACGCGGATGGTCACTTTATGCTGCTTCACGGAGCCGACGGGACGGAACTCGTGTTCCTGCAGCAACCGCAAGAGCTTCACTTGCATATCGAGCGGCAGGTCGCCGATTTCGTCGAAAAAGGCCGTGCCGCCGTCGGCCACCTCGATGAGGCCCTTCTTAGGTTCCGCCGCGCCGGTGAAAGCGCCCTTGGTATGGCCGAACAGCTCACTCTCGACCAGCGGTCCCACCAGCGCGCCGCAATCGATGGGCACAAATTCGCCGGCCGGGCTAGCGGCATGGATGGCGCGGGCCACCACCTCCTTACCGGTACCGCTTTCGCCCAGCAGGAGGACAGGCGCGCACGAATGCCCGAGTTTCTCGATGAGCCGGCGGATCTCGCAGATCTGCGGCGACTGTCCCACCAGGCCGTGGGACAAGCCGGTAGCACCACGCTCCATTTGGCTGCTTCGATTATACAGAATCCAGACGAACCACGAAGG
>JBEKIM010000219.1:0-11191 GCA_050011755.1 Bryobacteraceae bacterium | reverse complement strand
GCTTCGGAGGCCGGGGCGGCGGCGGGTTCGGGGGGCAAGGGGGGCAACGAAGGCAAGGCCAAGGTCCGGGGGCGCAGTTTGGAAATCGCCGGGCTCCCAGCCAGATCCATGGCATGGTGTTCATGACCCTGGCGAATTCGGCAGTCAATGCGAGGCCGTTTTCGATCAGCGGGGCGGAAGTGCCGCAACCCGCCTATGCCAGCAGCAGGTTCGGATTCCTCGTGGGCGGTCCACTGGTGATCCCCAAGATCGTCAAGGATACCTCCACGTTCTTTTACTTGAACTACACGGGTACGCGCTCGCGGCAGTCGTATTCCGCGGTGGAATCGGTGCCCACCGCCCAGGAGCGGATGGGGGATTTCTCGCAATTGCTACAGACGTCCGCGCCGGCGCAGATCTTCGACCCGGGGACTGCTTCGCCTTTTCCGAACAATACGATTCCGCAGAATCTGCTGAACCCGATCGCGCAGAAGTTGCTCGATTACATCCCTCTGCCGACGCAGCCAGGCCTGGTGAATAACTATGAGTACCTGGCTTCGCCGCCGAATAATACGGACAACCTGAATGGACGGGTGATGCGGAATATAAGCAAGAACGATCGCCTGGCATACCATTTGTCCTTTCAGCGCCGCGATGGCGACAACGCGCAGCCATTCGCTTTCTTCGATACGATCAGCGGCTACGGCATACAGACGGACCTGACATGGACGCATAACTTCTCGCCCACCACCATTCTCAGTTCAGAGGTGACGTTCAACCGCAATCGGAACGAAACGACCCCATTTTTTGCGTACGGCACGGACATCGCGGCGGAACTAGGGATCGCCGGTACCTCGACAAACCCGGTCGACTATGGTCCCCCTAATCTGAATTTCACGAACTTCGGCCCTCTGAGCGATGGCAATCCGGTGCTCACCCGGAACCAAAGTCAAGGGCTGAACGAGAGCGTTATCCTTTCGCGGGGCAAGCATACCTTCACGTTGGGCGGCCTGTATAGCCGGAACGACACCAGCACCAGCACGCAGCAAAACGGCCGGGGCACCTTCAATTTTACCGGCCAGGCCACTAGCGAGTTAGGCGCCAATGGGCTGCCCCTGCAGGGTACCGGCTCCGATTTCGCCGATTTTCTGCTCGGCATGCCGCAATCCGCGTCGATTCAATACAGCCCGGCCATGTACTTTACGCAGAATAACTGGACCGGCTATGTGCTCGACGATTGGAAAGTGAACGCGAACCTGACCCTGAACCTGGGCCTGCGCTACGAGTTCTTTGCGCCCTTGCAGGAGAAGTACGGCGAGATGGCCAACCTGGATATCGCTCCCGGCTTCAGCAGCGTGGCGGTGGTGGCGCCTTCCGTGGCGGGGCCATACTCGGGCGCGTTCCCGGCGGGCCTGATCAATCCCGACTACCGGAATTTTTCGCCGCGGGTGGGCCTTGCGTGGAAGGCGCCATTCATCAAGCGTTCGACGATCGTGCGCGCGGGCTACGGGATCTATCGCAATGGGCAAGTCTATATTCCATTCGGATTGAAGCTGGCACAGCAGCCGCAACCGCCGGGCTTGCCGCCCTTCGCGGTATCGGAGAGCGTGAACACCAGCCCGGAGGTTCCGCTGACGCTGGCGGATGGCCTGATCGCGGTATCTCCGGAGGCCATCACCAATACTTTCGCCGTGGACCGTTACTATCGCACGCCGTACGCGCAGACGTGGAACCTTACGATCCAGCATGATCTTGGAAAAGGATTTTTCATGGAAGTGGGGTATCTGGGCACCAAGGGTACGCGCCTGGATGTGCTGACGCTGCCGAACGAGGGCCCCCCGGGCAGCACCTTCCATTCCGGCAGCCAGCTTGGAAACGCGACCGGATTCACTTACGACGCGCCCATCGGCGACTCGTCTTACAACGCACTGCAGACGCACCTGATGCGGCGTTTCCGCGGAGGGATTTCGATGAATGCGCGTTACACTTTCTCGAAATCCATCGACGATGCATCGAGTTTCGGCGGAGTGGGCGGTACGGTCGCCCAGAATTGGCTGGATCTGGCCGCGGAGCGCGGGCTCTCGAGCTTCAACCGGACCCACGTGTTCACCATGAATTGGGTCTACACATCGCCGTTCGGCAACCCCAATTCGCGCTTCGCCTCCAGCGGCTGGGCAGGACGCCTGCTGCGGAACTGGTCTCTCAGCGGCGGCGTCACGGCGGAGACCGGTATCCCGCTAACGGCGCGCGTTCTGGGAAACCAGGTCTCGCTGGCGCAGACCGGCGGCGTGGGCAGCGAACGTGCCGACGCGACGGGGCTCCCGGTGGAGTCGGGTTCCGGCTTCTTCAATACGGCGGCATTTATTGTGCCTCCGTCGGGCCAGTTTGGGAATGCCGGCCGCAATACGATTCCGGGGCCGGGCCTGGTGTCGGTGAACGCGGCGTTCGGGCGATCGTTCCAGTTTGGAGACACGCGCCGGCGGCTCGAATTCCGCGCGGAAGCGAATAACATTTTGAATCAGGTCAGCTACACGAATTACGGCACGGTGGTGAATGCCACGAATTATGGCCTCCCGACCGCGGCGTCCGCCATGCGCACGCTGGATATCGTGATGAGGTTCCGGTTTTGAAACACACGGCAATCGTAGTGACGGCAGCCCTGCTGGCGAGCCAGTTGAGCTCGCAGCAAATGGCGACATTCTCCACCACGGCAAATGTAGTGGTGGTTGACCTGACGGTGACCAGCCGCGACGGCAAGGCCATCGGAAATCTGACCGCCGGCGACTTCCTGGTGTATGAAGACGGCAAGCTGCAAACTTTGCAGAGCTGCGAGCTGCAGAAACTGGAGAGCAAGCCGCTCGCACCGATTCTGCCGGCTAAAACACTGCAAACCCGCGAGGCGCCCAAACCCGCCGCACCGGCCCCGGCCCCGGAGACAGCCCCCGCGAAGCCGGACCTGCGCGACCACCGGTTGATCGTCATGTTGTTCGATGCCTCGTCGATGCAGCCGCAGGAACAGATCCGTTCGGTGGACGCTGCCATCAAATTCCTGGGGACCCAGATGACCACCAGCGACATGGTCTCCATCATGACCTTTGGAACCGAGCTCAAGACCGTTCTGGACTTCACCGCGGACCGCGATCAGCTCATCTCCACGCTGCATGCCTTCCATGTGGGTGACTCGAGCGAGTTGTCCACGCAGGCGGATACGGGCGCCGATACCCAGGACATCAGCGGGTCGTTCGTGGCGGACGAGACCGAGTTCAACATTTTCAATTCCGACCGCAAGCTGGCGGCCCTGGAAGACGCCGCGCGCCGGCTCGCGCACTATCCGGAAAAGAAGGCGCTGGTGTATATCTCGAGCGGCATCCAGAAGACCGGCGTGGACAATCAGTCGCAGCTTCAGGCCACGGTGAACGCGGCCATCCGGGCCAATGTGGCATTTTATCCGATCGACGCGCGGGGCTTGATGGCGACGCCTCCGGGTGGAGACGCGAGCACGGCCGCTTCGGTGGGATCGAACCTGTACAGCGGATCGGCGCAAACCTCGCTGATGGACAATTTCCATAATACGCAGGAAACCCTGGACACGCTGGCCGCCGACACGGGCGGCAAAGCCCTGCTCGATTCCAACGACCTGACGCTGGGCATGACCCAGGTGCAGAAAGATATCAACAGCTATTACATCCTGACCTATGCCAGCACCAACGCCGCCGAGGATGGCAAGTACCGCCGCATCCAGGTGAAACTGGCTCCCAAGCTGGGGGATTTGAGGGCCAAGCTCGATTACCGGCAGGGCTACTTCGCTCCCACCACTTTCGCCAAGATGACCGGGACCAACAAAGAAGCGCAGTTGCAGGAAGCGCTCGAAAGCGATAATCCGCTGACCGATCTTCCGATCGCGGTGGAGGTGGATTACTTCCGCCTGGCGCGGAGCAAATACTTCGTGCCGATCTCGGTGCGGATTCCCGGTTCGGCATTGTCGTTCAGGAACAAAGGCGGGAAGGCGGCCACGGAGCTGGATTTCATCGGGGAGATTCGCGACGCAAAAGGGCGGCAGGCTTCGGCGGTGCGCGACACGATTCCCTTGAAGGTGGCTTCGAACACCGCCGGGGCAGTCACGCGCAAGCAGATTCAATACGACACCGGATTTACGCTGGGGCCCGGTAAGTACAGCTTGAAGTTCGTGGCGCGCGAGAACGGCGAGGGCAAGACCGGCACGTTTGAAGCGCCGTTTGTGGTTCCGGACCTGGGCTCGGGGAGCGCGCTGCGCCTGAGTTCCGTGATCCTGAGCAATCAGGTGCAGGCGGTGAAGGAGCAGATCGCGGGCGCCAAGAACAGCAAGAAGCTGGTGGCGGAGGATCCGCTGATCGACGATTCGGGCGAGAAGATCATGCCCAACGTGACGCACGTCTTCCGGCCCGCGCAGAAGCTGTCGGTGTACCTGGAGCTCTACGATCCCGGCCTGATGCAGTTTCCGGCGCAGGGGCAAGGGCAGGCGCAGAGCCAGGGGCAAAGCGCGGGCATCGCCAGCGTGACGGCCAGCGTGGCATTTTACCAGGGAGACAAGAAAGTTCTGGAGACGCCGGCCGTGCGGGTGAATCGCACCAATGCCAAACGGCAAGGGGTGGTGCCGCTGCGGCTGCAAACCCAGTTGAAGGGCCTGCCCGCCGGCCAATATGATTGCCAGGTGAACGTGATCGATCAACTGGGGCATAAATTCGCGTTCCCGAGAAGTTCGATCGTGGTGCTGGCGGATGAGGCGGCTCCGAAGACGGATTGAACGGGTCTGGAGACCCTCCGCGGGCGTAGACGCCTGCCCCACACAGTATAGGACAATGATGTTTATGAGGTTTTGCCGCATCGCTGCTATTTATGTGATGTGCTTGGGCGTCCTGGCTGGTTCCGGCTACACGGTTGAGCAGATCAAGCAGTTCATCCAATCCGCCATCCAGCTCAAGAATCCCGACAAGGAAGTCGCCGAAACGCTGCGCAAGATGAAGCTGTCGGAGCGCCTGGATCTGGATACCGTGGAAACGTTGCAAGGCGAAGGCGCGGGTCCGAAGACCATAGCGGTGCTAAAGGAACTGGCGACCGAGTCGGCCAGCCTGCCGGTGGCCAAGCCGCCTGCCCCGAAGCCCGCCCCGGTTCTCCCGCCGCCGCCCTCTTCCGAAGAACAAGCCAAGCTGATTGCCGAGGTGCGCGATTATGCGATCAACTATTCGAAGCGGCTGCCCGACTTTATCTGCCTGGAGCAGACCCGCCGCTACGTGGATACGACCGGCCGCGAAGCCTGGCGGCAGGCGGACGTGCTGACGGCCAAGCTGAGCTATTTTAACCAGAAGGAAGACTACAAGCTGCTTTCCCAGAACGACCGCGTGATCACCAACGAGTCATACGCCTCGGTGGGCGGCGCCTTGTCGATGGGGGACTTTGGCACGACCATGCGGGATATTTTCGACCCGCAAAGCCATGCGAGTCTTGAATGGGAGCGATGGACCACCCTGCGCCAGCGCCGGACGCACGTTTTCTCTTTCCGCGTGCCGCTCGAATTCAGCCGGTATACCATCGAGTACCAGGGCGAAGACAAGAACGACACGCGCAGAATCACGGTGGGCTATCACGGGTCGGTCTTCGTCGATCGGGACCTGAGCACCATCGTTCGCATCACGCAGGAGGCGGACAACATTCCTCCCACGTTCCCGGTGAAAGAAGCCAAGGAAACGCTGGACTACGACTTCACCAAGATCGGCGACAGCGAGTTCTTTCTGCCGCTGGTGGCCACCGTTCGCATGCAAAGCGACCGGGTCTGGACGAAGAACGAGAAGGAATTCCGGCTGTACCGTAAGTTCTCGGCCGACGCTGTGATTAAATTCGATGGACAGGATCTGCCGCCGCTTCCCGACGAGAAGACCAAGGAACAGCCGCCGCAGCCGCAGCCCCCGAAGTGAGCCTGTGGCAGCGGGTCTTTCAATTTCAGAAAGAAAAGATCGCGCCGTGGATCGGCCTGCGGAACACACTGGGCTTCGCCCTGATTCTGGCGGCGGGCATCGCGCTGGGCCACATTCCAGCCGCGTTGATCGCCGGTATCGGGGCGCTGAACGTATCTTATTCCGATAGCCACGATCCTTACCTGCAGCGCGCGCGGCGCATGCTGGCAGCCTGCGCGCTAGTGGGTTTGGCCGTTCTTGCGGGTGCGATTTGCGGTAACCATCACCTGCTCGCGGTGCCGGTGGCCGGCGCCTGGGCTTTCGCGGCAGGCATGCTGGTGGCGCTGAGCACCACGGCGGCGGATCTGGGCATCATGAGCCTGGTGACGCTGGTGGTGTTCGCCGCCAAGCCGCTGCCGCCGGAATCGGCCGCGCTTTCCGGTCTGCTGGCGGCCGCTGGAGGACTCCTCGAAACGGCGCTGGCGTTGGCCTTCTGGCCGACGCGGCGGTACACGCCCGAGCGGCGCGCGTTGTCCGCGCTATATGCCGAGTTAGCGCGCGTGGCAACCGCCGCTCCGGATGTCCGGGAGGCTCCGCCGGCGAGCGCCCAAAGCGTGCAGGCGCAGAGTGCGCTGGCATCGCTCGGAGGCGACCATACCATCGACGGCGAGCGCTACCGGATGATGTTGAGCCAGGCGGAACGTACGCGCCTCGGCCTCTTCGCCCTGGGCCGCCTGCGGGTGCGGATCGCGCGCGAGAATCCGGATGGCGCCGCCGGCCCGCTGCTGGAGCACTATCTGGATATTGCCGCGCGCGTGATGCAGGCGATAGGAGACGCTTTGCTGGCGCCGCAAGCGCCGGAGGCGCCGGAGTCGGCGGCCACGCAACTGGAGGTGTTGGAGTCACTGGCCGAGGAACTGCGCACTCTCCCGGAAGAAGCGCCGTCGATGGCGGGCATGCTGCAGGACGCGCGCTTGCAAATGGACGCGGTCATTGGCCAGCTTCGTTCGGCGTGGGAACTGGCGGCCGCGGCGACCGTGGCAGGGCTCAATGCCTTCGCCCGCCAGGAAGTCCGCAAGCCGTGGCGCCTGCGGCTGGGCGGGACACTGGCCACGTTGCGCGCCAATCTCAGCTTGCGATCGGCAGCCTGCCGGCACGCCATCCGCCTGGCGGTTTGCGTAGCGGCCGGGGATGCCATCGGACGCGAATTCGAATTGCAACGGTCCTACTGGCTGCCCATGACGATTGCCATCGTCCTGAAGCCGGATTTCGCCTCCACGTTCAGCCGCGGTCTCCTGCGGTTGGGCGGCACTTTCGTAGGGCTGGGCTTTGCCACGGTGCTATTCCACCGGCTGCCGGCGTCGCCCACGGCGCAGGCTACGGCGATCGCGGCGCTCATGTTCGTGTTGCGCTGCTGGGGCCCCGCGAACTACGGGATCTTTGTCACGGCGGTCACGGGCATGATCGTGCTGCTGATCGGCATGGCGGGCGTGCCTCCCACGGAGGTGATCGCGGCGCGCGGGCTGAACACGGCGATCGGTGGGGCGATCGCGCTGGCAGCTTACTGGTTGTGGCCCACATGGGAACGCACGCGGGTACAAGACGCGCTGGCGCAAATGCTGGACGCTTACCGTGAATACTTCCGCGTGATTCGCGAAAGCTACAGCCGGCTCCAGGAATCGTTCGAAGACGCCCTAGACAGCGCGCGCCTGGCGGCCCGGCGGGCCCGCTCGAACCTGGAGGCTTCCTTCGACCGCTTGCGCGCCGAACCTGGAACCACGCCGCAAAGCGTGGCCGCGCTCAGCGGCATGCTGGCCAGTTCGCACCGCCTGATCCACGCCATCATGGCGCTTGAGGCCGTGCTGCACAGCAGCCGTCCGGCGCCCGCGCGCGGGGCGTTCCAGCGCTTCGCCAACGACGTGGAGATCACGCTGCACTCCCTGACGGCGGCGCTGCGCGGATCGCCTCTGGCGGCCGGCGACTTGCCCGATCTGCGCGAAGACCATCACGCGCTGGCGCATTCCGGAGACGCGGCCATGGAGCGCTACGCCTTGGTGAACGTGGAAACGGACAGAGTGACCAACAGTTTGAATACGCTATCCGAACAGATACGGCGGTGGCTCGGCTGAATCGGCGCGCAGCTACTTGGGATGCGCCGCCATCTTCTTTTCGAGGGCGTCTAGAAGGCGGGACTCGATTTCGGGCGAAATCGGGTGCGTCTCCATGCCTTTGTAGATGCGGATGGTTCTCTTGGTGGTGTCGCAGACCACCCAGCAGTTGGGGCACTCCGTAATGTGCTGCTCCAACTTGGCCCGAATCTCCGCGTCGACGTTCTCGTCCAGGTAGTCGCTGAGTTCCTGCAAGAATTCTTTACATGTAAGCAAAGGCGTCATCCTCCTTATGCTTGAAGAAACGCGTTAACTTATCGCGGAGCTGCAAGCGCGCGCGCAGCAACCTGCTCTTGACCGCCGGGATGGACAAATCCAGCGCCTCGGCGGTTTCTTCCGTGGACATCTCTTCGATATCCCGCAACACGAAGACGGCGCGATAGGGCGGCGCCAGGCTATCCACGGCGGAGTTGAGAATCTGGTTGATCTCTTCGCGGGAGTAGCGCTGTTCGGGGTTTTCGTCCCAGGCGGCGATTTCGCGCGCCACGGTATCCTCGCCCGTATCGATGGTTTCGTCCATGGAGACGGTTTTGTCCGTTTTGCGCTTGCGCAATTTCATAAGCGCCTGGTTAACGGCGATGCGGACAATCCAGGTATAGAATTTCGAATTGCCCTGGAACTGGTCGAGATGTTCATACGCCTTGAGGAAGGTTTCCTGCAACACGTCCTCGGCGTCCTCGCGGTTCTGGGTGATGTGCATCGCAAGGCGGAAGATCTTATTTTCGTAACGGCGCACCAATTCCGAGAAGGCCTTGGTATCGCCTTCGCGAGCCTGCAGGACGACCGCGGTTTCATCCGGGATCTGAGTAGTAGCTGGCATGCGCTATTTTTAGTATCGCATGCGAAGGCCGGACGAAGCCTGCCCGTAGCCCGCGGATCAGGCGCTGGCGAGCAGTTCGTCCCAGGTGACTTCGCGCCGGCTCTCGTATGCCAGACGCCCCAGCAGGCTGGTGAACGTGCTGTCGGCGGCGATGGCGGCCATGCTGTAAGGCTTGCGCTCCACGATACTCGAGAAAAACGATTCGACCGCGTCGATGGTGATCTCGCGTTTCGATTCGGCCTTTTCGATCAGGCTGCGGTCGCGCAGATCGTCCGCGTTTTTGAGCGGCGAATTCGTGATGGGCCCGTGCCAGCGGTAATAAGTGCGCGCCGTTTCGAGCATGCCCTCCGGGCCGAAGAACTGCTCTTTTACATCTCGATACCCGGCCGTGTTCTTGATGCTCAGCAGCCAGCCTTCATTGCCGTTGGGATATTGATAAACGATGTCGTGGTGGTCGGAATTCCAGTCGCCGTAGAGGACCTTGTAGCGCAAGCCACCGCGCCCCGCAGCCTTCACCGGGTGGGCGCCCGCAAACCAATTCAATACGTCCACGCCGTGGCAATCCTGTTCCACGATGCAGCCGCCGGAGTAGTCCATCCAGTAGTTCCAGAGCCGCAGTTTCGCGTCTTCGGGGGGATACGGCGAATGGAAACTGGTCATGGGACGGTCGCCCAGGACCCAATAGCTGGTCATCTGGGTGAGGGTTCCAACCTTGCCCGCGCGCAGGATCTTTTCCGCGGCGAGGTATTCGGGGCTGAAGCGCTGCTGGAATCCGAACTGGATGGTCTTCGCCGGATCGGCGGCGGCGGCGGCGCGCAGCATCCGCTTGACGCCCGCCACATCCGCGCCCGCCGGCTTCTCGCAATAGATGTGCTTGCGGGCGCGGGCGGCGGCTTCGAAATGTTCCGGATGCAGGAACACAGGCGTCGCGATCAGCACGGCGTCGATATCCGGTTGGCCGAGCAATTCCTCGTAACGGCGGTAAACGCGCGCGGCGGCCGCGCCGGGAATGTCGGTCTTGGCCTTATCGATGCGATCCGCATACAGGTCGCAGACGGCCGTCAGCCGCGCTCGCGGATCGCGCGCCATGTGGGAGCCGACGTACCGTCCGCGTCCGCCGGTGCCTATAATGCCGAATGACACGGCGGAGTTGGCCTGGGAACCGAATGCGATCCCGGGCTTGAGGATCATGAGATTGGCGGCCGCTCCCGCAAGAGCCTGGCGCCTGGTGAGTTGTGCCACGAAGTCCTCCTTGGAAAACTCACTGTATGTCGATGCAGGCCGGAACACAAACCCGTTCACAAACCCGGAAAAAGCGTGTACGTTAGGTTACAATCTGGTAATGCGCGGTAACGAAGAAGTCTTACGGTTGCTGAATGAAGTGCTGAAGGCGGAACTGACGGCGATCAACCAGTATTTTCTGCACGCCAAAATGTGCGAGAACTGGGGATATCAGAGGCTGGCGGCACTGGACCGCCAGGAATCCATCGAAGAGATGCATCACGCCGATATCCTGCTGCAGCGTATCCTTTTCCTGGAAGGCATACCGAACATGACGGAATTGTTTCCGATCAAGGTCGGGCCGGACGTGAAAACCCAACTGGAGAACGACCTGGCGCTGGAACTGGACGCGGTGCCGCGGTTGAACGAAGCCATCAAGGTGGCTACGCACGTGGGCGACAACGGATCGCGCGAACTGTTCAAGCAGATTCTGCTGGACGAAGAGCATCACATCGACTACCTGGAAGGGCAACTGCACATCGTGGAGGAGATCGGCATCGACAATTACCTGGCGCAGCAGATTCATCCGGGCGGCAAAGCTTGATCCGGGCGCGATTGTTGTAGAATAAAGATTCACCGGGAGGTGAGTCTTCTCGAGTAGCAGGTTTGCTTTATCGCTCTCCGAGTTTTTTCCTCCGTTCTTCGGTAAGGTTTCGCACGGCCTTTTTTCCCTTCTCTTCCCCGACAACTGCCGCGTCTGTGAGCGGCCTTTGGGCGGATTCACGCGCGTGCCGGTTTGCGCGGACTGCCTGAAAGAGCCCGCGCCGTTGAGCGCCGAGTTCTTCTGTCTGAATTGCCGAACGCCTTTCCTGAACAGCTTCCCGCTGGATTCCGAGGGCCGCTGCATGCTATGCCGGCACGGAAGGCGCGGATTCGACGAAGCCTTTTGTTACGGCGCTTATGAGGGCACGCTGCGCAAGCTGATCCATCTCTTCAAATACGGCGGCATGCGGCGGTTGGCGCAACCATTAGGCGCGCTGCTGGCCGATGCCCTGCCGCGCGACAGGCAATTC
>JBEKIM010000218.1:0-11195 GCA_050011755.1 Bryobacteraceae bacterium | reverse complement strand
CCCTCGGACCGCGTGGTCAGCTTCGATGCCTCCTTCCACGGACTGGCGGCCAAGGAAGGCAGTGAGACCGTCGCCAATTGCGCCAGTTGCCATGGCGTTCACAATATCCTGCCATCGTCCGATCCCCGCTCCACTATTAACCCGAAGAACCTGGCCACTACTTGCGGTAAGTGCCACCAGGGCGCCGGCAAACATTTCGCCATCAGCCAGGTACACGTCGCCGAGGGCGGCCGCGAGGCCGCGGCCATGCGCTGGGTGCGGCAGTTCTATCTGCTGATGATCCCCGTCACCATCGGCCTGATGCTCTTGCATAATGGTGGCGATTGGGTTCGCAAGCTGCTGCGCCTGCGCGGCAGCGGCGGCGCCGCCCTGCGCGCGGCCCATCGTGAATTCCCCGGCCGCCCGAACGTACGCATGCTGCCCTTTGAGCGCCTGGAACATGCCCTCCTGGTCGTTTCGTTTATCACGCTGGTCTGGACCGGATTCGCACTGAAGTATTCCGACCAGTGGTGGGCGCGCCCATCGCTGCTCCGCGACGGCAACCTGCGCAGTATCGTGCATCGCATCGCGGCCGCCGTTTTCATGGCGGTTTCGCTCATGCATGTCGTCTCCCTCGTGGCCAGCCGCCGTCTCCGCCGCCACTGGAAAGAGCTTTTTCCCAAAATCGAGGACGGCCGCGAAGCGCTCGCCAACTTCAGCTATAACGTCGGCCTGCGATCCGCGCCGCCCGGCCGCTCCGCTCACAGTTACATCGAGAAGGCCGAATATTGGGCCGTGGTCTGGGGCGCTATCGTGATGATCGCCACCGGCCTCATGCTCTGGGGCAACAACCTGATGCTGTCGTTCTTTCCGAAGCTGTGGCTGGATGTAGCCACCTCCGTGCACTTCTACGAAGCCCTGCTGGCCACCCTGGCCATCGTGGTCTGGCATTTCTATACCGTGATCTTCGATCCGGATGTTTATCCCATGGATACCGCCTGGCTCACCGGCACGAGCGTAAAAGAACCGGAACCGCACGCGGCGCTCGCTGAGCCGCGGGAAGAGGATGCCGGTGAAATCCCCGCCGGCAGAGAGACAATATCCAAATGAGCACGCCGCCCATAGGCAGGGTTCCCGCGCAACTTTCTCCGCTGGTCCATCTTTCGAATAACTGGATCAGTATGATCGGAGTCGTAGTCGTTACTACCGCTACGGTCTTCTGGTTGTTCCTGCTGCCCACTACCATGCGCGGCGAGGTGCATAACCCTTATAACGGGATCCTCGCCTTTCTGCTGCTTCCGGTCTTGTTCTTCATGGGACTCGTCCTGATTCCCCTCGGGATTTATTTGCGGAACAGAAGCGAGAGGCGGCACGGATTGTATCCGGCTGACTTTCCGCCGCTCAACCTCAAGAACCTCGAATTCCGGCGTCTGCTGACCTTCGTCGGCGTCACCACTTTCCTGAACATCGTGATCGCCAGCCAGTTGGCCTATGGCGCGGTTTCCTATATGGAGACGGTCTCGTTTTGCGGGCAGACCTGCCACACCGTCATGCAGCCGGAGTTCACCGCCTATCAGAGCTCGCCCCATTCGCGCGTCGAATGCGTGCAATGCCATATCGGGCCGGGCGAGTCCTGGTTTGTGCGCAGCAAGATGTCCGGCATCCGCCAGGTCTTCGCGGTCATGTTCCACACTTATGAGACGCCCATCCCCACACCTGTACACAATCTGCGTCCCGCCCGCGAAACCTGCGAGTCCTGCCACTGGCCGCAGAAGTACGGCGAAGACCGCTTACGCGTCATCACCCAGTTCGGCGACGACGAGCGGAACACCCTCACCAAGACCGTGCTGCTGATCAAGATCGGCGGCGGCAACAAAGGTATCGGCATCCACGGCACGCATCTCGGACCGGGCGTGCGTATCCGCTACGGCCATTCCGATGTCCAACGCCAGACCATCCCCTGGATTGAGTACAACGGACCCGCCGGCACCACGGTGTACCGCGCCGAGGGCGCGGCGGCCGACGGCAAAGGGCTCTCCATCCGGGAGATGGATTGCCTCGATTGTCACAACCGGCCGTCCCACAGTTTCAAGCTGCCCGAACGCGCCGTTGACGAGGCCATGTCTGCCGGCGACCTCTCCGCCAACCTGCCATTCGCCCGCAAGAAGTGCGTGGAAATCCTGAAGAAGCCCTACCCCAGCCGTGACGCGGCGGCGGCCCAGATACCTGCCGCATTGGCCGCATTTTATCGCGAGACTTACCCCGCCGTTTACAAGGAGCGTCAGGCCGAAGTCGCCAGGACCGCCCTGAGCTTGCTTGCCATTTACAACCGCAACGTGTTCCCCGCGATGAAAATCACCTGGGGAACCTATCCGAACAACATCGGGCATACCGACTTTCCGGGGTGCTTCCGATGTCACGACGACAGCCATGCCAGCGCGGACGGCCGGAAGGTGACCCAGGATTGCGGCGCCTGCCATAACCTGCTGGCGATGGAAGAGCCGGCGCCTAAGATTCTCACCGATCTGGGCGTCGTCGAGAACAAGGGCCAGAAGTAAGAGGCGACTCGGGAGGTTGCCATGAAGTCACTAGCTAAGATCCTGTTACCCGTAGATTTCTCGGAGCGGTCCTTGGGCGCGGCCCGGTACGCCAAGACGCTTTCGGATCGCTTTCATTCTGAGCTGACATTGTTGCACGTTCTGACTCCGCCGCACTACGAGTTCGGCGCGCTGGAAGTTGGCGGCTCGATGTTGACGGAGTTGTACACCAACCGCGCCGCCCAGGTCGAGAAAGAGCTGGAGACCTTTTTGGCCGGCGAACTGGCCGGAACCGAAGCCCGGCGCGTGGTCCTCGAAGGCGATCCCGCGCGCCAGATCGTGGAATATGCCCACCAGCAAAATGCCGGCCTGATCGTGATGCCCACCCACGGCTACGGCCCGTTCCGGCAATTCATTCTCGGATCCATCACCGCTAAGGTGTTGCACGATGCGGATTGCGCTGTGTGGACCGGCGTGCACCTGGAAGAAGCGCCCCAGCAGGAGCCCACGCCTTTTCGGGACATCCTGTGCGCCATCGATCTGGGTCCGCAAAGCTGTAACGCTCTAAAATGGGCCACGGCCATGCAGAAAGAATTCAACTCCCGCCTGACCGTGGTCCATGCGATTTCCGTATCGCCGGCCGCGGGCCGGGAGGACGCCCACACGCGCGAGATGGAGTTGGCGGTCCGCGACGACCTGGCCCGCATGGGACAAAGTTGCGGCACCCAGGCCGAACTCGTGGTCCAGGCCGGCGATCCGCCGAAGCTGGTTTGCGAAATGGCTGAGAAACTGCACGCCGGCTTGCTGGTGATCGGCCGCGGGTCGGCCGCCGGCGTTTTCGGCCGGCTGCGCACTAATGCCTACGCCATCATCCGCCAGTCGCCCTGCCCGGTCGTCAGCGTCTAGCGGGCCGTGGCGCACGCCTTTAGCGTGGATAGCGTCGGGATAAACCGGCGTGAAGTAGTGAATGAAAGAGTCATACAGGAAAGGAGTAGCGAACCATCCTGACCCCAGAACCATGCGAGGGCGGCGGGTAACCCCGCACTTGAAGCGTTGGGAAGGGGCATATGCAGGCGGAGTATCCCGAAGTTGTGAGCTCCGAAATCGCGCAATCCGGGCGCCGACGGCGTCACGCTGCACGGAAGGCCACACTGAGGCGGGCGAAAGCGCGAGCACGCCTTGGGCCCGGCGGAGTCGAAGACCCCCAGCATGTATAGAGACTTCACGCACGAGAACCGAGAGGCCCCGCGGCCGTCCGTGGTCGGTAGGACACGGACCGTTGGGAGAAGGCGAAGAGCTATAAGACCCAGATGAACGGCAGCGGGGAGTCGTACAGCGGCATAGTACCAATGAAGCGATCGAACGAAGGCCAGGGAGGGCCGAAGGAGACCGTGGAGGGAAGGCGGCTGACCAAGGAGAACATGGAAGAGCCTAACTCGAACCGGACGCCGAGCCGGGAAAAGGAGCCAAACGGGCTGGACCGTGTGCGGCAAGCAGCAAAGGAGGACAAGGGGTTACGGTTCACGGCACTGCTGCACCACGTAAACACCGAGCAACTCCGCAGGAGTTATCAGAGCCTGAAGAAACAGGCCGCGGCAGGAGTGGACGGGGTGACGTGGGAAGAATATGGAGAAGGCCTGGAAGATCGACTAGAGGATCTGCACGGGCGAATCCATCGCGGGGCGTATCGGGCGAAACCGTCGCGGCGAGTCTGGATCCCGAAAGCCGACGGAAGGCAACGACCGCTGGGGATCGCGGCGCTGGAAGATAAGATCGTCCAGCACACGCGGCCGAGCTTTTCGCGCTGCAGCGCACCCTTGGCCTAACGCGCGGTTTGCGGCCACTCATCCAAGGTAAGAACCGTGTGCGTTAGGAGCGCCAGCACGGATCTGTGCGGGGGGCAGTGGGCAACCGCTGTCCCTACCGCGACCAGCGGGACTTTTAAGTCCCGCTGGAGTGGGTCTCCAGGCCCGCTTCTTCCCGCCTCCCTGTGCTAGCGTGGAGACTTGCCCGCGTGGATCGCCTCCGGAATCGGACCGCCGCTCCTGGCCGACCTGATCGGCGTGGCCGGCGTCTTCCTGGGCCTCTGGCTGACGACCGCCGGACGCCGCACCCGCCTGGTTGTTCCGTTCAGCGCCGGTGTCCTGCTGGGCGTAGTGCTCTTCGGCCTTCTGCCGGAACTGGTCGCGGAGATCGGCTGGCCGATGACCGGTATGTTCTTCGTGGGCGGCTACGGCCTTCTCTTCTTGATCAACCGCTTTGTCGCCCCGGTCTGCCCCACGTGCGCGCACGACCATGCCCATGAATCCTGCGATACCGTGCTGCACGGATTCGCCGCGCCGCTCATCGGTGCTCTCATGCTGCACGCTTTCTTCGATGGCTGGAGCCTGACCACCGTGCAATATTCGTCGCAGCGCGGCATCCGTCTCGCTGTGGCAATGGCCGTCGTGCTGCACAAGATCCCGGAGGGTATGGCACTCGGCGCCATGGCCCGCGCCTCGTTGTCGTCCCGTTCCACCGCCGTTTTTTGGAGCGTAGCCGCCGAATCCACGACCCTCCTCGGTGGCATTCTCGGGCTAGTCATCGCCCCCGGCTTGGGCGCCCTCTGGATCTCTTATCCCCTGGCGTTGGCTGCCGGGTGGCTGTTCTACCTGGGCGCGCATGCCGTGCACGAAGAGTGGAAGCGCCGCGGCCCCCTGCCCGCCTGCCTCACCGCCATGGCGGGCGCCGCCGGCGCCGCCGTTTTGTGGCGCACGCTTTAGCGAGAGCCCGCGCGGATGCGGGTGAAACAGCGGCGAGACCAGCGTGGGGCAGCGTCGAAAGCGCTTCGCCTTGTGGGGCGGGCAATCATGCCCTGGAGCCGCCTTTTCAGGCGGCTAAGCCGGCTGGAGAGCCGCCCCCAGCGGGGACCCCGGGCCAAGATTGGCCGCCCCACCACTCTTGGTTTTCATCATCTTTGCGGCTCCGAAAAACAACCGCTAACTTATGGAGCGGCAATGGGGTCTCAGATGAGTGCAGCGGCGGCGTTTAGTTCGCCGTTCAGCCGGCGCTCTTGATCAGGCGATCGGCATGCTTGAGCGCCTCGGGTGTCAATTCCTGTCCGGACAGCATCCGGCCGACCTCGCGCGTGCGGCCGGAACGGTCGAGTTCCTCAATACCGGCGATGGTGCGGCCATTGCTTTCGTGCTTCTCCACGCAATAGTGATGGTCCGCGAAAGCCGCGATCTGCGCCAGGTGCGTGACGCAGAGGACCTGGTTGGCGGCGGCGAGTTTTTTCAAGCGGCGACCCACTCCTTCCGCGGTGCTGCCGCCAATGCCCGCGTCCACTTCGTCGAAGACCAGCGTACGGCGGGATGGCACATCGTCCGACAGGCAGGTTTTCAGTGCCAGCGCGATGCGCGAGATTTCCCCGCCCGACGCCACCTTCTCGAGCGGCTTCGGTTCCTCGCCCAGGTTCGGCGACACCAGGAATTCGACGCGATCCGCCCCGGACGGCGACCAGGGCGCCGGAGCGATCTCGATGCGGAACGTGGTGCGCTCCATGGCCAGCGATGCGAGTTCGGCTTCAACGGCTTTCTCCAGCTTACGAGCGGCGCGGGTGCGTAGGGCGGTCAGTTCGCCGGAGGCCTGCTCGTAGGCGCCCGCCAGGCGCAGGCGCTCTTTGCGCAACTCCTCCATGCGCTCGCCGGCATGCTCCACCTGTTCGATCTGCGCGCACACCTGGGCGAGAAAGGTCAAAACTTCGTCGACGGTCGGTCCATACTTGCGCTTCATCTTGTCGAGCAGCGCCAGGCGATTTTCGATCTCCTCCAGGCGGCCGGGATTGGCCTCCAGCCCGGAAAGGTAGTCGCGCAGGCCATAGGATGCCTCCTTGACGGCCACCTCCGCCAATTGAAGCTGCTCTCCAAGACCCGCCAGCGACGGATCGATACGGCAGATATCGTCCAGGCGCTTGGCGGCCACGCGCACCTGCGCAAGGGCGGCTTCGGGCGAATCGTACAGCGCGGCGTAGGCCGTGGTAGCGTTCTCCTGCAGGCGGCCCAGGTTCTGCAGGACACGGCGCTCGGCGGCCAGCGTGTCGTCTTCGCCGGCGGCGGGCGCGGCGCTCTCGATTTCTTTGCGCTGGAACTCCCAGAGATCCAGCAGCCGCAGCTTTTCCTGTTCGGTGCGCTCCAGCGTTTCGAGCGCGGCACCGGCGGCCTTCCAGCAGGCGTAGATTTCGGCGGTGCGCGAGAGGGGTCCGCCCGGTGCGGCGCCGGGCGCGGCAAAGCTGTCCAACATGGCGCGGTGCGCGTCCGGCAAAAACAAAAGCTGCTGGTCGTGTTGGCCGTGGATATCGCCGAGCAGGGGCGCCAGATCGCGGAGCAGCGAGACGGCCACAGGGCGGCTGCCGAGGAACGCCCGCGACTTGCCGCCCGCCAGGATCTCGCGTTCGATGAGCAGCTCGCTGTCTTCGATGGCGATGCCCGCCGGATCCAGCAGGGCGCGCACATCGGCGCGGTCGCGAACATCGAAGATGCCCGCAACCCGCGCGCGCGATTCGCCGGAGCGGATCATTTCCGCCGATGCGCGCGCTCCCAACAGTAGCCCGAAAGCGTCCACGACGATGGATTTGCCGCTGCCGGTCTCGCCCGTCAACAGATTCAGCCCCGGATGGAAACGCACCCGGATGCGATCGACCACGGCGTAATTCTCGACCAGCAACTCCACAAGCATGCTGTAACAGATTATAAGTTCGCGCGGCGCGAGGATGGAAACACGGTGGCGCGTAGAGATTGGTACCGGCCGCCGGGAATCGAGTACCAAATCGGGCATTCCGGCGCCGGGACGGTGATAAGCTTCGGAAAGAACGGAGGGATTTCAATGAAATTCGGAATCGCGCTGCTATGGGTTGTCCCGGCCCTGTTGCCGGCACAGCAACTCGCCATCGCGCAGTACGGCTCTCCCGTCGGAAACCTTACTGGAATCACAGCGGGGCCGGATGGCGCGATGTGGTTCACCGGCTACGGACTGCCGGCGGAGAGCGTAGGCCGCATCGATCGCGCGGGCGCCACCACCACCTATCCGGCGACCAACGCCAACGGCGTTGCCGGAATTACGACCGGACCGGACGGTGCCTTATGGTTCGCCGGGGGCCTGTACATCGGGCGGATCACCACCGCCGGAGTAATGACCCACTACGCGCTGCCATCCGGAAGCATCGGCGCATCCGGTATCACGGCGGGGCCGGACGGCGCGCTGTGGTTCACCGAATCGACGAACTTCCAGATCGGCCGGATCACCACCGCGGGCGCCATCACGATGTTCCCGGTGTCCAACCAGAATGGCTTTCCCTCCGGAATCGCCGCGGGGCCGGACGGCGCGCTGTGGTTCACCGAATGGGATGGACCGGGGATCGGACGCATCACCACGTCGGGCGCCGTGACCACCTACCCCCTGCCCACTGCCAATGCCTACCCATCGGCGATCGTGCGGGGGCCCGATGGGGCGCTGTGGTTTACCGAATTCGGGAGCGGCAAGATCGGGCGCATCACCACCGCGGGAGCGATCACGGAGTTTCCCACAACCGTGGAAAATCCTCAAGGAATTACGCCCGGCGCGGATGGCGCGCTCTGGTTCACCGGATCGATGAACCAGATTGGACGCATCACTACGGCCGGCGCGATCGCCGGGTACCCGGTGCCCGCTGCGCCTAATGTCAATTCCCAGCCCGCGGCCATCGCGGCGGCGCCCGATGGCACGCTTTGGTTTGTCGAGTACGGGGTAAGCAGGATCGGGGAGGTGGTTTTCCCCACTGCGGCATTCGGCGCCGATCCGGCCAGCGGATACTACGGATCGAACCTCACCTTCGCGGGAAGCGGGTTCGCCTCCAATGAGAAAGTCAGGATCTTTAGGGACGGGATCGGCTCGGCCCTCCTGGCCACGGGTACAGCGGACGCCGGCGGGTCGTTCACCGCTTCGGCCAGCGCGCCGGAATCGCCGTATGGCCCGCGCACGTTCCTGGCCTTGGGCGAAACCAGCGGGAACCTGGGCGCGGCTGGTTTCTCGATCGAGCCGCGGTTGGTTTTGAATGCGGATTCCGGCATGCCGGGCAGCACGGCGACGGTGGCTGGTTACGGCTTCGACTGGGAACCGGTGTCGATCTATTGGGGCAATCCTGCCACCCTGCTAGGTTATGCATACGCCGGAGTGGAGGGCAGTTTCCATGGGAGCGCGGATCTCCAGTTCACCGTGCCGCGGGGAGCGGCGGCCGGCGCCAATGGAATCGTCGTACGCGGGGAGTTCAGCGGACTGGTGGTGCGGGCCGCCTTTACCGTGCGGTGAGGGCTCATGAAAAATCTGACGATGTTCGGCTAATGCCTCCCAGTCGGTCTACGGTCCGTGCATCTTTCCGGGTGCGGGACAGAAGAGGGGTAAGCTGGCTTGCCGCCGATACATGCCGGGTGATACCGTGCCAGCGATGGCTGACATCTTTCGCGAACATCTGCTCCAAGACAAAGTCGCATTCATCACCGGCGGCGGCAGCGGCATCAATCTGCGCATCGCCGAGCGCTTCGCGGCACAGGGCGCCAAAGTGGGCCTGATGGGCCGCAAGCAGGAGAAACTGGACCGGGCCGCCGAAGGTATTCGCGTGGCGGGCGGAGAGGCCGTGGGTATCGCGGGCGACGTGCGCTACTACGAAGAGTGTGAGAACGCGCTGGCTAAGACGCACGACACGTTGGGCGGCATCGATATCCTGGTATGCGGGGCGGCCGGCAATTTCCCGGCTACGGTGCTGGGCATGTCGGCCAACGGATTCAAGGCCGTAATCGATATCGACCTGCTCGGCACATTCAACACCTGCCGCGCGGCGTACCAGCACTTGCGGAAGCCGGGGGCTTCGGTGATCGCGATTTCGGCGACGCATGCTTTTGTGCCGATCGCATACCAGGCGCACGTATGCGCGGCCAAAGCGGGCATCGACATTTTTTCGAAGACGCTGGCGATCGAATGGGCGGCGGCGGGCGTGCGCGTGAACGTGATCGCGCCGGGGCCGGTGGACGATACCGAGGGCATGCGGCGGCTGGCGCCGACCGACGAGGCGCGGCGGAAGTCCATGGACAGCGTCCCGTTGGGGCGCTTCGCCAGCAAAGACGATATCGCCGATCTGGCCCTGTTCCTGTGCTCGGATGCCGCGGCTTACATGACGGGCGCGATCTGCGTATGCGACGGCGGCCAATCGCTGCTCGGGTCGCGGAACTTCTTCGCCGCGGCCGTGCCTGCATGATGCAGGCGGGCGCGTTTTACACGGGAATGGAGTTGGCGCGGCGGCTGGAGGCGGCCGAAGCCGGGCTGGGCGCAGCATGCGCGGAGGCGCAGCAGCGGCTGAATCCGGATACGCTTGCAACGGTGCTGGAGGTGGCCGGGGGCTTTGCCATATTCGTAGGCGTCGCATCGCCGCTGACCCACGCACTCGGGCTGGGGATGCGCGGCTTGGTACTCGCCGGCGAGATAGACCGCCTGGAGGAGTTTTATCGCGCGCGCGGAGCCGCGGCGACTGTCGACCTTTGTCCCTTGGCCGATGCGTCTCTGATCGCGTGGCTTGGCGAGCGCGGCTATCGCTTGACCGAATTCAATAACGTACTGGTGCGGCCGCTGGCCGGTGCGGAGGTCGCGCTCCCCCCATTGCCTGTGCGGTTAGCCGGCGCCGGCGAGGAGCATCTTTGGGCACGCACGGTGGGCCGTGGATTTCTGGAGAAGGACGATCTGACGGCGGAAGAGACCGATGTAGGCCGGGCCATCTGGCATATACCCGGATCGCGCTGCTATCTGGCCCTTGCCGGCGGCCGGGAGGCGGCGGGCGGAGCGATGGCTGTGGATGGGGGGCTGGCGACGTTATTCGCGGACAGCACCATGCTGGGCTTCCGCGGCGCGGGGATGCAAAGCGCGCTGATCCTGGAGCGCTTGCGCGCGGCCGTGGCGGAAGGCTGCGATTTGGCTACGGCGGCCACGCTGCCCGGTAGTGCTTCGCAGCGGAACTACGAACGCCACGGATTCCGCGTGGCGTATACCCGGGCAACTTTGGTGCGCTGAATCCGGGCTCCCGCCCTACTCCGCGCGCTTTCTGGCCGAAAGCACGCCCGCGTTCAACCCCAGCGTGCTCAGTCCGCCGAAGAAACGCGCGTGCTCGATCTTCACGCACCGGTCCATCACCACTTCGAGGCCCGCTTCCAGCGCGCGCCTGGCGGCCTGCTCGTGGATCACGCCGAGTTGCATCCACACCACCTTGGCCCCCGCGGCGATGGCTTCCTCCACGATGGCCGGCACCGCGGACGGCTCCCGGAAGATATCCACGATCTCGAGCGGCGACGGCACATCCGCCAGCTTCGCGTAGCATGGGCGGCCCAGGATCTCCCTCTCGCGTGGGTTCACCGGGAAGATCTCGTAGCCCGCCGCCCGCATGTACAACGCGGCAAAATGGCTGGGCCGGTAAGGATTCCCCGAAAGCCCAACCATGGCGATGCGGCGGTACCGCTTTAGAATGCTCAAATGCTGGGCGGCCGTCGTCGCGAAGCGCGTTCCCAGCACCGGCGACGTGCTGCCGACTTCGCCGCTCATGCCGCCTGCGAAGCCGCCAAAGCCTGGTCCAGGTCCCAGAGAATGTCTTCTATATCTTCGATGCCCGCGGAGAGCCGCACC
>JBEKIM010000217.1:0-11300 GCA_050011755.1 Bryobacteraceae bacterium | reverse complement strand
CGTTTGCTTATTCACGAACTTTCATAAAGCATCGTGAATGCCATCGGAGCAATTCGCATTAAACCATTGTGAGAAAAGGAGGTATCGCGCGCCGAAGGACCACAGGCAGCGGAAATGCGACAGGCGTGTCACCGGACCGGTGACAGCGCTGGCGCAGCCCTCAGGCCCGCAGTCCGCTCCACTCCTCAGCCAGCACCATCGAGTTGGCGGGGTTCCGCGGATCGTACATCACCGAGATGTGGCCGAGCGAAGCCAAACTGCCAGGCACGAAAGGCTTCAAACGGGAAATGTCCTGCGAGGCGGTATACTCCACGCCGCGTACCGCATAGGAGTAGACCAGGAGGCCATCATGAATGTCGAGCAGGTTGGCGTCGCCCAGCTTGCCCGAGGAAAGCAGCATCAGACGGCGACGGCGTTCCTTTTCATCGGGCGAGACACGGGAGCGTAGCCATGCGCGTACCGCAATAATCGCCAGCAAGACCACCAGGACGCACAACAGCGCCGCGGTAATGCCATCAGCCGTGGAGTGCACTACGTAGGTTAACCGGCGACAGGGGCTTCCTGGAACACCTTCGCCCAGTCCTTCAGGAACTGCTCGAGGCCCTTATCGGTGAGCGGATGATTAAAGAGCATGTCCAGCACCTTGAAGGGCATGGTGGCGATGTGCGCGCCGGAGGAGGCCGCATCCACTACGTGCGTAGGCGAACGCAGCGACGCTGCCAGAACCTGGGTCCTGAATCCGTGGATCTCATAGATCTCGGTGATGCTCTTGATCAGATCCATGCCGGTCCAGCCGATATCGTCCAGGCGTCCCACGAACGGGCTCACGATGTATGCGCCGGCCTTGGCGGCCAGCAATGCCTGCGCGGCAGAAAAGCACAGCGTGACATTAACCCGGATGCCCTCTTTGCTTAAGGTCGAGGTAGCCTTGATGCCGTCCCGTGTGAGCGGGCATTTCACCACCACGTTCTTGTGCAAGCGGGCCAGTTCGCGGCCTTCCTTCACCATCTGGCCGGATTCAGTGGACACTACTTCCGCACTGATATCGCCATCCACGATGTCGCAGATCAACCTGATCTGCTCTGCGAGAGGCCGGCCTTCTTTGGCGATCAGGGTCGGGTTGGTTGTTACGCCGTCGATGATGCCCCAATTGGCGCCTTTCTTCAACTCATCCAGATTGGCGGTATCCAGAAAAAACTTCACGTTCGTGCCCTCCAGTTCCTCTGAATTATAGCATTGGTATGGTGTCCCGTGGCGCACGCTTCAGCGTGCCGGCGGGACTTTCAAGTCCCGCAGCTAATGCGTCGCCAGCGCGGCCGCCACAGGCCTGCCGGGCAGCAGGAAGGCCACCGTAGTCACGCCATTCTCCGCCCGTATCTCAAAGCGCGCTTCGGCGCCGTAATAGAGCGCCAGACGGCGCCGCACGTTGCTCAAGCCGATCCCCCGGCCGGTCGATGAAGCCGGGGCCGGCGGTCTGTCCCACTCGCCGGAATTAGAGACTTCCACAGACACGCCCTGGCCGGTAGCCCGGACCTTGAGATGGACGAACCCCGCTCCCATGCGGGAAGCCACGCCGTGCTTCACCGCGTTTTCCACCAGCGGCTGGATCGAAAGCAGGGGAATCGTCACCCGCAGGGCGGACGGGTCGGCATCCACTTCCGTGTGCAGTTTGGAGCCCAGCCGCAGCTCCTCGATTTCCAGATAGGCGCGCACGATCCGCAACTCCTCTTCCACCTCCACCAGGCTGCGCTCGGTGCGCAGCAGGTAGCGATAGACGTCCGCCAGGTTCAGCACCAGCCGGCGGGCCTCCGTATTACCGCGATCGATCGTGCCGTACAAGGTATTCAGGGAGTTGAATAAAAAGTGTGGATTGATCTGCGCCTGCAGGGCCTTCAGTTCCGCCTGCGAAACCAGGCTTTGCATCTGCGCGCTGCGAAGCTGTTCCACATGTTCGGCGACCGCGGTGCCCAGGCGCGCCAGCACGCCGAGATCCTCGCTGAGATAGCGGCGTCCGCCGTTGCGCGGGCCGAGCAGGAGGTAGGCCGCGTCGCCGCGCGAAAAGCGCATGGGCAGCACCGCTTCGACCCATGCGGGAACCGCAAATTGCGCGGAATCGAGCACGGCTACCGGCGCCGGGAGGGGGCGTCCGTCCGCGGGGTTTTGTTCGGTCAGGTCCCAGCGGGCGGCATGCAGGAAACGCGCGATCGCCTCCGCTGCCAGCCGCGGATATTCGGATTCCACGGCCGCCAGCGACAGGTCCTGCAATTCGCGCAGCGCCTCGTCCACGTTGGCGCGCAGGAAAATCGCGCGGGTAAGCAGGCGCTGGATCCAATTGTGTACCCAGACGAAGAGCGTCAACAGCAACCCCGCCGATACGAAGATCACCCCGGCGTCGAACGGGTGTTGCAGATGTTCGACCAGCACGCGCGACTGCAGGATGCGGATGGTCGCCAGCAGCGCCGCGGCCGCCAGCGTGGCATTCACGACAAAGCGTAGAAACGCATCCATCAACAGGAAGCGGTAATCCTGCAACAGCACCAGCAGCGCCAGGGGCAGACCCGCATGGTGCAGCGCGGCCTCCTTGGACCAGGCAAGCTGCGTGTGCGGCGCGCCGAAGTGCGCGAACGAAATCGCAAACAGAAACAGGCCCATGGCTCCGGCCAGGCGCGATCCCGCGGCGCGATTCTCCTGCCGCCATTCGAGGATCACCGAGAGGATCGTGAGGGCCGCAAATCCCAGCGTCACCACCAGCAGAGCCGCATAGTGCAGGCTGGGCGCGTGGCTCAGCCAGTCGGCCAGGTGCAGCGCCACGGCCACGGCGCTCAGCGCGTAACCGGCCATCCAGACTGCGCGCCGCCGCGATTGCAACGAAATGTGCAGCAGGATCGCAGGCAGCAGGCTCAGGACGGAGAAGCTGAGGGCCACGATTCCACCGGCGATCTGGCCGCCGGCGGGTCCGGCTGCCAGGGCCACCAGGGAGCCCAGGTTCCACAGCATCGCCAGGGCGGCCGCCACCGGCGGCAGCGCGCTGCGCTCCTCGCCCGAACGCCGCCGGTTCACCAGGAAGAAGTACAACAACATCCCGAAGACCACCGCGCCGGCCGAATGGCCGATGGTATTGACCAGGACCGGCTCGTGGATGCTTAGCCAATCGGGCATGGGAACCTGTCAGATTTCAGCTTACAGCAAGTCACTGACTCGCTACGTATTTCTCGACCCACTCCACATGCCGCTGCATGATGTCCAGCAGGAATTTCGGCTCGCGCGGACCGTGCGGGGTGCGTGGGTAGACGACCATCTTCGTGGCCGCGCCTTGCCGCTTCAAAGCATTGTAGAATTCGTATCCCTGCGAGGCCGGTACGCGCACGTCGGCCTCGCCGTGCAGAATCAGCGTCGGCGTGGTCACGCCCTTCACGAAAGCCATGGGCGAATGGTTGTAATAGCCGTCGAAGCTGTTCCAGGGATCGCCCGAGAAGTAATCGGGCAGAAAGCCGGGGATGTCGGACGTGCCCGTGAAACTCCATAAGTCAGTTACTCCGGCGCCTACTGCCGCCGCCTTGAAACGGTGCGTGTGCGTGACCACCCAACTGGTCATGAAACCGCCATAACTCCAGCCCATCACGGCCAAATGGTCCGGATCGGCCACCCCCATCGAAATCGCGCGATCCACGCCCGCCATCAGGTCCAGATAGTCCTTGCCGCCCCAATCGTTCAAATTCGCGAAACGGAAGGTACGTCCGTAGCCGCTCGATCCGCGTGGATTGGCGCGCAGCACCGCATATCCGCGGGCCGCAAAAGTGGCATAGGGATACACGCCGTAGCGGCCCAGAAAACTATCCTGGAAGACTCCCGTAGGCCCACCGTGTATGACTAACACGAGCGGATAATGCTTGCCGGATTCGTAACCCACGGGATAAGTCAGCAGACCCTCGATATCCAACCCGTCCGCGGCCTTCCATGTGATCCGCTTGGTCTCCCCCATCGGCAGCTTGGGAAGGTCTAAGTTGGCGTCGCTGACCCGCTCCGGGACCGTGTCGCCCACCTTTACGACGTAAGCTTCCGGCGCCTGGTCCCAGCTCTCGCCGGTAAAGCCGAAAGCCGTGCCCGTACTGTTCAGGCTTCCCGGCTGCAGCGTGCCGCGCAGCGGCTCATAGATAGGTTTCGGCTCGCCATCGACAGGCATGGCATAGACCACGTTGGCCGTGCCTCTGGCCTCCGCGAACAGGATACGCGCCGAATCGCCCGCCCAGCCGAGTAAGCGAGGCTGTTCATCGAACGTGGGCGGCAGTTCGCGTGCCTCGCCGCTCTGGCGCGTCAGCAGCACGATACGATCGATTCCGGCCCACCGCGCCGGATCGGTGGACCGCAGGTACGCCAGATACCTACCGTCGGGCGAATAACGCGGGCTGCTCTCCGCAGCGCCGGTAGCTGCCACGGCCCGCACCGCGCCGGTCTCCACATTCACTTCCGAAATATCGGATTTAGTCCAGTCGTCTTCGCTGGGCGTAGGCCGGTGCGCGAAGGCGATGGCGCGGCCGTCGGGCGACCAATCGAACTCCGTCGCGTGGCCGGGCGTGTCCAGATGCCGCGGCGTGCGCTTTCCGCTATCCGGCTCCGCCGCCACGATCCACAGGCTGTGGTTCTTCGGGTTTTCGTCGATGACGCGGAAATCGCGCTTCTCCTTTTTCGCCAGTTCCTCATCCGCGCGCGGCTCCATGCCCGCGAATGCCACCCACTTGCCATCCGGCGAGACGTGGAACGCGCCCATCTCGCCTTTCCAATCGGTAAGCATCTCGGCCTCCCCGCCATCCACCGGGATCCGCCATAGGTTCGGCTTGCCGCTGCGCTCCGATGAAAAGTAGATGTACCGGCTATCCGGCGAAAATTCCGGCGCGGTGGCGCTCTTCTCGCCGCGCGTCAACTGCGTGCGATGCGAGCCATCGGCCGCGGCCACGAAGATCTGCGTGTCCACTTCGCTCTTCTCCGGTTCCATGACCGCATGGCTTTGCGTGTACGCGGCCAGCTTGCCATCCGGAGACGGCACTACATCGCCGGCCGGCTGCACCCGCATGGAGATTTCGGGAGTCCATGCAGCCGGCGGCGGCGCCGGCGCCTGACCCCAGGCCGCCACCGCCAACAGCAGCGGAAAAAGCCTGACCTTCATGCCATCGTCCTTTCTAATGCGTCGAGGATGCGGCCGACATTTTCTTCGGTCGAGGAATATCCCATCAAACCAATGCGGAAGACTTTGCCGGCCAGGGGTCCGAATCCGCCCGCGATCTCGATGCCGTATTCGTTCAACAGCCGCTGGCGCACCCGCGCATCGTCCACGCCCTCCGGGACGCGCGGCGTGTTCAAGGTCCACAAACGGTTTTCCGCGGCCACGTGCATGCGCATCCCCATGGCCTCGATGCCCGCCACGAACGCCTCGTGATTCCGGCGATGCCGCTCCCAACGGTTTTCGATGCCTTCCTCTTGCACGATGGCCAAAGCCTCGCGCAGCGCATAGAACATGGTGGCCGACGCCGTGTGATGGTATTTCCGGTCGCGGAAGTAGCTTTCGAGCAGCCGTAGATCCATGTAGAACGAATCCACCGGCGTGGTCCGCTGCCGCAGCCGTTCCCAGGCTCGCGGCGAAACCGTGATCGGCGCAAGGCCCGGCGGACACCCCAGCCCCTTCTGTGTGCAACTGTAGGCGATGTCGATTGCCGTTTCATCCACCCGCACCGGCATGCCGCCCAGCGAGGTGACGCAATCCGCGATCGCCAGCGCGCCCACTTCGTGCGCCGCCTCGCAGATCGCATGGCCTGACTGGAATGCTCCGGCGGATGTCTCGGCCTGCACGTAGCCCACTACGCGCGGCTTTTCCCGCCGTATGAAATCGCGGGCCGCCTGATCGTCGAAGACCTCGCCCCAGGGTTTCTCCAGCCGCGCCACCACAGCTCCGTGCCTGGCCGCCACGTCTGAGAGGCGGTCGCAGAAGTATCCATTCGCCAAGACCGCGAACTTTTCTCCCGGTTCGACGAAATTGGCGACCGCGGTTTCCATGCCGCTGGTGCCCGTCCCGGAGATCGCGATATTGAACTCGTTGGCCGTGGAGAAGGCGTAGCCGAGCAACCGCCGGATGTCCTCCACTACTTCGAAAAAGTAAGGGTCGAGGTGCCCGACGATAGGCTGCCGCAGTGCCTCGTAGACGCGCGGCGCCACCATGCTGGGTCCCGGGCCGAGCAGCAGGCGGGCCGGCGGCCGCAGCGGGGATAGCTTTTCGGATGTCACCCAATCAGTTTATCGTGGCGCACGCTTGAGCGAGTCTTGTGGGGCGGGCGTCTACGCCCGCTCCGTTGAAAACATGCCCGAAGTTATTGAAAATACATGAGTGCGGGTTTTTATCACATTTGGTGGGCCGCAGGCCCATGGGGCACTCATTTGAGACCCCATTGGCGCTCAATAAGTTAGCCCGCGCCGGACATAATGAAAAACACGATTGGAGGGCGGCCAATCCTGGCCGCAGCCGGCTCTCCAGCCGGCTTAGCCGCCTGAAAAGGCGGCTGCGGGCAGGATTGCCCGCCCTCCAAGGCGAAGCGCTTTCGACGGTGCCCGACGGGGGTCTCGCCGCTGTTTCACCCGCATCCGCGGGGGCGCCCGCTGAAGCGTGCGCCACGGGTTGCAGCCAGTCATCACGAGAAAGTCCAAACTCCACGGCGGGACTTTCAAGTCCCGCTGCCTACGGTTTAGGCGTCACGAACTTGATGCGCGTGGCAGCCGCACCCGGCTGTATCCGGGCCACTTTGCAAACGAGTTGCAACGCCTGGACCGCTGAAATCGCGCGCGTCACGGACTTGTCTTTGTCGATTCCCGTAAGCACGGCCACCTGCCACGAGGGAAAGAAGAATTCCAGCACGCGCACCGTTTCGCCGCCCGCATGAAACAAGACGATCAACTCTTCGTCTTCCTTCAGAACCTTTTGCATGGCCTGTACCTGCGAGAGGATCGCAGTCCCCGGATTATCCGGACGCGGTGGCGCGGCCGGCGGGTTGACCGCGTTCCGGATCGCCTGCGAAGCGATTTGTTTGGTGAGATCGCCCAGCGCCATCAGGCCCATCCCCTCTCGTCACCGGCTCGAAATATCGTCATGTATCTCCTTCGCCTATGGCGCGGCGACCGTATATGAAACGTTACGCACCGCCGAAGTGAAGCCTTGCTTGGCGGTAATCCGGATCTCGCACTTGCCCGGACGCGCTTCCGCATGCACCACCATGGGAATCGCCCCGGTCGCATCCGGTGCCGGAAGCTCGGCGTCTTTGGCTTCCAATTCCTCTCCGCCCACAAAAAACTCCACCCGGATGCGCGGCGGCTCCTGGCTGGATTTGTCCGGGTACACGACGAAGTAAACCAGCGGCTTTGTGGATGCCTTCAACGATCCATCGAGCAGCGGCACCACATCCCGCCCCTGCAGCAGGAACGGATCGCTGGCGTTGGCGTCCGCGGTCAGCGCGTCGGCCCGCCCCACCACCATGGCGCTGCTCAGCCCGATGCCTTTTTGCGCCGGACTGTCCAACTCTACCGTGCTGGTGCTGGCGCGATTCGCTTCCCGGTCGAACAGTACGCTCTCGATAGTATAGTGGCCGGCAGGCAGGTTGAACGCGTGCGTATAATCGATCGGCCCGGCCTGAATTCCCGCTAATTTATCGTCGGGGACTTCGTAGGGAAAATCCTGGCCGAACTTATCCACGATATTGCCGCCCGCGTCTTTCACCACCGCCAGCAGCGAGACATGCAGGCGGTGCGACTTGCGCGCCGGCTGCGGCGTGGCCTTCAGGCTGGCGCCCGCCAATTCGAAAACTACGGCGGACTGCGAACGCGCGCTTCCCGGCCGGAACTGGAAGGCGGCCGTGCGCAAATCGAAGGCGTGCGGCAATGGCGGAGTATTCAGCGTCATGAGCCCCGCCATCTCGAATGGCTGCAAAGGCGCCGTACTGCCGAAGTCCGGGATAGCGAAGTAGCCGTTCCGGCTGTCCACCTTGGCGCTCGCACGCAAATCCGCCCGCGCCAGCTTCACTTCGATCTTCCGGAAATGCCCGTCGTACTTGCCGGACGAGGGATGATAGTCCGCTTCGTAATGCGTCTCCGCGTCTTCCTCGATCTGCTGGAACGGTTTCCGCAGATCGTTGGTGTTGGCCACCATGAATCCGCCGGTGCCCTCCGCCAGCGCGCGCAGGCTCGCTTGCGAATCCGACGTGCGCACCGCATCGTGCAGGTAATTGTCCTGGCGGCTGAGTTCCGCCACCACCTCCCCGCTTCCCATCCCGGTACTGCCCGACTTGATGGTGGACTCCACCCGCTGTTGCTGGCTGAGCGCCACCACATGCTGCATGGCCATGCTCGAAGCCTGTGCCGTGGAAGTCTGGTTGAGGCCGTTCGCATCGAACGCATAGATGCTCAAATCCGCCAGGTTCGCCTTGTTCAGCATCGCCTGGAACTGGTCGGGCTCGCCGTTCGTGGTGAATCCGGGGCTGAGCAGCAGAACGGTTTTGTGGCCCGGAAAAGTTCCGAGCTGCCGGATCAACAGTTTGATCTGGTCCATCTGCCGGGACCCTTCGATCGCCCCGAACTGTTCCCGCTGTTCCACCAGGTCGCCGCGTTGCGCATTGGCCCCCGGCCCGTTGTCCACGTCCGCGCCGGCGATCGCCGTCATACTCACCGATCCCGTGGTGGACAGGTCCTGAAATCCGCCGCCCTTTCCTCCAGGGCTTACAAACCCCATGATCCACGACACGTTGGGCGTGGAATTCAGCACCGCGTCCGCGGCGCGCGTGATGTCCACCGTGTATCCGTTGAAGGCTTTCGCGGCCGCCCGCAGCAGCTCATTGCGATTCATGGTGAATGGATAGAGCGGCGTCAGCCGCGAATCCAGGTTGAATACTCCCACCCAGGTTCCCGGCCGCAACTGCGTCTTGATAAAGTCCTGCGCGGCCTCCACCGCCCATTTCCGGGTGCCCGAGTCGAGATTATGAAATACGATGCAGAGCAGGTCGACGCTGCGCAGCGGCATGGCCGGCGGACGCGCGGCGCCCTCCGCTTCCGGCTCCGATTCGGCGGCCGGCTGGTCCCGCGGCCCGGCTGCTTCGCCGCTCACCAGGCGCAGGCTGCGGATTTCCTGCCGCACGCCGTCCTCGTAAATCTCCACGTCGCCGGGCTTCAGGTTCTTTACCAGGCGGCCCTTTTTGTCGCGCACCACCAGGTCGAGCGCCACCTCGTTGACCGTAGTGCGAATAGTCGGCCCGTTCTCCGCCGCCGCTGGACTGGGCACGCCGTTCTGTGCGATCGCCGCACTCACAAGGACGCAGCAGAGCGCGCACCAGGGAACCGTTCGATCGATCTTCGGCATGGCCTCGAAACCTCCGCTTCACTTTACTTTAGCTCGATGACCACCGTGCGGTAGGGTTTGCCGCCCTTGTTCAACAACTGCGGAGCGTCTTCGCCCTCCGTATGCCAGATCACATCGCCGGACTTGCGCTCCTGGATGGTCTTGGCGCCGGTCTTGGGATCCGTGCGCTCGTAGCGGCAGTCGTCCAGAAACACGATCACCTGGTCATGTGCGCGGACTCCGCGCTCGCGTACCGCACCCGGGGCGGAAGTCACTTCCGTTACGTGCACTCGCGCATTGTCTAATTTCACACTCGAAGGCAGTCAGGCCCATGCCAGGGCTGCCATGGCCCCTCCCATTCCCCACAACATTTGTTTCATTTCGTATCTTGAGTCTCCTTGGCTTATGATAGGCGGTGTGGGAGCACCGCACCTTGGCGCGCAACGGCGCGCCTGCTAGGATATCACTTAAAACCTATGCGACTACGCGTACTGGGAATCGTGCTGGCCGGTGGCAAGGGTACCAGGCTGTACCCCCTGACCAAGGAACGCGCCAAGCCCGCCGTGCCGTTTGGCGGGAAGTATCGCATCATCGATTTCGTCCTGAGCAACTTTATCAACTCGGGCATCTATTCCGTCTATGTGCTGACGCAGTTCAAGAGCCAGTCCCTGCTGCAGCATCTTAGCGAGGGATGGCAATTCGGCGGCCTGCTGAAGACCCAGTTCATCATTCCGGTCCCGGCCCAGATGCGCTCGGCGGGCGAAACCTGGTACCAGGGCACGGCCGACGCCATCTACCAGAACATCAACCTCGTGGAGCAGGCCGACCCGCACGTGGTAGCCATCTTCGGCGGCGACCATATCTACCGCATGAACATCGACGCCATGATCGAGTTCCACGAGCAGAAGAGCGCGTCGGTGACCGTCGCCGCGATTCCCGTGGACAAGAAATACTCCACGGAGTTTGGAGTGATCGAAGCCGCGCCGGACGGCCGCATCATCGCTTTCCACGAGAAGCGCGCCGACGCTCCCACCATCCCGGGCGATCCCGACCGCGTCTACGCTTCGATGGGCAACTACATCTTTTCCACACGTACTCTTTTGCGCGAGTTGTACGAAGACGCCACCAATGAAGGCAGCTCGCACGATTTTGGCCACGATATCCTGCCCAAACTGGCCGGCAACTCCGAGATGTTCGCCTACGATTTCCAGAGCAATCGCATTCCCGGCGAGGCGGCCGATTCGGCGGCTTACTGGCGCGACGTCGGCACCATCGACGCCTATTACGACGCCAACATGGACCTGCGTTCCGTGAAGCCCGCCCTCAATCTTTACAACCGCAAATGGCCGCTGCGCACCGCCAGCTATCCGGAGCCGCCCGCCAAATTCACTTTCGACGACGAAAACCGCCGCGGAGAAGCCATCGATTCCATCTGCTCCGGCGGCTGCATTCTGTCCGGCGGCGCGGTGAAGAATTCCGTGCTGTTCCGCGGCGTGAAAGTTCACGCCGGCGCGCAAGTGGAAGATTGCCTCATTCTCGACAACTGCGATATCGGACGCCGCGCCCGCGTCCGTCGCGCTATCCTCGACAAAAACGTGCGCGTACCCGCCGACGCCTGCATCGGCTACGATCTGGAGCATGACCGCCGGTATCACCACGTCACCGAATCGGGCATCGTAGTGGTGGAGGGCAATCGTTCGCAAGTGGAAGTTTCCACCTTGGTCGTGTAGTACGACGTGGCGCGCGCTCTAGCGTGCCGCGCTGGACTTCAGGCCGCCGCCGGATCTAAAACCATGGAACATCAGGTTCTCGACTGGATCGCGCGCTATGGCTATCCCGCTATTTTCTGCCTGCTCATGCTGGGCATCGTGGGGCTGCCGGTGCCCGACGAAACCCTGCTTACGTTCACCGGCTACCTGATCTACTCGCATCA
>JBEKIM010000216.1:0-11346 GCA_050011755.1 Bryobacteraceae bacterium | reverse complement strand
CGCGTGGACCCAGGCGGCCATCTACAGTTTCACGGACGCCAATGACGGGGCCTATCCGAACGGCCTGCTGCTGGGCGCCGGCGGCGTCCTTTACGGAACGACATCCGGCCACATGGATCAGGGTACCGCGTTCGCGCTGGAGCCACCCGCATCGCCGGGCGGGCACTGGGTCCTCAAGGTTCTGCATGACTTCGAAGGGGACTTCGTGGATGGGTCTTTCCCCAAGGCCGGCCTGGTGGCGGGCAAGGGCGGCGTGCTGTACGGCACAACCGCAGGAGGCGGAAACGACGAGAACTGCAGTTGCGGAACGATTTTCTCCCTGACGCCTCCGGCAGCGCCAGGCGGCTCTTGGACCGAACAAATGTTATACGTTTTCGCTCCGCCGAACGGAGTCGGGCCGCAAGCGCCGCTGCTCTATCGCGAAAACGGAGCATTCTACGGGACTACCGGAGGCGGGGGCCACGTAGGGGACGGAACCGCCTTTGTGCTGAAGCTCGAATAACGGCTCGCGGCTAACTAAGGGCGGGCGAAGCCGGATTTCACCAACGCATCCAGCGCCTGCAGCCGCCCCCAGAGTTCCGGCAGCAGATCCAGCCGCAGGGCGTTGGCGCCGTCGGATAAAGCTCTTTCGGGGGCATCGTGGACTTCCACGAACAATCCCTCAATGCCCACTGCGACGGCTGCGCGCGACAGGGGCTCGATGAACTGCGGCTGTCCGCCGGACGCCGCGCCTCCGCCGCTGGGCAATTGCACGCTGTGTGTGGCATCGAAAACCACGGGCCAACCCAGGTCGCGCATGATCTTCAGGCCGCGCATATCCACCACCAGGTTGTTGTAGCCGAAACAGGAGCCGCGCTCGGTCAGAAGCACCTGCGTGTTGCCGGTGGAGGCGACCTTTTCGGCGGCGCGCGCGATATCCTGGGGCGCCACGAACTGGCCCTTTTTGATGTTCACGATGCGTCCGGTGCGTCCCGCTTCGAGCAGCAGGTCCGTCTGGCGGCAGAGGAATGCGGGGATCTGCAGGATATCGGCGACCTCCGCGACGGGCGCGGCTTGGGCCGGCTCGTGGATATCGGTCAGGATCGGGTAGCCCGCGCGCTTGACTCCCGCCAGGATGCGCAGACCCTCGCGAAGGCCCGGTCCCCGATAGCCGCTCAAGCTGGTGCGATTGGCTTTGTCGAAAGAGGCCTTGAAGACAAACGGCCCGGCGATTTCGCCTATGGCGCGCGCCATGCGCTGCACGTGCTCCTCGCTTTCGATGACGCAAGGTCCGGCGATCAGCACCAGCGGCTGGCCGTGCGCGAATTGGCCGAAGCCGATCATCGCGCCGCCGCCTTCTTGAGCAGGGCGATTTGGCCGGCGTGATAGAGATTGTGCTGGGCGACGCCGTGGAGCATGGTGTAAATGGAATAGGGTACGTGGCCGAGAACCTTGTCGCGGAGGCGATCGTCCGTCAGGCCGCGGATGGCGGATTCCAGCTCGCGCTGCGCCTGGACGAGATGGTCGAGCGCCGCTTGCCAGGTGGCTTCGCCGGGTGCGGGCGGCGTCGGCCAGTCTTGCTCGGGAGCGAGGGTGGGAATCTCAGCGCCTTCGATGCGCTGGGTGGGGACGGAGATCCAGACGGTGATATGGAGGACGAGCTCCCAGATGGTGTGAGCTTCCGGGATGGGGCGTTGGGCAGCGGTTTGCCAGCTAACGCCGTCGAGGATTTCGCGCAGGGCTGGACCGTGCCAGGCGGGCCCTTCGTAGGAGCGGTGGATCTGGTCGAGGATGCGGGCGACTTCGGTCATGTGAGTTTGGGGTGTATTCTTTAGGATACTTCCGGCGGGAAGACTCGAAGAATCCTTCCGGATGGCTCGGGGGCAACTGGCCCACTGGCAGACACCGTGAATCGAGCTGAAGAAGTTATTGTGAAGGACCCCGATGTTCTCGGCGGAGCCCCGGTCTTCCGCGGAACGCGCGTCCCCTTTCAAGCGCTACTGGACTACCTCGAGGGCGGGCAAACCTTGGGCGAGTTCATTGACGACTTTCCCACCGTGACCAACGAAGCCGCGATCGCCACGCTGGAACTCGCCAAGTCCCTCGACGAGTGCAGCGCGTGCAGCTAGAACCATCAAGAAGCCGGCCTGAGAGGCCGGCATCGCCGAACTTTAGTTCGCCGGAGCGGGACTTAAAAGTCCCGCCGGCACGCTAAAAGCGTGCGCCACGGGCTTCGGGACCCGAGCGGCCGGCAGCCGCGTACGCCGTTGCTCCACGCTACTCTTTAGGCCACTTAGGCCAGGTACGTGGGTGTGACTTGCGCTTCTGATAACCCCGCGCCAGCTCAAGATACACTCCCAAATCCCGATCCAGATCGGACTGCGTCCCATCGAAATAGAAGTTGCGAATGGGGATGCCGCCCAGGTCGCGGCTCAGCTTCGGATAGATGGCCTCGCAGACGATGCCATTCATGCAGGTGAACGGGCTGATGTCGATGATACCGTCGGCGCCCTTGCGCGCCAGATAGACGACCTTGCCGACGTTCAGCACCATCTCGCCGAAGGCGCCTTCGCGCGGCAGGTAGGGGCGCGCGCACTCCAGGATTTCGTAAATGTCCGGCTCTTCGTAGCCTATGAAATCCTGCCGGAACGGTTCCAGCAGGACGTGCTCGTCGCGTTTTTGGACGCGGTGGCGGACCCACGCTTCGAGCGCCTCCGCGGTCCACAAGCGGCCGGTCAGTTTGAGCTTTCGAAAGTGCTCCGAGTTGGTATACCAGATCCACTCGACGATGTCTGAGAGCCACGCTTCGGCGCGATACTCTTCCAGGCGACGGATTAGATTCTCGTTTGAGAACGTGTTCAGGCGGCAGAAGATTTCGCCCACGATGCCAATCAGGGGGGTAGCGCGGTCGCGGCGTCCGGGAATGGCGCGGAAGCGGTCGCGCGCCCGCAGCAAGGCATTCCGGATGGCGGCAAGCTGCACCGCAGGCTTCACCGGCGTGGATTCCACCGTGCGGCAAACGTCATCCAGGCACGCTTCATAGGTCCGTTCGGCCAGACCGGATTCGAGTTCGTGGGGCCGGTATTGCAGCAGCAGCTTTTGCAGGATATCGGCGGCCAGCAGCGCGCGCCATCCGGTGCGCATAAATGGGCGCGCCATGTCTCCCAGCCCGCCGTAACCATTGTTGCTGGAGGGAGCCAGCACCTCGGTATCGCGATAGCCGCTCGAATCCAACACGTGGCGCAGGTAAGGCGAGTATTGTCCGAAGCGGCAGGGCCCTTGCGCGGTGGGCATGAAGAAGACCGTGCGCGCGGGATCGTTCCCCGGCACTTCCAATACCTTCATGAAATCGCCGACGGTTACTTTGGCCGGATAGCACTCGTCGCCGGATGTGTAATGCGCGCCTAATTCACGGGTGCGGTGGTCGGAAGGCGGCGTAGGCTCCGCATCCAGGCCGACCGCGCGAAAGGCGGCGGCGAAGGCTTTGGCGCTGCCGTATGCCATGGGCGGGATGTGGATCTTCTTGCCGGAGAGCGAGACCGCGGCTTCCGGAGCAGGCCCTCCATCCACCAATTGAATCAGTTGACTGCTGCCGACAGTGTCATTGCCTGTGGCGCCGGCTTGTAACATCGCAGAATCCCCTTACTATCGAGATACGCCTCGCAGCGCGTCATATATCCGGCATCGTTACCGTGCCCGTCGAATTGCAGGACCAGCAGCGGCGCGCCCGCGGCGTCGCGCGCGAAGTGCTTGATGTAGGAATCCGGACCGCACTTGAAATTCGAAAGATAGATCAGGTGCAGGTTGGCGCGCGAACCCGCCACCCGCGCGGCTTCCAGAATCTTGCGCCCGGATGCCCAGTACATGTTTTCGTGCAGGCCGGCCATCGGCTCGCGGCCGGTCACCAGGAAATCGAGCGGGATCACGTTGGCGCCATAGCGATGCCGCAGCTTGCGCGGTATATCGCAATTAATACCGCGGTCGTAGATGTTGTAGCCGCGGCCGGCCAACACCAGGCCCGGCTCACCGGTCTGTTCCAATACTTCGAGGGCGCGCCGCCCCAGGGCCAGCAGACGTTCCTGAAACTCGCGCTGTACCGCGTATGCGGCATCTACGGCGCGATCGCTGGCGCGCCGGCCCACGCCCAGCGGCTTCATGCATTCCGCCAGCGCGCTCTTCACCTGCGCGGGTCCTAACTGAAAATGCAGGGTGGGCACCAGGAATTTGCTTTGAAAGTTTTCCAGGCCGGGCGCCACGCGCAGGATGTAAGGGAGGGTCTGGTTCCACGGGCAATAGTGCGCCGGACAGGAGTTGTTGTCGTCCGCCTCGGCGTCGGCGATGTTGGGCACCAGGATGTAATCGACCCCCGTTTCCGCGAGCGCGCGTACATGCCCATGCGCTACCTGCACGGGATAGCAGGGTTGCGCCACGGCCATCTCGACGCCGGCCGCGGCGATGCGTGGATCGGTGACGGGGGAAAGCTCCGTGCGCATGCCCAGCTCCGCGAAGTAGCGCTGCCAGAACGGGTAGCGGTCGAAGGTGGACATGGCGCGCGGGATGCCGATGCGCAGGGCATCTTGGGCCGGCTTAGGAGCGGCCGCGGCCCTGTCTTCCACAATTCTCTCGCGGCATGCGAACAGGTCGTCGATCACCGGCTGCCGTCCTGTCGCGGAGGGCTTGCGGAACTTATCGGAGCACTTATCGCCCCAGTAGCTCTTTTGTCCTTCGATGGTGAATTCCTTGATGTCGCACAGATTCGAGCAGGCGCGGCAGACAAAGTCGCGGGAGCGCAGATCGAGACGATCCAAATGGTATCCGCGGAAGCGGCTGTGCCCGTTGGTGGCCGCGTGCCACTGCCGCGCGATCAGCGCCATGCCGATGGCGCCCATCACACCGTTGTACGGCGGCACCGTAATGCGTTTGCCCAGCAGCCCGGCGAAGGCCGCGGCCACGGCGTCGTTATAAGCGGTGCCGCCCTGGAAGTAGATCGTCTTGCCGATGTGGCGGCCGCGCACCACCCGATTCAAATAGTTCAGCGCAATAGAGTAAGCCAGGCCCGCCACCAGGTTGGGAACCGGCTCGCCCTTGTGCAGCCAGCCGGTGACATCGCGCTCCATGAACACGGTGCAGCGTTCGCCCAGGCGCGTGGGCCAGGGAGCCGCCAGCGCCAGGCGCGCGAATTCGCCCTTGATGGAGATGCCCAGCTTCTCGGCCTGCTCTTCCAGGAACGACCCGGTGCCGGCCGCGCAGGCTTCGTTCATGGCGAAATCCACTACCACACCGTGCTCGATCGAGATGAACTTGGAATCCTGGCCGCCGATCTCGAAGATGGTATCGACAGGCTCGCCGCCTCGGGTCTGGCTGACGTGCTGGGCACCTGTTTTATGCGCGGTGATTTCATCGTTCACCACGTCCGCGCCCGCGAATTCCGCAATCAGCTCGCGGCCAGATCCGGTGGTGCCTACGCCGCGAATTTCCAGCCGCCGGCCCCACAATCCGTCCAGTTCGGCGAATCCCTGCTGGACAGCCTCGATGGGCCGTCCGGCGGTGCGCAAGTAGATATCGTGGATCACCGTGCCGGTTTCGTCGATCGCCACCACGTTCGTGGATACCGATCCGACGTCGATGCCCAGATATGCCGGAATGGGACCATCGCCGGGCGGCGGCAGGTAGGCCCCCACGCGGTCGCGCAGCAGCACGACGTTTTCCATCGAGAGCGGCGTGGTATCTTCCACCCGCTCCTCGCCTTCGTGCTGATTCAGGCGATGGATATCGCGCAGGGAGCGCTTGCGGGGCTCCTCGGCTTCCAACATGGCCGCGCCGATCGCGCCGCACCAGGCGTAATGCGGCGGCACGAACAACTGTTCTTCGGAGAGCCCAAAGGTTTCCCGCAGAGCGGCGGTGACGCCCGTATTCTGCGATACCGCGCCCACCAGCGCGACCGGCGCCTCCACGGGCCGGCCTTTCACCACGCTGCTTTTGAAATTGCGGGCGACCGCGTCGCACAGGCCGCGCAGGATCTCAGCGGGCGCATGGCCCTTCTGCTGCGCGTGGATCATGTCGCTCTTGGCGAACACCGAGCAGCGTCCGGCGATCCGCGCCGCGCAACCGGCATGCGCCACCAGGCCACCGACTTCTTCCACCGAATACCGCATGCGTAGCGCCTGTTGATCCAGGAACGATCCGGTGCCCGCCGCGCACTCGCCGCTGCGGTCGTAGTCCAGAATGGTCTGCTTATCCAGCCGGATGTACTTCGAGCTTTCTCCGCCGATTTCGAAAACGGTGCGGGCGTGCGGATAGAATTCCGCAATCATACGGGCGACGGCCTTGAATTCGTTTTCGAAGTATAGCCCCAGGATTTTGGCGATGGTGCGGCTGCCGGAGCCGGTCACCCGGATGCCTTCCACGCGCGCCTCGGGCACCACCTCGTGGAATTCCTGCAACAGGTCGTAGGTGGATTGAATCGGGCTGCCGGCAATGCGGCGGTAATCCGAGAGCACCAGCGGCGGTTCGGTGCCGGCCACGCGGAAGGGGCGGCCGCCGGTGCACAGCGTCTCCAGAATCCCGCGGTCCCCCGGACGGCCCAGGGCCGCCAGCTTCAAACTGATCGAGCCGATATCCAGACCGATATTGATGCCCATAGTTGTGCCCGTTATCTAATGATAAAGGAGGCATTGGCGGTTGCAATTATTTAAGGCCTGAATAGCTGTTTTTCGCGCCTCACGGCCGCGATTCCCAGGCCGAACGGGCAAGACGTCAGTGCTGGTATAGAGCCGCGAACTGCCGGAGTTCGCCGGAGTTCAAGTCGGAGACCGCCCACCATGCCATTCCGTCCCGGCTCCAATGAACGATCTGGTAGCCGTTGCGGCCAAGCTCGGCGCCGCCCTCCGGCGCATTCGAGGGCCATGTGAACACGTTGATGATGTGCTTCCGGCGTTGGAACACCAGCGCGGCCGCCGGATGACCGTCGATGTAATCCATACGTCCGCCGATCAGTGGATAGCCCTGCGCGGAGAAGTCTCGCACATCCGGCGAGAAGTCCAGCTTGCCGTTGAACCATGGCTTCACCGTGTGCTGGTCCGTCGAAGGCACATCCAGTAAGTGCGTTCCCATCAAGGAACGCACGTGGCTCGACAGGATGTTGCGCGCGATCGCATCGCCGCCGGCGGTACGCGATTTCATCAGGGCGATGTTGAATGCCGCCGAAATCGCCAGCAGAATCGCGGCCGCGATGGCGATTGCGCGCCACGAAGTGGCGGGGCGGCGTTCCGCCTGGCGCACGGAAGCGCGAACGCGATCCCGCAAACCGTCCGGTGCGCGGTAGTAAGGCGCGTGGGATCGAATACCCTGGCGCAGTTCCAGAAGGGGCGCGTAGACCACGGCGCAGGTGCGGCATGTCGCCAGGTGCCCGGCGACGTCCGCCCTTTGGGCCGCCTCCAATTCATCGTCCAGGAACGGCTCCAGCAGACGTATGGCTGTCTCGCAAGTCATTTGGAAGCCTCCCTCAGCCGTGCGGCCATGCAATCCTGCAACCGCTGGCGTGCACGCGATAGGCGGGACATCACCGTGCCGATGGGTGCGCTGGCGGCTTCCGCGATCTCGCGATATGACATCTCCTCCATCTCTCGCATCACGACGACTTCGCGAAACTCCACGGAAAGTAACTCCAGGCAATCCCGTAGCCCGGCTAACTTAGCGCCCTTCACTAACTGGGTTTCGACCGTAGCGTCCGCCGGACCGGGGCCGTGCGTCTCCTCATCGAAAGAAACATGGGCCATAGTGCTCTCACGGCGCAACCAGGTCAGCGCGGTATTGCGGACTACCGCCAGCAACCAGGCGCGTCCGTCTCCGCCGCGGAAGCCGTCGAAAAAGCGCAGCGCGCGCAGGTAGGCCTCCTGCACCACATCTTGCGCGTCGTCCTCGTTGCGGGTCATCCAACGCGCCAGATTATAAGCCGCATCCAAATGGGGAAGCATCGTTTTCTCGAATAGGGACAGCTTGGCCGCTCCGCCCGGAGGCTGTTGAATCATCTGTGACTATATAGTACAACGCGCTGCTCCGGGTGCTATCGCGAAGCTAGCGATGTCAGCCGCCGCCGTTCGGCCCGCGTCCATTGATAGATCCGGTCCCATTCGACTGGGGATGGTTTGGCGCCGGGATGCAACAGAAGGTACCGCGGCAGCGGCATTCTGCGATTCCGGACCACGGCCGCGAGTTCCGCCAGCAGCTCATGTTGTTTCTGTGCGTCATACTCATTCCAGCGGGACAGGTTCAAATGGCTGCGCCCCTGACGGACGTCGTTCTCAATCAGCCACGACATAGGAGCCACATAACTATACCAGGCCCATTCGGTGCGCTCGGAGTGACAATTCTGGCAGGATTTCTCCAGAATGCGCACCACGGCGGGATCGGCATCGGCGCCGGCCAGTAACTGCCTCGCCGAAGATGTCTTCACCGCGCCAAACGGATGCACGAAAGCCGAAGCACCCGCGAGCAACGCACCGCCGGCCAGAGCGGCGAGTGGCATTCTTCTCAGAGGTCTCTTCCTCATATTCCTGCATACCTGCGGTACGCGGGGTTTATTCCCGCGGCGAATTTACACTTGAAAATCGCGGGGCGGGGAATAAGTGCGCGTCACCGGCGGTACAAGCGGGTGGAGGGCAAGATGTCAAAGATCATTCTTCACGACCACAATGACGATGGAATCAACCGCAGGGGATTCCTGGAATGCATGGCCTGGGCCGGAACCGGCGTAGTCTGGACGATCGGCAGCGGCGTTCTCAGTTCGCGCGCCTTCGGCAAACCTGCGCACTCCAGCGAGGCCAAGGGTGAGATGACTTTCGTCCAGATCAGCGATAGCCACATCGGATTCAACAAGCCGGCCAATCCGGACGTGGTGGGCACGCTGCAGGTCACGGTTGACAAGATCAATGCGCTACCGCGCACGCCCGAGTTCATCATTCATACTGGCGACCTCACGCACATGTCCAAACCCGCGGAATTCGACACGCTCGCCCAGGTGCTGAAATCCGCCCGAACGAACCAGGTTTTCTATGTGCCTGGTGAGCATGACACTTCGGCGGATGACGGCAAGCAATATCTGGAACGCTACGGCAAGGGTACCGAGGGCAGTGGGTGGTACAGCTTCGATCAGAAAGGAGTCCATTTCGTCGGGCTCGTAAACGTCGTGGGCATGGAACACCTCGGCAAACTGGGGCAAGATCAGCTCAGTTGGCTGGAAGCGGACCTGAAGGCGCGCTCCAGCAGCACTCCGGTGGTGGTCTTCGCTCACATTCCGCTTTGGGCGGTCTATCCGGAATGGGGCTGGGGGACCGAAGATAGCGCGCAGGCCCTCGGCTTTTTGAAACGCTTCGGCTCCGTGACAGTTTTGAACGGCCATATCCACCAGGTGATGCAAAAGGTGGAAGGCAACGTCACTTTCCATACGGCCATGTCCACGGCGTTTCCGCAACCCGCGCCCGGAAGCGCGCCCGCGGCCGGTCCGATGAAGGTGCCCGCCGAGCGGTTGCGGAGCGTGCTGGGTCTCACGAACGTGGAGTATATGGCGCGCAAGCACAGCCTGGCGGTGGTGGACGCGCCGCTGCAGGCGGGGAGCTGAAACCGGTGAATCGACCGATTATCATCTTAAGTGCCGCGTTCGGCATCCTGGTAGTTACCGCACGGACCGATACCGGCGCCGGGAAGGACCTCTTCGAGAGGCGCTGTTCGGGCTGCCACTCGCTCGACCGCGATAAGGAGGGTCCGCGGCTGCGTGGGGTCTACGGCAGGGTGTCGGGTTCGGTCGCGTCGTTTAATTATTCAGATGCGCTGAAGAACTCGCACATCACTTGGAGTACGGAATCGCTCGATAAGTGGCTGGCGGGTCCGGACAAGCTGGTACCCGATGCCGACATGGCCTTTCACCTTGAGAGCAGCCTGGAGCGCAATGAGATTATCGGCTATTTAAAACAATTGCAGTAAGGTAAACTCTGTGCATGCGGGCATCTGTGCTGACCGGTCTGCTGCTTTCCCTGCCGGCCTTCGGCGATTACGCGGAGGTTCACGGCATCAAGATGTACTACGAGGTGCATGGCGAAGGGCCGCCTGTGGTGTTGCTGCATGGCGGGACCGGCACAATTCAATCCTCGTTCGCGGAGCAGATTCCGGTGCTGTCGCGAAGTCATCGCGTGATTGCGATCGAGCAAATGGGGCACGGGCACACCGGCGACGTGACAGACCGGGAGTTGTCCTATGAAGGGATGACCGAAGATACCGCGGCGCTGCTGGTTCATCTGGGGATCCAGAACGCGGACGTGGTCGGCTGGAGCGACGGCGGACAGTTGGCGCTGCGGCTGGCGTTCACGCATCCTGAGTTGGTGCGCCGCGTGGTCGCGTCCGGCGTGGGACTCGGCGCGGTCACTCCGCAGATGCAGCAAGCCATGCGGTCGCTTTCCGCGGAACATTGGTCGCCGCAAACGCGCGAGGAATACGCGCGCGTCTCTCCGGACGGGCCGCAACATTGGCCCGTGTTCTTCGAAAAAATCAAAACGATGTGGGCCAAGCCCACTTGGGGTTTTTCGGAGCAGGATCTGGGGAAGATCAAAGCGGCCGTGTTGATCGTCGCCGGGGATCGCGATTTCACGCGGGTCGAGGAGACCACCCATATCTATCGCATGATTCCCAACGCCCGCCTGGCGATCCTGCCGGGCACCGACCATTTTACGTTTCAGAAACGGCCCGGCTGGCTGGATCCCATGATTCTGGACTTCCTGGACGGGAAATGAAGTGGACAAATCACTGCAATCGGGACCGCGGGCAGCCGCTGCGCCGGGAGCCGCGCCGCGCATCCATTCGCTGCTGGTGAAGCCGGTTTCGGCGCTCTGTAACCTGGACTGCGCCTACTGTTTCTACCGGGACCGCGACAGCGACCCATATGGATCGGCGCCGTTGCGCCGTATGAGCGACGAAACCCTGGAACAACTGATAGAAGGGTATCTGTTTTACTCCTATCCGAACAGCCTCTTCGCTTTCCAGGGAGGCGAGCCTATGCTGGCCGGCCGCGCGTTCTTCGAGCGCCTGATCGAATACCAAAAGCGATACGCGCGCGGCGGCGGACACGCCATATCCAACATCCTGCAAACCAACGGCGTGCTCCTGGACGATTCCTGGTGCCGGATGCTCAAGGAATACCGCTGGCTGGTCGGCGTCTCACTCGATGGCCCGGAAGCGGTGCATGATCGCTACCGCCGCGGCAAGCCGGGCGGCGGCACGTGGAAGGATGTCATTCGAGGCCTCGAGGCCCTACGGAAAAACGGCGTGGAGCAGCACAATGTCCTTTGCGCGGTCAGCCAGGCCAATGTGGAACGG
>JBEKIM010000215.1:0-11423 GCA_050011755.1 Bryobacteraceae bacterium | reverse complement strand
CGCAGCTCTATTTCTTTGCGCCCGTGTCCATCTCTCGCGCGCTGGCCGGCAAAAACATCGCCGCCGCTATCTTCATTTTCCTGGAGGTTGCGGCCGTGGCCGCCGCCTGTTCTTTATTGCGTCTGGGGATCTCGCCCGGCCAGATCGGCGAGGCGTTTCTGGTTACCGCCATCGCCGCCTTCTATCTGTTGGGCGTGGGCAATTTGAGTTCCGTGAATTATCCGCGTGCCATGAGTGTCCACAGGGTCTCGGCCGGCGGCGGCGCTGGACGTACGCAAGGCTTGCTGTTTCTGCTCTATCCGATCGCCCTGCTGCCGGTCTTTCTCGCCTATCTCGCGCGCTATGCCTTCGATAACCAGGTCGTCTTTTATGCCATCCTGGCTTTGGCTGGCGCGTTGGGCGTTGCGGTCTATTGGATGGCTATGGAATCGGCTGTTTCGGCGGCCTATCTTCGGCGCGAAACGATCCTCGCCGAGTTGTCGCGCGGCGACGGTCCCATGGCGGAATGATCCGGTGAGCGCGCCACGCAGTTAGCGCGCCCCGGGAACTACATTGCACCTGGAGAGCAAGCAACATGCGCCGGGTTAGAGGTGCGGCTGCGGCTTAAGGCATTCCCACAGTTCTCTCTCTAAACCGCACCACCCGGAGTCTTCTGTTACAATACATACCAACAATGCTTGGCGAGAGGGAAATTGATTATTTCTATCCCTCCCATTCACGTTTTGTTTGGGTGCGAAGGGACCCCAAAGGGTGGGAGCGAGGGGTGGCGTAGCACATGGATTTCGACCAACTGCACACATTCCTCGAGATTGTGAGGCTGAAGAGCTTCTCAAAGGCCGCTCAGACCTGCTACCGCACGCAGCCGGCCATCAGCGCCCAGGTGCGCCAGCTTGAGCAGGAACTGAATACTGCCCTTTTTGAACGCTTCGGTAGCCGAATTTCGCTGACTACCGCCGGCAAAATCTTCGCCGATTACGCCGCGCAGATGCTGGACCAGCGCCGCCAGGCCCAGGATGCCATTAACGAACTGGAACGCAACCCGCGCGGAGAATTGGTAATCGCCGCCAACGAGGCGACTTGCATCTACGTCCTGCCCCAGGTATTCTCCGAATATAAGAACCTCTTCCCCGCCGTGCAACTCCAGGTGGACCGCTCGTATGGCTCGCGCGTGGTAGACGCCGTCATGGAAAACGTCGCCGACTTCGGACTCACGCAATTACCCGTCGAAGAAAAGCGCCTGCAAGTGGCGGATATCTACAAAGACGAAATCCGGTTGATCGTGCCGGCGCGCCATCCCCTGGCCGACTGCAAGGCCGTCCATCCGGTCGATTTGTTGGAACACCAGTTGCTGCTTCCCAAGTCCGGAACCACCCGCGCGCGCCTCAACGCCTGGTTTGAGCTGGTGGAAGACGATTTACACGTCTCCATGGAACTGGACTCCACCGAAATGATGAAGCGCTTCGTCATGGCCGGTCTGGGCATTTCGTTTCTGGCAGTTTCGAACTGCCGCGAGGAAATGGCGGCGGGCAAACTGCGCGCCGTTCCGCTCGCGCCTGAGCCGATGGTCCGGCGTCTCGGGCTGGTTTACCGTAAGGACAAAGCCCTTTCCAAAGCCGCGCTGGGCTTCATTCAAGTGGTTCTGGACAACTTGGGCGACCGGCATCTGGTGCGCGACAAACGCCCGAAAGTAATGGTGGGATGAAATGAATTGCCGGCGATGTGGTATGAAGTTCGAGGCGGCCGATGGCCTGACCTGCCCCTATTGCGGCGAAGCCCACAAGGCCGTGAAGTCGGGCGTGATGAAGAGCTCGACCATCCTGATCTCGGTGGGCGGCATGGATGCGATGTACCGCTCGGTGAAGGACGTGCCCGCGCCCTTGCGCCGTAAGCTGCTGAAATCCACCAACGGGCTCAATGCGCAGACTATCCTGATCGCCGATCGCCGGGGCAGGGAAGAGATCGCCCGCGCCATCCAAAACCTGCCTTCCAGCTTGCAGCGCCGCTACTTGAAGCCGCCGTCCGAGCAGGCCGCCGGACTACGCGACTGGCTGATGCGGCCGGTGGCGAAAAGGATGGTCGCCGCGCTGCTGGTCGCGGGCACCGCGCTGATAGTCTGGGTTATGTTCACGCATAAGCTGATTTGAGTGTTGGGATGCTTCGCCGGGAAATGCTGGCCGCATTGGCGGTTTCGGCGGTCCGCGCGCGGGGCTCCGCCAGCCTCGATCCATTCTTTGAATCGAGCGATGGCGCTGGAGTTCTGCTCGACGTCCGCTCACGGCGCGCGATCGCCCTGCACGCGCCGGATGTCGCCGCCAGGTTCCTGGCGCCTCCCGGTTCCACGGTCAAGCCTTTTGTGCTGGCGGCGTTGCTGCGCAGTGGAAAGCTGACGTCCGGGGAGGGTTGGCCGTGTCCCGCCCGTCTCACTATCGCCGGACGGTCGTTCGATTGCTCGCATCCACGCTTAGATTCACCCATGCATGTCGACACTGCCATCGCCTACTCCTGCAATTGCTTTGTGGCGCACATGGCCGAACGTTTCGCGCCCGGCGATCTGGCCGGCGAGCTGGCGCGTGCGGGCTTTGGGGATGCGGCCGGGCGGCGCGATCCCGCGCAGTTGCTGGCACTCGGCGAAGCGGGAACTCTGACCAGCGCCGCGGAGTTGGCTTCCGCATACCGGATGCTGGCTTTACAGGCGGGCCGCGCTGACATGCAATCCATCGTTGCCGGGATGGAAGGCGCGGTCGAATATGGCACGGCCCAGCGCGCACAAGTGGCACGCGTACAGGTGGCAGGGAAGACCGGCAGCGTGATCGCGGCCTCCGGCGTCCCGATCGCCTGGTTCGCCGGATTTATGCCGAGCCGCGCCCCAGAGGTCGCCATTGCGGTGATGCGCCAAGGCCACGCGGGCGGTTCGGACGCAGCCCCGATTGCCGGCAGAATCCTGGCAGCCTACAGGACGGGGCGTCTTTGATGCCGGTGGGGCGGACCTCCAGGTCTGCGCGGGTCCTCCAGGACCCGCAGCTTCCTTATCTGTGGCTCATGTGCGCGCTGGCCATGCCGCTCGGCGCCGCGCCGCCGGCCGTGAAAGTGCGCGTAGACACCCCGCACGGCGCACAGGTTCTGGATCTGCCCTGGGAGCGCTATGTGGCCGGCGTGCTGGCCGGCGAGTGCAGCGTCTTCAAATCGGACGCCGCGCTACGCGCGATGGCGGTCGCCGCGCGAACCTACGCCGTGCATCTGCGCGGCCGCCACGCGGCCGACGGCTACGACTTCTGCTCCACAACGCATTGCCAGCGCCTGGATATGGACGGTATCACGCCCCGCCTGTCGGCTATCGCGGCCGAAACCGCGGGCGAGATCGTGTGGTTTGAGGGCAAACCTGCATTCACGCCGTATACGCGCGACTGCGGCGGCCGCACGGAGGCCGGCACCGAGCCATATTTGAAAAGCCATCCGGATGCTTACTGCGCGCGCGCCGGAACCGAGACCTGGCAATGGGCCGGCGATCCCGCCAGGATCGAAAAGGTGTTATTCGCCTCCGGTCTTCGCGTGCCCCGCGCGCTCGAAGGCATTGCCATCGTGAGCCGCACCACCTCCGGGCGGGCGCTGACTCTTTCGCTGCGCGGAGCCGCCGAATCCGTACCGCTCAGCGCAGGCTCGTTCCGCTTCGCCATCGGCCGCGCGTTGGGTTGGAACACCGTGCGCAGCGATCTCTACGACATTCAGCCGGGCGGTGGACCCATTCTGTTCCAGGGCCGCGGCGCGGGCCACGGTGTGGGTCTCTGCCAGCGCGGAGCCAAGCAGATGGCCGCGGAAGGGCGCTCCTATCGCGACATTCTGGCGTATTACTATCCGGGCACTGCGGTGGGGGTGACCGCGCGCGGACTGCCCTGGCAGCGGCTGGGCGGCGATAGCGTCACGCTGTGGACCACGCAGCCGGAGCAGGATGGAGCCGTGCTGGCCATCGCGGAGCGCGCGTCTCGTGCCGTCACCCGGCGGACAAATTGGCCCATGCCGGCGCACGTCGAAATCCGTCTATATCCAGACCTCGACAGCTTTCGGAACGCGACCGCCGAGCCTGGCTGGGTGGCGGCCACTACGCAGGGCGCGCGCATCCAACTTCAGCCGGCATCCGTCCTTCGCAGCCATGGCGCGCTCGAGGAAACCCTGCGGCACGAGTTATTCCATGTCGCGGTGGAGTCGCGTGCGGCGCCGGGCTTGCTGGTTTGGTTCCGGGAAGGGATCGTGGAATACCTGTCCGGCGGCGCGCCGGGTGATGGCTTGCCGGGCGTGCCCGCGGATTCCGAGGTCCGTGAAACAACCGACCCGGCCCGCGCCCGGCGTGCATACAGCGAAGCGGCGCGCGCCGTGGCGGGACTGGTGGCGCGCTACGGCGAGGCCACCGTACTGGGCTGGGTGACGCGCGGCCTGCCGCCGGAAGTCAGGAAAACCAGCGCCAGCCAGGCCCCCACAAAGAGCAGGTAAGCAGCCAGGAGCCGCGCGACGAAGCTGAGCATTTGTATCTTGAATCCGCCGGTCTGCGGCGTCCAGCCCATCAGCTTCAGCGGTACCCAGAACGCGCATACCAGCAGGATCGGCGTGGCGACCCAAAACCACCAATGGCGGGAACGCGCGCCCCCGGCGATGCGCGCGACGATGGGCAGAGCCAGCGCCGGCAATACCATCCAGCGCGCCAGCCACAGCACGATATCGAAAGCTCTCGAAACCGCGGCCGGCTTTACCGGCTTGCGAAACGTCAGGGTCAGCCATGAGGCGATTTTGAAGGCCGGCGTGGCGAGGTACCCGGAGCCTTGCGCCAGCGCCCAGTAGACCGCCAGCAGGACGATCGCGGCAGCCACCAGCAGAGGCAGGCGCCGCAAGGGAAACCGGCGGGCATCCGCGAAATATGCGAAGGCTGCGCCCTGCAGCCAGCATTCGAACGTCAGCAGGGCCAACCCGACCAGTGCGCTCCAGGCTAGCGCCACGCCGCTAGATTCGCCCAAGCCCAGCCAGTAATAGCCCATCCACAACAGCAGCGCGTTGCCAGCCAGATGGATTACGGCGAGGGCGCGCATCACTTCACCTCCAGTTTGCGGCTTTCCGTCGTGGCCATCACATCCCGCTGGTACATGGGTCCGACGCGCGCCGGACTGACATGGAACAGTCCGGGATTCACTACCTTCAGCAGGTAGAAATACTCCTTTTGGCCGCGCGGAAAGTAGGTTTCGAAAATGGCCATGCGATCATCGTGCAATTCGCGGCGCGTGAACCAATACTCCCACCATGGCGGCCGCCTGCGCAGTTGATACTGGTTGTCGCGCTCGATGAACTCGGCGCCCGCCGGAATGGGGTCCTCAATCATCATGTATCGCCCTTCCGATCCGGTGACCGTCAGCCTCACGGCGATCACGTCGCCCGGCGCGGCCGGGCCGGTTAGCGGAACGGTATCGTACACGATCTTCTCGCCGTCGCGGCCGGGCGCCAGGCGGAAGTAATCGCGCAGGATATTGAGCGAGACCGCGCCGGTCTTTTCGAAGCGCTCTTCGGTGGAGAAATACTCGGCGCGCGCCGAGTAATACAGCCGGCCCGCGCCGCTGGTTTCGACGCGAATGTGGTTTACGCCCGGCTGTACCTGCGCCTCATCGAGCGTCAAGGCTGGGATGGCCACGCCGCCGCCCTGCGTGAGCTGGCGAGTCAGCACCGCCTTGCCGTTCACCAGCATGGTGACACTCAGATCCGGATTCAGCTCATTGGTGGCCTTCAGATAATCCACCAGCCCGTAGATCACCATGGCGGTCTGCTTGGTCGAGGACCACCAGTAGCCCTCGTTGCGATGGTTCATCAGCCACAAAGCCGCCTTCGGCAGCAAGGCGCTATCGTGCCGTTCGTGCGAGAGCAGCTTCACGGCATAGGCCGTGGCTTCCGGGGTGGCGTCTTCGTCGAAGTCCAGCATTTGATCGCGGGTAGCGGTCCACCAGGCCTGCTCCTGGTCTTGTTCCGCGGCGCGCTCCAGGGCTGCGGCGATATCGGTGGCCCGCCCGTCCTTCGCCTGTTCGAGCGCCAGGCCCAGAATTGCTAAGCCGTATGGCGACAGGCTGGCGCGTTGGTCGTAGAGTTGGCCGAGCGCCGCAAGGTCCGCGTGTCCCTCCAGCGCCCGCGCGTATTGCATGTAGGCACGCAGATCGGCGGCCAGCTTCGGATCTTGCATATATTTATCCTTCAGCCAGGAGGCGCCCTTATGGATGGCATCGGCCTTCACATCCACGCCGGCTGCCTGCGCCTGTACCAGCCCCGCCACCACATACGCCGTCATGAAGGCATGGCTGTCGTCGGTTTCCCACCATCCCCAGCCGCCGTCTTCGTGCTGGAAATTATAGAGGCGCTGCAGGCCTGCCTCAATCTTCTCGTGCAGCGCAGCCTGGTCCAGGTCCACTCTCAAATTCAGATCGCGGACGGCCTGCTCCACAATAATGTCGGGCAGGAAACTCGACATGGTCTGCTCGACACAACCATACGGGAAAGAAGTCAGGTATTCGAGAGCGCCGAACAGCGAACCGGCCAACGAAGGCGAGACCCGCAGCGAGATAGACCGCGAGCCGGGCTGTACCTTGTCCGGGAACGTGAGGTCGAAGGCCGCGGAAGCTCCGGCCTTCAGCGCGCCGCCGCGGGCCTGCGACAGCTTGACTCCCGGCACATTCACCGGTAGATCGAGTTGTAGGGCATCCGATTCTTCATCGGTCAGGGCCTTGCCGGTGACGCTGGCGGTGCGCACCTGAGCGGCTCGCACGCGCCAATCCACTTTGGCCTCGCCGCGGCTCGGGATTTGGACTTCTTTGGTAGCCCCTTCGCGGATCTCGAGACCGGTGGCGTCGAGCGAAACACGCGCCGTCTTGCCCGTGGCGAGGTAGTTGTGAACGATGGCGGAGATCACCACTTCGTCTCCCTGTACGAAGAATCGCGGCACGGCCAGGCGCAGGATCAGGTTCTTGCGCACGATGGTTTTGAGCGTGGCGCTGCCCACCTTGGTGTCCGGGGTGACGCCGCGGGCGGTGGCGCGCCAGGTGGTCAGCGAATCCGGAAATTCCACTTTGGCTTGCGCGTGGCCGGAACGATCGGTGACCACGTCGGCCGCCCAAAATGCCGTATCCGGAAACGCTTTGCGCACTTTGGGCTGCACCAGGCGCTCGGGCTTCAGTTGCGCCAGCCGCGAAGGCGGACGCAACTCGGCCAGGCGCATGCGGCGCTTGCCCGCTTCGCCATTGAAGTAATAGTTCAATGAGTCGGCGGTAAATACCCGATTCCACTGACGATCGAAGAAGGAATTCAGGATGTCCGCGGTGCCATCCTTGCGTATGGCGTAAATCGCCTCATCCACGACACCCAGGCTGAATTCCGCGCCTGGCGCTGGTTTGCCGTGCCCGTCGGTAACATCGATGCTGTAGTTAGCGGTCTGGCCAGGCAGATATTGCGGCTTATCGGTGGATACTTTCACGTTCAACTCGTGGTCCACGGGCGGCACTTTGATCCACTTGTCGCTCGCATAGAGATTGCCGCCGCGGATGAAACCGGCAGCCACCGTGATGCCGGGCTCGTCGTTGGCGGTGACGGGGATATCGAAGGCCGCCGTGGCGCCCGCCGAATGAATCAGCTTGTATTGGCGCAAATCGCGGCCTTCCACGCTCACGTACACCGCCGTGTTGGGCTGGCCGGTCACGATCAGCAAGTGGGCCGTATCGCCGGCGCTGTAGGACTTCTTGTCGAGAACGATGGGCACGGTTCGGTTTGGACCCGACTCGAACTCACTGCTACCGCCCGATATCCAAAGGAAGGCATAGCTCTCCACGTCGCGCCCCTCGGGCGTGTGGGCCGTGACCCGCAGGCGATAGGACCCGCCCTCCCGCGGAAGCTGCATCGTGACGCGGGCATTTCCGTCGGCGCCCGTAACGGCGCTTTCCGCGGCCTTCACCTGGCCTGGGCCTTTATCGCGATACTTCCACGAGAGCAGTTCCACGCGCACCGGCGTGCGCACGGGCCTGTGGTCGTAATCGCGGGCTTCGACGGCCATGCCAGCGGCCGCGCCCGGCAAGTAGAAATAGCGCTCCGGCTCGGCATTCACCGCGAAGCTTCCATACGTCGCGATCACCCAGCCGCGTCCGGTAATCTCGCGGTTGGCTGGGTCGGTGACGCGCGCCTCCACGCGATAGATAAAATCCTGCTTGCGCTCCGAAATCGCGGTGGGCAGGGTGATGGTCAGCTTGCCGTCCGCGTCCAGTTGACCCTTGGTCTCGCCCACCTGGTCGCCGCTGTCGTCCGCATCGTCGCCCGGTTGCGGGGGTGCGAACGATTCTTCGTCGGGATCGTACCACAGCGGGAACCAATAGCGGCTGCGATAGACGGCATAAACGACTTTTGCGCCGTTGACCGGTTCGCCAAAATAGTACCGGGCATCGATGGTGGCCTGCACGGTTTCTCCCTCGAGTACGCGCGCTTTGGACGGAACCACCCGCACTTCGTATTCCGGCTTTTTGTATTCCTGCACCTCAAAATTGCCGTTCATGAAGGCTTCGCCGGATTTGATTTCGATATTGTAGTAACCCAATGCCGCGCCGGCTTCGAGCGTAAAGTCGTCGTGAACCGTGCCATTGGCGCTGGCCGTGAGCGTCTTCTGGTAGACCGGCTTCTGCTCGGCATCGTTGATGGTCACCGAAACGTCGCGTCCGGCCGGGATCTTGTAACCGTCAGGTGTGACCAGTCTGAGTATCCCCTTGAAATGCACGTTGTGGCCGGGGCGGTAGACCGGGCGATCCGTATAGACATACCCGGTCCACTGTTCGTTGCCGGCGCCCAGCGAGTAACCGGCCAGTGTGTTGACGGCGAAATCCGCGCCGGCGTGCGCGATCAGGCGAAGATCGGTGGGATGCTCCGCGGGTAGTCGCATTTCCGCGATGCCGTCGGTGTTGGTGGTGGCATCTCCCAGGCTTTGGTCGCGCGCCAGCAGGTCCACTTTGGCTGCCGCCACCGGCTGACCCGTATTGCGATCGACCACCAGGTTCACCGCGCGGCCATTACCGGTCTTGGTGACCATGGCGATATCGGAAATCATCAGGATGGTGTTGGCGCGCAGGTCGCCGTGCACGGCCTCGACCAGGTAGACGCCCTTATCCTTGACGCCGATGGCGACCGTAGCGCGCTCCCATCGGGATTGGCTCAATACGGGTTGCTGAAAGGAAAGCACCAGTTGCTGCGAATTCAATACGGGCGCTTCCGCGTAATGCGTTCCCTTGCCGGATGGCCGGGATTCCTTGGGTAGAAAGCTCTCGAAATGACTGCTGGGCGGTTCGTTGAACTGCGCGCGCAGGGAACGGCGAATCTGCGCGTGCAAGGCGCGCTTCCACAAGTGGAGGCGCTCCAGCAGCGTCCGGTCGCGCGGCGGCCGCGGCACATTCCCGCCGAACTGATGCGGATCTTCCAGTTGCGTGAAGAACTTCACCGGATCGTGGATGCGGTAGACCCGGAAAGCCAGCGAATCCACGTTGAAGGCCCCCAGCGAGACGCTGGGCTTGCCGTCGGTGCCGAAGGTCTGGGAACTGGATAGCGAGAAGTACGGCTCGTCTTCGCTCTGGCTCAGACCGATGGCGGCCGCCGCCGCCAGCAACAGCAGGCGTGAAGGTCTACGGAACGCGCGTGTCATTTTCTTTCCTCAGAATGTTCCATCGGGACACACCCAGAAAGCCGGGGTTGGCGGGGTTGGGCCGCCATTCGGGCTGCGGAAAACGCATTAGCTCTTCCACCGTGAGCCGGCGTATCTCGCCGGGATCGGAACCGGTCGGGCCGGTGTGGTACAGGATGTAGCGCCGGCCGTCGTTGTGCATCTGGCTCTGGCCCAGGTAGATCATACTGTGGTACGGCTCCGCGCCGGACTCCTGGCGGAAGAACAGCAGGTCGCCCGCCACGGCGGCCGAGAGCACGCGGCTGACCAGATGGGTATTCAAGCGATAGAGCGTGCGCACGTCTGCGAATTGCGCGAACGCGGCGCCATCCTCACCTACGTTGAAATCCGATGGCTCGAACGATCCTTCGCGCACGCGGAAGAGGGCCGCGCCCAGCGGCGTGAAAGGATATGCATACTTGGCGACGGAATCGAAGCCCGGCATTAGCGGCGTGTGCGCCGTGGCGGCCCAGGCCGAATCGTGGGCGTGCAGCGCTTCGCGATAGGCATAACGGATCAGCGCCGCGCAATCCTGAATCTCGGCCGGCCGGGCTGCGGGAGGCTGGAAGTATTGGGCCTCGGCCAGCCATGTGAACCAGCGGCGAAAGGCCTGGCGGTCGCGTTCGTCGTCCAGGCGCAGGAAGTCCGGGGTGCCATCCTGGGCGCTGTCGCGGGTGAATGGCAGGGACTCCAGTTGGACTTCGGCCGGCGGCGCGCCAGGGACCAAGACTCGCAAACCGACACGACCGGCCAGGATTCCGGCGCGGATGCGGACCCGCCATTTGCCCGGCGCGCCGGTGATTTCTCCGGCGGTGGCGATGTGCGGGTTCCCGATCATGGAGACCACGGGTGCCGTGCGCGCGCCCGTTTCAATCGCCAGCGCGGCGCTATCGTAGCCGTCGGCCAGGATCCGCGCGGGTTGCAATGTGAGGCGGGGCGCAGGCAGGCCGCCGCGCGGGACGCCGCCGGAAATGGCTACGACGGCGGCAGCTCCCGCCGCCCCCACGGTGACCGCGGCCAGGGCGGCGCGTATGCGAGTGGTCAAGGCGATATGAGTATACAACGCGGCGGGTATTGCAGGTGGGTCGCCGTTCGGCGCCCGCTTCCAGCTTCGACAGGATCGGACGGGCCATTCCGCTTATGTCTGTTATAGTCTTTTGGAATGAAGATTTCGCTTGCGGTTCCCGTGATTCTGGCGATTCCCCTTTTTGCGCAGCCCCGGCCGGCGCGCGATCCTGGCCAGCCCGTCGACGAAGAGTACACCCGGAAGATCCGCGAGTACACCACCGAGCCGTTCTTCAATTCGCCGCTCACCGATTACCTGCCGGCGTCTAAGAAGGTACCGACGCCCAAGGCGGTCCTGAACGACGTGGCGGGCGCCCCCGGCATCCTGCCGTATGCGCAGGAAGTCTATCGCTACATGCGAATGCTGGAATCGGCCAGTCCGCGCGTCAAGGTCTTCAGCATTGGCAAGACCGAAGAAGGCCGCGAGATGATCGCGGTAGCCGTGGCGGACGAACGCCTGTTGGCCAAGCTCGACGAGAACCGCGCCCGCCTCGCGAAATTGGCGGACCCGCGGACAATCCATATGGACGACGCCGAAGCCGAAAAACTGGTGGGCGCCTCCACGCCTATTTACTACATCACGGGCACCATCCACTCCACCGAAACCGGCGCGCCCACGGCGCTGATGGAACTGGCCTACCGGCTGGCG
>JBEKIM010000214.1:0-11458 GCA_050011755.1 Bryobacteraceae bacterium | reverse complement strand
CTATCCGAACTGGCCGCGCAGCATGGCTTGCCGCATCTCTCGATGGGCATGTCGCACGATCTGGAAGCCGCCGTCGAGGAAGGCGCCACCATCGTGCGCGTGGGAACGGCGCTGTTCGGGAAACGCAAAAAGCCGTGAAAGTCGCATTCTACGCGCCCTTGCCGCCCGCCCGCACCGGCGTGGCCGACTACGCGGCGGCGTTACTGGCGGCCCTGCGCCGGCATGGCAGTGTGGAACCGCGAGCGCGCCAGGCCGATATCGCGCTTTACCACCTGGGCAATAATCAACTGCATCGCGAGATCTACCGCCGCGCGCTGGCCGAACCCGGAGTGGTGGTTCTCCACGATGCCGTGCTGCATCATTTCTTCCTCGGTTCGCTCGATCGCGCCGCCTATATCGACGAGTTCGCCTATAACTACGGCGAGTGGCATCGCGCCCTGGCCGATGAGCTTTGGCGCGCCCGCGCCGGCTCTGGGTTCGATCGGCGCTTTTTCGATTACCCGATGCTGAAGCGCATCGCCCAGCGCTCCCGCGCCGTGATCGTGCACAACCCCGCCGCCGCCCGCATGGTCCGCGCGCATTCGCCCGGCGCGGCCGTGGTCGAAATCCCGCATCTGTTCGCCCCGCCGGCGCTGCCGCCCGCTTGGGACATCGTACGCATGCGGCGGAGCCTGGGCGTTCCAGCGCATGCGTTTCTGTTCGGAGTGTTCGGCTACCTGCGCGAATCCAAGCGCCTCGTCAGCGTCTTGCGCGCGTTCCACCGGCTGCGCCAAGCCAGGCCTGAAGCGCGGCTCCTCATCGCCGGGCCGTTCGTCTCGTCCGATCTGGCGCGCGCGATCGCCCCGCTGTTGCGCGGGCCTGGAATTGTACGCCTACCCTATCTCGCGGAGCGGGATTTCTGGCGGGCCGCGCTGGCGGTGGATGCCTGCGTCAACCTGCGATATCCCGCCGCGGGGGAAACCTCCGGCATCGCCATCCGGCTGATGGGCCTCTCGAAGCCAGTCCTGCTCACCAGCGGGGAAGAGAACTCCCGCTATCCCGAAACCGCGTGCCTGCGCGTGCAGCCCGGCGTGGCGGAAGAGGATTCCTTATGGCACAACATGTTTCTGCTAACATCGATTAGAGAATGTGCGGGTGAAATCGGACTTCGCGCGTCCGGGCACATCGTCGAGCGTCACCAGGCCGTTCAGATCGCGGAACAGTATTGGGACACATTGTGCGCCTATCGCCAGTAGTGACACTGCTGTGCGCCGGGACGTTGTGCGCGGCGCCGGACGAAATCTTCAAGACCCTCGACGTGGCCGTGCCCATGCGCGACGGCGTGCATCTCTCCGCCAATGTCTTCCGGCCGGAGCCGCCGGGCCGCTATCCCACTATCCTGGTGCGCACGCCCTACGGCAAGGGGCCGGCCATCTCTCCCAATTACGCACCCTTCGTGGAACACGGGTATGCCGTCGTGGTGCAAGATGTGCGTGGACGCTATGCATCGGAGGGTGTCTTCCGCCCCCTCGAACAGGAGCCGGCCGATGGCGACGACACGCTCAACTGGATCGCGCGCCAGCCATGGTCCGACGGCAAGATCGGCATGCTCGGCGGCTCCTACCTGGGAATCGCGCAGTGGAAAGTCGCCGCCCTGAACAATCCGCATTTGAAAGCTATCTTCCCGTCCGTCTCCGGCTGCGACGATTATCGCGACCGGTTCTATTCGCCGGGCGGCGCCATGAAGCTCGGCCAGCGCCTGTTATGGATGTCGGAAAACCTGCGCGCGCCCCGCTTTCACCCGGACTTCGACAAATTCGTGCTGCATCTGCCTTTGCGTACAGCCGACGTGGCGGCGACCGGCCAGACATCCAGCATGTTCCAGGAGGTCGTCGCTCATCCGGCCTTCGATTCCTTCTGGAAATCCATCAGCGTGCGCGAACTGCTCGATAAGATCCGCGTGCCCGTATTCTCGGTCGGCGGATGGTTCGACAATTTCGTCGAGAGCGACCTGGAGGCTTACGAACGCCTGCGCAAGAACTCCGGCGTCGATCGTATCCTGATCGGCCCATGGCCCCATAACAAGGCCATCAAACTGGAAGGTGTGGACTTCGGCCCGGACGCCGATGTGCCGCTGCGCGAGATCCAGTTGCAGTGGTTCGACCAGTTTCTGAAAAGCAAGGACACGCCGCTGCTTTCGCAACCCCCGGTGCGCATCTTTGTGATGGGCGTGAATCAGTGGCGCGATGCCCGCGATTGGCCGCCGCGCGCGCATTCGGAACGCTTCTACCTGGAGAGCCGCGGGCACGCCAATACGCTCGCGGGCGATGGCCGGCTGGATATGCACGCACCCGCCCTGCAGGCTATGCCGGCAAGCCCGGCCGACCGTTTTGAATTCGATCCCCAGAATCCCGTGCCCACCACGGGCGGCGCGGTCTGCTGCAATCCAAAGGTGTTTCCCTGGGGGCCGAAGGACCAGCGCCCGGTGGAAAAACGCCGTGACGTGCTGGTGTACACCACCCCACCGCTACGCAAGGACCTGGAGGTGATCGGGCCGGTGCGCGTGGTCTTATACGCCGCGACATCCGCGCGCGACACCGACTTCACCGCCAAGTTGGTGGATGTGTTTCCGGATGGGCGCGCGCAGAACGTGACCGACGGTATCCTGCGGCTGCGCTATCGCAAGTCCCTCGAAAAACCGCAACTGGCGCGGGCGGGCGAAATCTGCAAAGTGACCATCGACGCAGGCGTCACCGGCAACGTGTTTCAGAGAGGCCACCGCATCCGCATGGAAATCTCGAGCAGCAATTTTCCGCGCTTCGACCGCAATCCGAATACGGGCGGCCCGGTCGCCGATGCCACCGAGTTGCGCAAGGCCAGCCAGACGATTTACCACGACGCGCGGCGGCCATCCTACGTGCTTCTGCCGGTGGTCGAAGGTTGACTTTGTGAGGTCCGGCGCGGTATTTTTCAAATAGAGCGTTAAGCGGCGCGGTAGCCAAGTGGTAAGGCAAGGGTCTGCAAAACCCTTATTCGTCGGTTCGATTCCGACCCGCGCCTCCAACCTGACCCCTCAATAATTGCCTCGTCGGAGGAATCCGTGGTTCACTGATACCGTCAAATGGTGCCGGGAAGTGGCTACTGGGGCCCCCTCCGTCGCAGATCCCACAGCCCGCGTGCCGAGAGGATCAAGGTGAAGCCCCCTAGCCCGCCGAGTACCCAGAGTACCCAGACGAAGAAAAAACCGCCCGGGGATTTGGCGACCTCGCCGTAATGTGCCCCTCTCATGTGCATGACGGGCATGGCTACCGCCATCAATCCGATGAGCAGGATGATGACATGCCCCGAACGCCGTTCGGGGAGCACGAGTGTCCCGTACAGGAGGACCGCGAGGACGAGCAGCGCGGTGTTTGAACTCTCCGCCTTCGATATCCCACGAACGATGTCATCCGTAATGTGAAGCGTCAGGAAGAGGAGCAAGAGCAGAGACGCGATGGTCAACATGGTGCTGTGTTTCATTGGAAAGCCTCCTTATTGGATTTTATGTGTTTCTCATTCGCCTGCTGCCTTCGCCAATGTTCGGCACGGCCCGCTCCGGCCTTCGCAGAAAGCTCGTGCTAGAATTGGCTCCATCTCGTCTTTGAAGGAGATCAAAACTTTGCTTCGTTCTTTCGCATTCGCGCTGGCTGCCGGCGCATCCCTCGTGTACTCGATTGCCGCCTTCGCCGAAACGCCCGGCGCCGGCTCACTTGGAATCAAATCCGGAGTCGTTAAAACTCGCATAGTTTCCAACGCCGCTACCGTAACGGACGCCGCAACGCCTCTCCCCGCCGGATCTCCCTGCACGGTCACGCTGTTCTCCGATTTCCAGTTCGTCAATTTCAATGCACAATACTTCACCTACACCCCATCCTGTCCCGGACCGTGGTCGAAAGTGATCTTCAACGGAAGTTTCGCGATCACTCCCGGCATCCAATATGACCGTACTGCTGAGATTTCGCTCGGTTACGTCAACATCTATTTTGGTACCACCCGCGAAGACGATCCCTCCTTCGGCCCCGTCTGGAATGTAAGTCGCGACCTGACCGAATACACTCCGCTGTTCACCGGCTCCCAGCCCGGCGAGGTCGATCTTGGCAATCTGGTGAATAGCCAGTACACCGGGGTGATTTCAGGCACTGCCACCCTGAGTTTCTACCCCGTACCCACGGGCGGCACCGCACCCGTTGTGGCTGACGCGATTTACCCTTACCCCGATGCGCCGGGCGGCGCGGCCGCGCTCGATAGCACCACGTCGGTGCTCTCCCAAACTTACACCTTCCCGACTAACATCGAGAGCGCTTATCTCGACGTGCTCGCCCAGAGCCAGAGCAACGACGAGTTCTGGTGGAGTTGCGCCCCCAACGATGTCGCCGGCGAACTGGAAGATTGCGGCAACACCGCGTTTCGGGAAACCGAAATCACCATCGACGGCACGCCCGCCGGCGTGGCGCCCATCTACCCGTGGATCTACACCGGCGGCATCGATCCCAACCTCTGGCTTCCCATTCCTGGCGTGCAGACGCTCAACTTCCTTCCGTATCGCGTCGATCTCACGCCCTTCGCGGCCACGCTCAGCAACGGCCGGCCCCACACCATTGGATTGAGCATCTACAACGCCGACGATTACTTCGCCGTCACCGCGACCCTGCTGGTATATGAAGACCATGGCTCAACCACGGTCACTGGCGCCACTACGGCCAATACGATCGGCAGCGGTCCGAATCCGGTGGTAAAGGAAAACATCACGATCGATTCGAATGATGTTCCAGTAGGAACGATCCTGGTTACTTCCGGCCGCCAGTTCACCATCTCAGGTTACGTGAATACTTCGCACGGGAAAGTAACGACGACGCTGAATCAAACCGTCGACTTTTCCAACTTTCAGAAGTACACGGATACCGCGAACCTGTATGTGCAAAGTACGAGGGTAAAGGCCACGAAGACCGTGGCTCAGGGTGGCTCAACCCAAACCAGTACTACCGAGTACACCTATCCTTTGCAAGTATCTCTCAGTTTGGGCACGGCTGCGAATGGCGACGAAGATGAAACCATCGCCGTCGAGCAAGCCTACAATACCTCCACCACCGGGCCGGGCAATATGTCGACCGCGCTTACGCAATCCTTTGTGGGCGCCGATACGCAGGATCTGGTTAGCGGCGAGGATTTACTCCAGCAGAGCCGCTATCTGAAAACCAAAACCCGCAATGACGCCTGCGTACAGACGTTGATTCAGGCCAGGAACGACTCAATCGTCTCCGATAAGTCCGGCCCTTGCACCAACTAATCGCTTCTCGTCTTCATGAAAGTGACGGGCGGAGTCTTGGGCTTCGCTTGTTTTCATCCCTGAATTCGTTCTATACTGCGTAAACTGGGCTGCGAGGCGGATACATGAAATATCTTTTTCGAGACGGCTCGGCGGGCTTTGTTGAAAAAGAAGGCGAGCCGCTCGATTCGTACAAGATGCCCCTGCGGCCCTGGGCGATGACCATGGGCGGCCGGGTGGTCTACTCCGAGTGGAAGACCACCCTGGAGCCACCCGCCAGCCCATTCAAACTCGTGGCGTACAACAAGCAGATGAGCCTGCGCAGGCGCCGCGAATTTGAAACCCTCCTGGCGGGCGACGCCAGCCGCCATCCGGAGTGTGTGAAGCCCGCCGTGGACAAGGTCACCCTGGGGGCCTTGCAGTTCGCCGCGCGGGATACCCAACTCGCGGGGGAAGCGATCCAGGCTCGCTGCTATGGCGATACCGCCTCGGGACGGTTGGGAACCAGCGTGAATAAGCCCAATAATCCGGGGGATGCTTGGGATGCCGCATACCAGACACTGCAGGGCAACGATATTGCCAAAATCCTGGGCATCCATTCGTGCCTGGCCAACTTCCTCACTCGCAAACTCCAACTATCCACTGCCCAGAAAAAGGTATACGACGATACCGGCATCAAGGTCGCGCCCAAGTCGGGTTTTCTTTACCAGTGGTTCAACGACGATGAGCACCGTGGCCGGGTGAAGCGCGACGGCGCACAAGCCACGAACGCCACCGGTATCGTCGCCCCGCACCTGGTCACCACCACCGGAGGCGGCGAGTCCCGTAAACGAGGCGTGGACGAATGGGATCGCGTCGAGGGTTCCGCGTTCATTGAAGCCATCGACATGCGCAATATCGCCTTCGGAGCCGGACGATCCGGCACGACCGGCGAACTGTTGAAAGCTTTCCGCACCTTTGGCACCATGGACACCGGCGAAGAGTTTAAACAGTACCTGCTTGCCATTGTCATCTACCTGGTAACCGGCGGCCACCACTCCTGCCACGAGATCTTTAGCGTCGCCAATCTGCTGGCCGGCCCGGACGGCCCAAGGGGCACAGGCGATTATCACTCGGCAGCCGAACTTTCCCGCGGTGCGTATGTCCCCGGCAAGTACACCAAACACTTGCCAAACTCGTATCTCACCGCCGGTCATTACCAGGCGATCAAAGAGATGTATTACGACATCGCCGTGCTGGGCCACCTCCACGGAACTTTTGCATAGGTTCGCCGAAGATACAGCGGCTTGCCTGGCTCTGTTCTCCGGCGCCGGCGGCCTCATCCCGATTCCACAAGATACTTGGCTGTCCTTCGCCAACCGCTCAAACGATGAACGGCCGACCGCCAACTCCGGATTTCACCCCATGCGACCTGGACGATGGCCGCGCACCTGTCGCAAAGCTGTCTGCCCGAACGTGGAAAACCGTAGACAGTTAACTCCCGTAGAGTTAATATGTCGATATTCGACCGGGCTGTTCGGATGGCGGCGCAATTGCCGGTTCAATCGGCTGCGCGTGAGAGGTTTGAAGCTAGGCTCTACCAGCAGGGCGGTCGGATTGTGAGACACTGAGTCACTTATGGCACCCGACCCAACCCCCGCTCCGACGTCGGATTCGCAGGCCTTGGACGCCGCGTCAAACGACGCCGACGCTAACGCCGGGTCGGGCGACGTCGGCGACCCGGTCAGTTCCTGCCACGGAGGGGCGCCCACCCCTACTCCGGAGCCCACTCCCGCTCCTAGTGCCCCACCGACGCCGGCTCCTACTCCGGCGCCCACGGCCGCGCCAACTCCAACGCCATCCCCAACTCCCAAGCCGACTCCAACGCCAACCCCAACTCCGAAGCCGACACCAACGCCAACTCCGACGCCCACGCCCACTCCCACACCTACACCCACGCCAACTCCAACCCCGACACCTACGCCCACACCCACACCGACGCCCAGCCCCACGTCGACCCTCTGGATCCGCCTGGAACTGACCGAAGATGAAGCCAACGCGGAAACCGGACAGATAAAGGTCCAAGGCACAAGCTTGGGCTACAGCCGGACCACTCCGATCTCCGGTAACTTCGTTGCCAACCCGGCCGAGTACGGCACTGTCGACATGGAATTCGACAAAGTCCCCATCAAGGCTAGTTACACCGTCAGCTATATCGCATCCGACGGTACCGAGACCGTTGTCGCGCAGCCCACCGCGTTTAGTGATCTCAACGACAACGACCTGCCCCCGGACCCAGACAGTCCGTCTCCCACACCGGAGCCCCAATAATGACCGACTTTACGCGCTCGACTTATCGACTCGGCGGAGCTGCCCATATCGGCGCATCGTTACACATCGCCGTCCCGAGCATGGATATCTTCGTCCGCTTCGAGGCGTGGAACCTGACCACCCTCAAGTTCGAGCCCATCCCCAACATGCCCGTCGATCTGATGGACAACGATCCGGTCTCCAACGACCTCATCGAAACCCAAAACACCGACGCCGGCGGTTGCATCCATTACAGCGAGACTCAGGCCAACCTGAAAGATAAATCCGGCGAGGACACTCCCGATCTTTTCTTCAATGCGCGCCCCCAAGGCTTGAGCGTCGGCCCTACGGCTTTGCCGGCCTCCTGGTCCACCAAGGGTTGGAACGATGCGAACGGCAAGCCCGGATATTTTCCGAACACCCAGTTCGTAGCGGGCGGCACGCTCGGAGGAGCCACTGCAGCCAACCCGCTGGTGTACCGTATCGGTTTGGATTATCACGTCCGGTACATGTACACCACTCCCGGCGGCTCCCTGCAGAACACCGGACCGAAAGGCCTGAAGGTGAATATCTGGCCGCCGCCCGGCCCGGACCGGCCCTTTTCGCGGACCGACAAAAATGGCGAGTTCCACGGCCTGGTCTTCGATATCAGCGCCGGATCGGAAGTGTATTTCGAGTTCGACTTCGACATCGCCGACCCCACCATCAATCTCCCCGAATCGACGGTTCAGAACACGGGGCTGACAGCCTACAACCTGTGGATGACCAACGCCGACGATTCCGACAAGGTGTCCTATCCCAACAACGTCCTTACCTCCATCGGAACCCAGACCAGCCCGGTGCACCTGTTGTGCTCACAGGAGAATCGCAACGTGGCCATGTTCTTCCTCACTATGCTCTACGAGCACACCTGCTTCTTCTTCAACATCACCGGCGGCGCGTGGAAAGGCATTCAGAGTATGCAGTTCTTCATGACCGCGGCGGCCGGGACCGCCTATTCCTGGCCCGTGGGTACGGTCAACATTCCGCAAAGCGATTGGGGCAGCCGCTCCACAATCATGCATGAACTCAGCCACCAGGTGATGTGGCAGGAGGTCGGTATATCCTCGGCTGGCGTGGTGGCCCAGATCGCGGTAGGCGTGGTCAGCCCTCAATCGCTTTGCCTCACCCACTATGAATCCATGCTGGCCAACACTACCCATGCCGTGATCGAAGGCTGGGCCGAGATCTTCGAAGGGATTTTCGAGCCAAGCTCCCTTTCGTTCAGTCCCAGCACCGGGTTAGTAGATAGTAGCGGCAATGGTTCTACCCCGCTAGGCCCTCCTCCGGTCAATCAGGGGGAGAAGGTGGAAGGCGCGTTCGCGCAAGGCATGATCGGCGTCTTCCAGAGCTTCGTGACCGGTGGCGCGGGCAGCGGAAGTGTTCCCGCCAGCGTCAACGGGGACGTGACCAGCACTGCCTCCTGGATTCAGGATGGGGGCGTGAAGAGCCGCTTTCAATCGGCAATATGGGGCCCCTTGCACGCCCTGAGTTCCTCTACGCCCACCACGACGGACTTCCTGGCCAACCTGAAGTCCTCCAACTCCAGCTCGTGGACCAGCATGAAGACCAAGTTGAATCCCTATAATCTGGCCTTGGAAACGCCTACCGTAACCGCTATCTCACCAAATACCGGACCGGCCGCCGGCGGCCAATCCGTGACCATTACCGGAACCAACTTCGCCGCTGGAAGCGCTACGGTGAAGTTCGGTAACAATGCAGCCACCTCAGTGAGCGTCGCCGGCGACACCAGCATCACTTGCAACACCCCCGCCGGTGCTGCCGGGAGCGTGGACGTCGCCGTCACCACCAACGGCGGAACGAGAGTCGTAACGGGCGGGTACACGTATTCTTAGCCGCGGCAAGAGATTACGCCGGGGTGCTATTCTGACCGATGAAGGTGTGCGTCGATGGGCTTCCGTACCGCGCTGACGGTTGGATGTTTCGGATTCTTAGGCTTCCTGGCCCTGCTGCACGCCCAAAAACCCTTCAAAGAATACCCCGCGGTCGAGTACAACGACTTCCCGCTTCCCACCGATTGGAACGATCCACACGATTGGGTCCGGGCGCGCCTTCGCTACCCCGATATCTTCGGTTATCCGGATAATTCGCGCCTTCGCCTGCGATCCAACCGCCCGTGGCCCGGCCAGTGGACCATGGACTATCCGCGATCCGATCGGCACTTGCTGGCCGGCGTCCGCCGGCTGACGCGCATCGACTCAAGATCCGTGGAGCAGGTGGTGGACCTCGACGGTACCGGCGACGTTTACAACTGGCCGCTGATGTACGCCGTCGAGGTTGGCCACTGGCTGCTTCCCCAGGAGCAGGCCAGCCAACTGAGAGATTGCTCCGCGGCGGCTTCCTCATGGTCGACGATTTTCACGGATCGGAGCCCTATCCCGATTACGCCACGCGGGAGCCCCTGAACGAATGGGAGACTTTCGTCCGCGGCATCCGCCGCGTTTTTCCCGACCGCTCCATCGAGGACATCCCCGCTGACGACCCGATTTTCCACACAATCTATGACCTGCAGGATCGCTTTCAGGTTCCCGGCGCGCAAATCTTTGAGACCGGTATCACCTACGAAAAAGGCCCAACCGGGAAAGTGCCGCATTGGCGTTGCATTCGCGACGACCAGGGCCGCATCATGGTCGCCATCTGCCACAACATGGATTTAGGCGATGCCTGGGAGTGGTCGGATGATGCGAAATACTCTGAGAAGTGGGCCTCTCTCGCCTATCGCATCGCCATGAACTACTTCGTTTACGATCTGACCCATTAGGGGTCCCAGGCCTCGTACGGCGCGGTTGACGAAATCCTAGACTTCCAGCTTCCACGGTTCCCGATAAGTGGCCATCAGGTTCGGCCGCATCTCGCTTTGCGCGCACGTCCATTTGTCCTGGTCCCAATCGATGCGGGATCGGAAGCGCATCGCAAGATTCGCCAACACGCACACCGTGGACGAGCGTACGCACGTTTCGATTTCACTGATCGGATTTTCCCGCGTCCGGATGCATTCCAGGAAATTCCGCCAGTGAGGCACATTCATATCCGCCATCTCCCGGTTTTTCTCCCATGTCTCCGGCTCCTTCGACCTGTTATTGGGAATCAGGTGGCACCCGCCCCGGTTCACGAAAACAGAGGCTTCCGTGCCATGGATTACCGTGCCCGCGCCCTGGCCGAGCCCGAACATCGGCAGCGGGTTGCACGTCCGGCTTTCGTAACCGGAAAGGAAATTCTCGTAATAAAATGTGGCCTGCATCGTATCGGGCGTCTGGGTATTGTCTTCCACATAGAATTTGCTGCCCAGCGCCGTCACCGCCAGTGGCATCGGATCGCCGAAGCACTGATGGATCGGATCGATTAAGTGTACGCCCCAGTCGGTCATGGCGCCGCCCGCGTAATCCCAGAAATACCGGAATGTCGGGAAAGTGGCGGCCTTCACGCCCCAGCGGTTCGGATTGAAGGGAACCTTTGGCGCGGGTCCCAGCCAGAGATCCCAATCGAGATCCGAGGGCGGATCGCTGTCGGGGGGATTGCCGAAGCCGTGTTGTACGGTCATCCCACTTTGGAAGGCATGACAAAATGTCACGTGCCCCAGGCTGCCGCTCTTGACGATTTCCGCTGCCTTCTGAAAATAACCGCCGGAACGCTGCATCGTGCCCGCTTGCACCACGCGCTTGTATTTGCGCGCGGCCTGCACCATTTTTTGACCTTCCTCCACAAACTTGCAGGCGGGTTTTTCGACGAAGACATCCTTTCCCGCCTTACAGGCTTCCACGGTCATATAGGCGTGCCAGTGGTCCGGAGTGGAGATGCAAACGGCGTCAATGGATTTGTCCGCGA
>JBEKIM010000213.1:0-14955 GCA_050011755.1 Bryobacteraceae bacterium | reverse complement strand
TGCAACGTTTGAAGCCATCGAGGAATTCTTCACGGAGTTCCGAAGGAAAGGCGGCGCTTTGCTGGGCCGGGTGAATTGCTTCACCGCCGAGTTGCTGTTACGCGAGGCATTGACGAACGCCGTGTTGCACGGTTGCCGCGCCGATCCACGCAAGCAGGTGCGCTGCGTTGCGCGCCTGAAGGGCGGCCGACTGATCATCCTCATCGATGACGATGGCGATGGCTTCGACTGGCACGCCGCTTTCGGCGAGATCGCGGAGGTCCCGGCGTGTTCCGGCCGCGGCTTAGAGATTTTTCGCAGGTACGCCAACCACGTCCGCTATAACGATCGGGGCAACCTGGTGGCGATCACAAAACGTTGCGCGAAGGAATCACTCTAATGATACAAGTTTCACGGCTGGACAACAGAGCCATAGTTCGACCCGACGGAATGGAGATGGTGGCCGGTTCAATCCCGGAACTGCGCGTGGCTATGCGCGGCATGATCGAGGAAGGGGTCCGCGAATTGGTCGTCGATTTGACCGATGTACGCATGGTCGATTCGAGCGGCATCGGCTGATATCGGCCTATAACTCCTTGCGAAAGGCCGGCGGCCATCTGGCCGTGATCCACGCCTCACCAGACATTCAGGAGCTGTTCCGGACGATGCGCATGCACCAGCATTTCAGCGTGTCGGGAAACTGAGGAGAAAGAATGAGCGACTACGGCATGGATGACGAACTGGTACAGGAATATCTGGCCGAATGCCGGGAGCATCTGGCAACCATCGAGACCGATCTGCTGGCCATCGAGCAGGGCGGTGCGGAAATCGACGAGCAACTGGTGAATCGCGTTTTCCGCGCCGCGCACTCCATTAAGGGGGGCGCCGGCTTCTTCGACCTGGTCAAGATACGGGAATTGGCGCACAAGACGGAGAGCGCCCTCGACCTGATCCGGTCCGGACAGATGGTTCCGACGCCGGAGGCTGTCAGCATTCTATTGATGGCTTTCGATAAGCTTCGCGAGCTGATCGGCAATCACCGGGAGAGTAACGGCGCGGAGATTGGCGAATTCGTCTCGGCGTTGACCGCGCTGGCGGCGGGAAGCCTGCCCGAAGCCGAAAAGAGTTCGCTCACCGAGCAGGTCGGCGTCGAAGTGGCCGACGCGACAAGGCATATTCAAGTGTCGGCGTTCGATCTGAATCAGGCCCGCAAGGGCGGCAAATGCGTGTATTTGATCGAATATGACCTGATCCACGATATCGAGCGGCGGAACACCACTCCGTGGGAGGTATTCAAGGGCCTGATGCAGTGCGGCACGATTCTCGAAACGGTCTTCGATCTGGAGTCGGCTGGGACGTTGGATGACGAGCCCTCAAACAAGTTGATGCTGGAGGTGCTGTATGCCACCGTCCTGGAGCCGGACTACTTAAAAGGAGTAGTGGATGTGCCGCCGCAACGGGTGCGGTTAATCGAGAAGAACGGCGCCATCCGGCCTCTGGCCGGCCCGGTTCCGGAACCGGCTGCGCAGTTGAATCCGGCTGAGAGTGCGCCTAAAGCAGTGGCGCCCGCAACGGTTCCCGGAGGCGAGACCACCATCCGGCTGAATGTAACCCTGCTCGATTCCCTGATGACCCTGGCAGGCGAACTGGTGCTCGGCCGGAACCAGTTGAACGAGTCGCTCGCGCGGCGGGACGACCGCGGTATCCACTCCGGCGCGCGGCGGGTCAGCCTGGTGACCTCGGAACTGCAGGAGATCGTGACGCAGACGCGCATGCAGCCGATCGCCGGCTTGTTCAGCAAGTTTCCGCGGTTGGTGCGCGATCTGGGTGGCGACTTAGGCAAAGATGCGCAACTGAAGCTGGAGGGCGGCGAGGTCGAGATCGACAAGACCATCCTTGAAGGGCTGAGCGACCCGTTGACCCACATGGTGCGGAACGCGGTGGACCACGGCATCGAACTTCCAGCCGAACGGACGGCCCGCGGCAAGCCAGCCAGCGGGACGGTGACGCTCAAAGCCTCGCACCAGGCCGGCCAGGTGGTGATTGAGATTTCAGACGACGGAAAGGGACTGGCGGCGGAGAAGATCGCGAGCTCCGCGATCGCCAAGGGTCTGATCTCGCGGGAACAGGTACAGAGCATGCCGGAGCGCGAGAAGATGGCGCTCATTTTTCTGCCAGGCGTCTCTACGGCCGGGAAAGTCAGCGATGTGTCGGGGCGCGGCGTCGGCATGGATGTAGTCAAGACCAACCTCGACCGGCCGGGGGGCAAGATCGAAATCGATTCCGGGCCAGGCCGGGGGTCCCATTTCCGGATCAAGCTGCCGCTGACGTTGGCGATCATTCCCTCGCCCCTGGTATCGGACGGGGGCGAACGCTTCGCCATCCCACAAGTCAGCGTGGGCGAGTTGATCCGCATTCCGGTGGCGCAACTGGCCGAGCGCACCGATCGGGTAGGCGATGCCGAAGTTCTGAACGTGCGGGACCGCCTGGTACCGCTGCTGCACCTTTCCGATGCACTGGGGGTGCCGCGGCGGAAGAGCGCCGCGAAAGCGCTGAATGTGGTGCTGGTGGATACCGGCGCCTTCGAATACGGCCTGGTGGTCGAGGAACTGCACGACACGGTCGAGATCGTCGTTAAGCCGCTGGGCCGCCATATGAAAGGCCTGCACGATTACGCCGGCGCGACGATCCTGGGCGACGGGCACGTGGCTTTGATCCTGGATGTGGCGGGCCTGGCCACGCGCGCGAAACTGACGGCCGGCACGGTGGAAGCCGGCAACCGGCGAGAAGCCGAGGATAGCGGCGCCGCGGGCGAAATGCACTCGCTGCTGGTGTTTCACAATGCGCCGCCGGAGACCTGCGCGGTACCGATCGAGCAGGTATCGCGCATCGAGCGGGTGCGTCCCGCGCAGATTCTGCAACTGGGGGGACGCCGCACCATGCAGTATTGCGGCGCAAGCCTGCCGCTGGTGGCGCTGCACGATACCGCCGCCGTCGGCGAACCCACCGCCGAACAACAGTTGGTGGTGATTGTCTTCGAGAGGCTGGGGCGCCCGCTGGGGCTGCTGGCCGCCGAGCCGTTGGACATGGTGGAAGTGGCGCTGAATATCGACGCAGTGACTTTACGGCAACGCGGCATCGCGCCGATCGCCACCGCCAGGGCGGACAACCAGTGCAACTTCGGGAAATGGTTATACGGCCCGGAAATATCGGGTGGTGAAAAACAAACACCGCAGTACCAAGACCTGAGACAGCGACACGCGGAATTCCACGAGCAGGCGTCCAAAGTGGCGCAACTCGCCATGGCGGGCCAGAGGGAGGCCGCCGACAAGGCGCTGTCTGGCGACTTCAGCGTGGCTTCTTCGTCCCTGATGACGCTCTGTCGAAATTGAAATAGACGGGCGCGCGGCGCCCGTGCCTAAGACAGGAGGCCATGAGTTAGCGATGAGCGATGCGCTGAAATCGCAGGTTGCACAGACGGCGCTGCTGGCGACGTTTTTCGTGCGGGACGCGCTATGCGCCCTGGACGCGGCGGGGGTGCAGGAGGTAATCCGGCTGGGCCCGGTAACCCCGGTACGTTATGCCCCGCGGGAGGTCATCGGGATTGTCAATCTGCGCGGGAAGATTGTGACGATCGTCGATCTGGGGCAGCGGCTGGGATTACCCAAAGCCGCGCTGGGAAGCGACTGCCGGGTTTTCATCATTGAGGACCGCGGCGAATTCATCGGGCTGCTGGTGGACCGTGTGGACGAAGTGGTGGAGGTGGAGCGGGACGGCTGGCAGGCGCCGCCCGCCAACGTGACCTGGGGGCAGGCGCGATTCTTCAAAGGCGTTTGCCGCGCCCGCGGCCGGGTAGTCACGCTGCTCGACGCCGGCCAGTTGCTGAACGCAGGCTGAGAGCGGCGCGACTGCCGGACCGGAGCATGCGATGAGTACGCGAGTTTTGGTAGTGGACGATACCGCTATTTTCCGGCGCATCGTTTCCGATGCGCTGACGGGGCTGCCGGGGGTGGAGGTAGTGGGGACCGCCGCGAACGGGCGGATGGCCCTGGCGCGCATGGCCGCGCTGCAGCCGGACCTGCTGACACTCGACATCGAGATGCCGGAGATGAACGGGATAGAAGTGCTGGAGGCGATGACGGCGGGCAAGGCGAAGGCCGCCGTGATCATGCTCAGCGCGCTGACCCGGCGCGGCGGGGAGATGACGGTGCGGGGGTTGGAGTTGGGAGCCTTCGACTTCCTGACCAAGCCGGAAGGCGGCAGCGCGGAGCGAAACCTGGAACACTTGCGCAGCCGGCTGCTGCCCATGATCCGGGCCTTCGAACGGCGGCGCGAGATTCGCGACATGCTGCGCGGCGAGGGTCCGGCGTGCGCCTTGGGGATACCGCCGGCGGCGGCCTGCGCGACCCCACGCCCGGCCCGGACGGCGCGGCGGGCGGGTGCGCCCCTGGTGCTGATCGGGGTATCCACGGGCGGTCCAAGCGCACTGGCCACGCTGGTGCCGGGCCTGCCTGGGGATCTGGGCGCACCGGTATTTATCGCCCAGCATATGCCGGCCCTGTTTACCCAGCCGCTGGCCGCCAGCCTGGATAAGAGGAGCGCCTTGCATGTCAAGGAGGCCCAGGATGGCGAGGCGGCGCGGGCGGACTGCGTGTATATCGCTCCGGGCGGACGGCACATGAAACTGGTCCCGGGCCCCGGCGGAGAAATCGTGGTGCGCATTACCGACGATCCGCCCGAGAACGGCTGCCGGCCCGGCGTGGACTATCTGTTTCGTTCCGCGGCGCTTCATTTTCCAGGGCGGGCGGTAGCCGCGATCCTGACCGGGATGGGATACGACGGCACGGCCGGCTTGCAGACGCTCAAACGGAGCGGGTGCTTTTCGATCGCGCAGGATGAAGCCACGTGCGTAGTTTTCGGCATGCCGAAAGGGGCGATTCAAGCCGGGGTGGTCGATACCGTGGCGCCGCTCGAGACGATCGCCGCCGCCATCGTGAAGTCGGTGCGCGAGGCCAGATCGTGACCCGGCTCCTTCCCGAAGAACAGAAGTCGCTAGCCCAGTATGTCTACGCATTGTGTGCGATTACGCTCGATGAGACCAAGGGTTATCTGATCGAAGGCCGCCTGGCCGGCCTGGTCGAGGAGACCGGCTGCGGCAGCTACGGCGGATTGCTACTGCGGGCGAAGAGCGATTCCAGCCGGGCCCTGGACCGCCGCATTGTGGACGCGATCACCACCAATGAGACCTCTTTCTTTCGCGATACCTCGCCCTTCGATCTGCTCCGGCACAAGATCGTTCCCGAACTGATCGACCGGCGGAAACGGAGCGGGGCTGCGCGCATCCGCATCTGGAGCGCGGCCTGTTCGACCGGCCAGGAACTCTACAGTATCGCGATCCTGCTCAAGGAGTTGCTTGGGGATCCCGACCGGTACGGTGTCAGGCTGGTGGGCCCGGACATTTCCGACGATGCGGTGGCGCGCGCCACCCGGGGGCGCTTCAGCCCTGTTGAGATCTCGCGCGGGTTGAGCGACGCCCAGCGGACGCGGCACTTCACTCCCATCGCGGGCGGATGGCAAATTCGCGACGAGATCCGCGCCATGGCCTCCTTCAAGAAGCTCAACTTGATGGCGGATTTCTCGGCCATGGGACGGTTCGACGTTATTCTCTGCCGCAACGTGGCGATCTACTTCAACGAGCGGGACAAGATTTCCCTGTTCGGACGGATTGAGGCGGCACTCGAGCCAGAGGGTTACCTCGTGATCGGGGCCATGGAATCGCTGAACGGAGTATGCCCGCGGTTTGAATCCAAGCGGCACCTGCGCGCGGTGTATTACCAGGTGAAGAGGGCCGTCTAATCTATCCGCATTGCGAGGGTCCGCCGATATAGGGAATGAGGTCCCGCGCCGGAGGTGATTTGGTTGCTGAAGCCAGGGAATAGCGCATACCAGCCAGCGGACATAGAGCATGCGGGTTTGGCCGCGGCGGTCGAGCAATCGGCGGACGCCGTGGTGATCACCGATCGCCGGGGGCAGATCCAATATGTGAATCCCGCATTCGCGGAGATGACGGGATACAGTCCAGAGGAGGCCATTGGACAAAACCCGCGCATCCTCAAATCGGGCCTGCAATCCGCGGAATTCTACAGAGAGATCTGGGAAACCGTGGCTGCGGGGCGGGTCTGGAACGGCAGAGTGATCAACCGGCGAAAGAACGGGAGTCTCTACACCGAAGAGATGCGGATCACTCCGGTACGGGACGCGCACGGGGAGATCGTCAGTTACATTGCGATCAAACACGACATTACCGAGCGCCGGGCAGCCGAGGAAGCCCAACGGCTCCTGGCGGCCATAGTGGAAGGCTCGGGGGACGCGATAGTCGCGAGCACACTGGAAGGCCGCATCCGCACCTGGAACCGCGGCGCCGAAGCCCTGTATGGCCACTCCGCGGCGGAAGCCATCGGGAAGCCGTTTTCCATTCTGGTGCCGCCCGAACGACAGCACCGGCTGGCACAGTTGAAGGAACGGATATTGCAGGGCCATTGCATCTCACAATACGAGGGCCAGGGGCTGCACAAGGACGGACATCGATTTCACGTATCGCTTACCGCGGCGCCCATTCGAAACTGCGACGGTGAAGTGGCGGCCATCTCCGTTATCTTGCGCGACATCACGGAGCGAAGACAGGCGGAGGAGTGGCGCGACTTACTGGCCTCGATCGTGGAGTCGTCCGCGGATGCCATCGTCAGCGGCACTCTGGATGGGACGATCGTCACCTGGAATCGGAGCGCCGAGGCGTTGTTTGGGTACGATGCGGGTGAAATCGTAGGGAAGGACTACGACCTTTTGGTGCCGGTGGACCGGCGCGACGAAGTGAACCGGGCGCTGGAGGCGGTCCGGAGCGGGGTCGTCAGCCGCTACGATACCGTCCGGCTAGGTAGGGGCGGCCGGCGCGTCGATGTGGCGGTGACGATTTCCCCCATACGGAATGCCCAAGGCGTAACCACCGGCGTTTCTGTCACGGCGCGAGGCATCGGCGAGCGCGTGCGCGCGGCGCAGATGCTGCATGAAAGCGAAAAACGATTTCGCGAGGTCTTTGAGAATGCGCCGTTTGGCATGAGCGCCAGCGGGCCGGACGGGTGCTTCATGCAGGTGAATGCGGCGTTTTGCCGCATGCTGGGGTATTCCGAACAAGAACTGCTGGGCACCGCCTGGCCGCGGCTGATCCACCCCGACGATCTGGAGCCTTCCATGCGCGCCGCGGAGCGTTTGTTGAAGGAGGGCGGGCACATCGAAATGGAGAAACGCTACCTTCACCGCAGCGGGAAGGTCGTGTGGGGGCGCATGCGGATGTCCATGGTGCAGGATGCCGCCGGCAAACCGCAATACTTCGTGGTTCACGTGGAAGATATCACGGAACGCAAGCGGGCGGAAGAGGCGCTGTCTGAAAGCGAAGACCGCTTCCGGGTGATGGCGGACAGTTGCCCGACGATGATGTGGGTAACCGGCGCAAACGGCGGGACTCAGTTTATGAACCGTACGTACCGAGAATTCTTCGGCGCCGCCTGCGAACAAGGGGGGGCAAGCCAGTGGAAGTCGCTGATCCATGCGGACGATGCGGCGGGATATATCGGAGGCTTCGAGCGTGCCGTCAGGGAGCACGCGCCGTTCAGGGCGGAGGTGCGCGTGCGGCGCGCGGACGGCCAGTGGCGGTGGCTGGGCTCCTACGCGACGCCGCGTTTGTCGCAGAGCGGCGAGTACCTGGGGCATGTGGGGCTCAGTTCGGACATCACGGCGCGGAGGCTGGCGGATGAGACGCTGCGCGAGAGTGAAGAGCGCTTCCGCATCATGGCGGATGGTTGCCCGGCGGCGATCTATGTAACCAAAGCAGATGGCGGGCATCAGTTCGTCAACCGGGCAGGCCGGAGGTTCTGCGGGGAGAAGTACGAAGAGGTATCGAAAGGCAATTGGGAGTGTCTGATGCACCCGGACGATAGTGCGCAGTTCCAAGCACACGCCGGCCGCGCAGTCAGAGAACGGGGGCCTTTCAGGGCCGAAGCACGCCTGCGGCGCGCCGACGGCCAGTGGCGGTGGGTGACGTTCTACGCGGAGCCGCGTTTCTCGCCCGCTGGCGAGTTCGAGGGCCACGTGGGCCTTAGCACCGACATTACCGAACCCAAGCGCGCCGAGCTGGCGCTCGAATTTCAGAACACGCTGGTGCGCGCCATACTGGACGTCTCGCTGGACGGAATCCTGGTGATGAACGATGAAAATCTGGCGGTGGCGCACAACAAGAAATTTCTGGATGTCTGGCGGATTCCCCTGCCTCCGCTTCCGGATCCCGGGCACGATGGCGCGGCCGGCGGCGGGCATCCGCAAATCTGGGCGGCGGCCGCGGATCGGGTGCAAGATCCGGCTGCTTTCCTGCGGCAGATCGATGAACTGAATGACGATCCGGATGCCAACGACCATTGCGAGATTCGCTTGAAGGACGGGCGGACCCTGGAAATGTATTCCGCCGGAGTGGGGAAGGAAATGGGACGGCGCCTGGGGCGCGTGTGGTTCTTTCGACATCACCGAGCGCCGGGAATCGGAGCAGGCACTCCGTTCGAGCGAAGAGAAATTCCGGCAACTGGCGGAGAACATCCGCCAGGTGTTTTGGACGATGAATCCAAATGGCGACGTGCCGTATGTCAGTCCCGCGTATGAGCAGGTGTGGGGCCGCACCCGTGAAAGCCTTTACCGGAACGCAATGGACTGGCTGGAGGCTATCGAACCGGCGGACCGCGAAGAGGCCGATTTGACATTCAAGAGGCTGTGTGCCGGAGAGCCCACAGACTCGGTATACCGGATACGGACCCCGGATGGCGTACAAAGATGGATCCGGGACCGCGGTTTTCCGGTGCGCGGCCCTGCCGGGGAACTGGTGCGGGTGGTGGGCATCGCGGAGGATATCACGGAGCAGAGGCAACGCGAGGCGGAACTGGTAAGCGCGCGCGAGGCAGCCGACGCCGCCAACCTGGCGAAAAGCCGCTTCCTGGCCAATATGAGCCACGAAATCCGCACGCCCATGAACGGCGTACTGGGCATGCTGCAACTGCTGACGCAAACCAGCCTGACGGCGGAACAGCGCGACTACGCGGGCGTGATCGAGACCAGCGGGCACACGCTGTTGGCGCTCATCGACGACATTCTGGACCTATCGAAGATCGAGGCCCGGAAGATCACGCTCGATCGGGTGGACTTCGAACCGCGGCGTATCCTGGCGGACACCGTGCGCACCCTGCGGAACCGCGCGGCGGCCAAGGGACTTGGCTTGAGCTGGCAGGCGGCGCCGGAGATCCCCGCGCTCCTCGGAGGCGATCCGCACCGGCTGGGCCAGGTGCTGACCAACCTGGCGGCCAATGCCATCAAGTTCACCGAGCGGGGCCAGGTGGCACTGTCGGTGCGGGTCGAGAGTCGATATCCCGGCAAGGCCACGCTGCGCTTCGCTGTAGCCGATACGGGAATCGGGGTGCGTCCGGACCAGGCCGGCGCGTTGTTCGCTCCGTTTGTGCAGGCGGACACTTCCACCACGCGCAAGTATGGCGGCACCGGCCTGGGGTTATCGATCTCCAACCAACTGGTGGAGTTGATGGGCGGCGAGATCGGGTTCGATAGCCGGATGGGAGAAGGCTCCACATTCTGGTTTACGGCGGTCTTCGACATACCGTCCGGGCCGGCCTCCCACCAACCTGGGCCGCGGGAAAACGCGCTTGCGCCGATGGGCGGGGCGGGGGCGCGCGGATGCGCCCGCATCCTGGTGGCGGAGGACGATCGCACCAACCAGCGCGTGCTGCTGGGGCAACTGCGGAAACTTGGATTCGAGGCGCGGGCGGTGGCGAGTGGAGTGGAGGCCGTGGAAGCCGTGCGCCTGGCCGCGCCGGGCGGGAAATACGGCCTGGTTCTGATGGACTGCCAGATGCCGGGGATGGACGGATTCGAAGCCACGCGCCGGATCCGCGAGTTGGGGCTGCCGGAAATTCCGATCGTGGCCGTGACCGCCGATGCGATGGCGGGCGATCGCGAGCGCTGCATCCGCGAAGGGATGAACGACTATCTTTCAAAACCAGTGGCAATGCACCAGCTTGCGGAAGTGCTGGCCAAATGGCTTCCGGAGGCCGCTCCGGAGAAGGACCGTGCGAGTGCCGGGCAGGCCGCGGCGGAGCCGGCTCCCGACGATGCCTCCGTCTTCGACGCCGACGATTTGTTGAATCGGCTGCTGGGCGACCGGCCGCTGGCGGGCCAGATCGTGCGAGGATTCGTCGCGGACTTTGGGACTCAACTGCACAATTTGCGGAAACGTCTGGAGCAGGCGGATGCGGCGGGCGCCGCCTTGCAGGCGCACGCGCTGCGAGGATCGGCCGCGGCCATTTCGGCGCGCGATATGCGCGCGCTGGCGCAGGCTCTGGAGAGCGCCGCCAAGGCCGGCAAGCTGGACGATTTCGGCACATTGCTGCCCCGGGCGGCGGGCGAATTCGAGCGTCTGAAGGCCGCCCTGCGGCAAGCCGGATGGGACTAAACGAAAAGAGAGAACCAGTATGAAAACTCTAATTGCAGAAGACGACTTAACCAGCAGGCTGGTATTGCAGACATTCCTCGCCCGCTATGGCGAATGTCACATCGCGGTAAACGGGTGGGAGGCGGTGGAGGCGTTCCGCTTAGCGCTGGAGGCCGGCCAGCCCTACGATCTGATCTGTATGGACATCATGATGCCCAAAATGGACGGCCGCGAGGCGGTGAGCCATGTGCGCGCCATGGAAGAAGCGAGGGGCATTCATTCGACCTCCGGGGTGAAGATCATCATGACTACGGCGGTGACCGAAGTACAGGAAGTAGCGCAATGCTTCCACGCGCTTTGCGACGACTATCTGGTGAAGCCCATCGATTTGGCTAAGCTGCTCAAACACGTCGTATCGTATCGACTGGTCGAATGACCGGGCCTCGCTACCTGGCACCCAGGGCGGCGCGCAATTCCGGGGGTTTGGGTCGATTGGCTAAGATGGCTACGCGCGCCAGGACCAGACTCAGGACCCGCTGGGCCGGTCCGAAGCCGGGATCGAGAGCGAGGGCGCGTTGGGCGGCGAACTCCGCGTCGCTATAGCGACGCAAGGCAAGCCACGCCAACGCCAGATTGCTGACGGGGCCGGCGTCGCCGGGTTCCAGCCTGATAGCCTCCTGAAACTCAACGGCAGCGGTTTCAAAATCTCCGCGTTGCAGGTAACGGACACCCAAGTCGTTGTGCGCCTCCATATAATCCGGATAGAGGGAGAGCGCCTTACGCAGATGTTGGATCGATGCATCGGTCAGCCCCTTTAGAGCGGCTTTGCCGCCGCGCTCGAATTCCCTGCGGGCGGCGCCGGGCACCTGGCGTAAGAGTCGATTGCGGGTGACTGTTCCCGCGGCGGGGCGCACATGAATGGGACTATCTATGTTGAATTTGACGCTATTGAGATATCCGCGCACCGAGATCGCCTGGCTTTGCAGGACTCGGCCACTCTGATTTCATAGTTACCAGCCGGCACGCCGGCCAATTCAAAACGTCCGTCTCGCGCCACCAGCGAGCGCTTCACTATGCGGCCGCCGGATAACAGTTCGACCGACAGGGAATCGCGGTGAGCCTGGCCTTCCCAAGCGACTTCACCGGTAATGCGCGGTGGGCTTGCAGGCGTGGTCTGACAAGCTGGTGCGGCCGCCCCCCACCCGCCGATGGCGGCAACACAGACGAAACTGGAGAGGCTGCGCGATAAGAGCACCGTATCCTCCTCGTGATTTGTTACCAGGGTTGTGTTAGAGTCTGGCAGCCGAAAGGCCGTTAAGATCTCATACCGTGGAGATCCGATTCGCCCACCGCATCCGTTTTGAACGACTCGGGTTTAACGATAGGGGAGATCGCTTGGTTAGCAGTAGTTTACCGCGGCCTGGCCGGTTATACAACCTCCAACCGTGCGAAACGTAACGAACGCCGTTCGTCGGGAACGCCCTTTCACCGCTTGCCCGGCTGGGGATGGCGCCCGTCGGCCGCCGGGACCCGGAGAGAGAAACAGGAGCCTTTCCCCGGTTCACTCTCGACCGCGATATCCCCGCCCATCATCTGGCAGAACTTCTTGCTGATCGCCAAGCCCAGCCCGGTCCCGCCGTATTTCCGGGTGGCGGAGTTATCCACTTGGGAAAACGGCTGAAACAGCTTGCCCAGGTCCTCGGGACGAATGCCGATGCCGGTGTCGGAAACGCGCACCTCGATCCAGTCGCGCTCGGCGCCGCGCAGACGGGACACCGCCGCCGAGACCTGGCCGTTGAGCGTGAACTTGCAAGCGTTGTTGACCAGGTTCAGCAGGCTTTGGCGGAACTTGGGAAGATCGGCAAAGGCCAGCCGGGCATCCTCCGGACAGTGGAGGGAGACGACGTTGCCCTGGTGGCGGGCGAGAGGCTCCACGGCGTTGCAAACGTCGGTGAGCACATCGGCCACATCCACGTTGCGGAGATCGATCTCAAAACGGCCGGCCTCGATTTTCGACAGATCCAGGACGTCGTTGATAATACCGAGCAGGATATGGCCGGAACGCTCGATTTTCTCGAGGTCGGAGAGGATCTCGGGCTGGCCGGGACCGATGGCGTCTTCGCGGAGCATCTGGCTGTAACCGATGATGGCGTTCAAGGGAGTGCGCAGTTCGTGGCTCATATTGGCGAGGAATCTGCTCTTGGCGCGGTTGGCCTCTTCGGCCGCATCGCGCGCCGCCACCAGTTGGCCCTCGACGCGCTTGAGTTCGGTCAACTCGCTCTGGGTCCGGCGGGCAGCCTCGGCGGTCTCCCTCAGAGTGACTTCCGTTTCCAGCTTCTGGCGAATGGTTGCCGTCTGCTGACGGACCTTCCGGCGTAGCACGAAGACCCACCCGAACGCGATGAGAGCGGCGCCCGCGACCACGGCGATGGCTTGCAAGGCGCGTTCCCCGGTCCACCAGGGGGCGGTCACCAGGACTGCCGCGTCGGAGGGGGAGCGCAGCAGGATGTGAAAATCGGAGGTCCCGGCGCGCGTCACAGGCCGCCACGACTGCACGTCGAAGATACCCGTGAGCCGCACCTTCGAGCCGGTATCCAATTGAAGGCGCTGTCCCGCGGCTTTGTCGAATACCGCGTGAAACGTGGTGGTGCCGGACCGCAGCTCGAACAATTCCTCGGCGACGCTGGACGTGCTGCCGCGCACGTAAGCATCCAATTGGACAAGTTGGTTGGCATGCAGGCCGCGCACCAATTCCTGGGCGCTGGTCACAACCGGATCGGGAGCGCGGCCATGACCGTTGGGGTACGCCTCGGAGTCCTCCAACAACGGTACAACGGGGCCGTCCCGCGGATAGCCCAGCACATCCACCCGGTCGCCCGGAGCGAGTTGGGCATTTCCGCGCAGGTCCACACGGAGCCCGTTATCGGCATCGCGGATGAAAAGCAGCGAGGCCGACGACCAGGTCACGATACCGCCGACACGCACGCGATGCCCGGGAAGGCGGCCGGCCGCAAAATCGAGTACGTGGTCGACCGCCACGCGCTCGCTCGCGCCGGGCGGCTCGATTATCCGCAGGTCGTGAGGACCCGGCACGAACAGTTGGATGCCGCGGAGCTGGCGGCGGTCGTTGTACAGCGTCCCGCACACTCCATGAATGGCAACGCGGGCGTCCAGCAGACGCTCGGGATCGGCCAAGCCTGGCACATAAGCGGAAAAACGGTTCTTGGCGCACACCACGTCGAGACTGGAGACGCCCTTGTCCGCGCTGGCATTGCGAACCACGCCCTCCATATCCACCAGGCGGCTATCTTCGGCGCCCGTCAGGATGCGGTCCATGAGCGTCTGGCGGTGGGGCACCGGGACATTCCGCGCCACCACGCGCACGTGCGGCCAGGCAAGAATAGGCGCGAAATCGCCTGCCTGCGACTCAGCGTCGATATCGACCAGGTCGCCAACGTGCACACCCGCGACCGGCAGTTCGTGCGGGCTGACATAGATGCCGTCTGTCCGGTCTTCCACAAAAACCATGTAGCCGCCGGGATCGTAGTAAGTGACGGTAGCGCGGAGGTGGACCGGGTACTTTCGCATGGCCTCGTTCGGCGAGAGCGAACGCACCTGATGAATGCTCGTCAGAACGGGCGTGGAAGCATCCCGGTTTACGGGAATGTTCTCGGCCAGCATGCTGGCGCTATCGAGATAAGACCCACTGGAGTCGCGCTGGGGAAAGCCCGCCACCTCGACATCTTCGCCGAGACGGACCGTCCTCGTGAAACCGAACGCAACTTTAAGCGAGCCGGTCCCGTCATGCATGCGGAAGGCGCCCGCCTCGCCGGCGGCTTCCAGCCTTCCGCGGATCCGCACCCGGCGTTCCGGAAGACGATCGGCGGGCATATTCAGGAGACTCGCGGTGGTCACCAGCGGCGCTGACGCAGGCGATCGAACCGGATCGAGATGTATTATGTTGGCCCATGAGGCGCTCCAAACAGTTCTTCCCACCGGCTTCAGCGCGACATCCAGGTCCGACGTCGCCACGCCCGTGACGCGAACCCGCCGGTCGAGTTCGTCCCCAATTATCCCGCTGTATTCCTGACAATAGACGTCGATCGGCGTGCCTCCCTGACTGATCCTGACCAGTTGGGCAACGCCGTTCTGCGTGGTGCCGGTGCGCTGCACCACACCTTCCACGGTGACCAGGCGGTTCTCCACCGCGCGCGTTCCGAACGACGACGCCGTGACTCGGGGCGCCACCGGCAGGGAGCCGGCGCCATGCACAACGATGCGCGGGTTGAGAATCACGGGAAAAAGTTCCGCGTCGCTGATCACACCCGAAACGGTGACTCGCTCACCAGGCGAATACGGTTGCCCGTCGCCGCCGACGCTCACACGCACTCCGCCCGTAGCGTCCTGCACGAACATCAGGCCGCGGGCCGGATCGAAGT
>JBEKIM010000212.1:0-11579 GCA_050011755.1 Bryobacteraceae bacterium | reverse complement strand
AGCCGCCAAATTCCACCGGTAGATCTTCGGCCAGCGCCTCCAGCGCCGCGCAATATCGCAGAGCCTCCGGATTGGAAAATAGCGGCGCGCCGCAGATCGCGAAACGGCATTGTGGCGCGGCGGCATAGAGAATGCGGGCCGCCTGCAGGAATTCCGCCTGTCCCTTTTCCGGCGAAATGCGGCCGATCACGCCGATGCGGATCTCAGGGCCCGCGGCCAGCGTCCGCTCGGCCGCCGCCATCCCCCGCACGCCGTTGTACACCACGCGGATTCCCCGGTCGCCCGAGTAGGGCAATAGCGGCCCGGCCACGAAGCGGCAGACAGCCACCATCGAGGCCCGCAGTCGCGCCAGCGAGCGCCCCGCGATGCGCCGCGAAACACCATCGAGCAGACTATGCGAATGAAACAGCACCGGCGGCCTCTTGCCCCCGCCACGCGTTATGCCCAAGGCTGCCGCCGGCAGCAGGCGCGGGCCGTTGACGTAAATCAGATCGGCGTCGTATCGCCGCACGAGTCCGCGGATCTCGCCCGCCAAACGCGGAGCTTCGGCCGCAAAATGCGCCATATCCGCCACCGTCTTCCGGCCCGCGGAATACGGGCCGCAGAGGAGCGCGTCGACTGTGGCCCCGCACCGGGCGGCGCGCTCCGCCAATTGGCCGTTACCGGGCGCGGCCAGATGTGCGCTCCAGCCACGGCCCGCCATGGCGGGCAGCAGATCGAGCAGGCAGCGTTGCGCGCCGCCCAGTTCGCCGAACTGGTCAAGACACAGAATGTTCATGCCGCACCGCGACCGCCAGCACCCAGAAGTAGAGCGGCAACACCCGCCAATACGTCAGCAGGTCGCCGGTGAACATCTGCACCATCTGACCGGCCCAAAACGCCAGGATCCAACTGCCGAAAAAGCGGCGGCGAGGCTCCCGCGATGCGGCTGCGCGCCGCGCCGACCGCAGGATCTGCAGGCTGAGCCACAGCATCGCTCCTAAGCCCACCAGGCCGGTTTCGGCGAGCAGGCTCAGGTACATGTTATCGGTAATTACCGTGTGGCCGAGGTAATCCGAGTAGGGCAGCGTTTTGTATCCGATCCCGAATAGCGCATGCCAGGGATGCCGCGCCAGGAACTCGAGCACCGCGCGCCAACTCGTGACGCGGCCCGAAAGCAGGCCCTCGGTTTCGGAGAAGAGATATTCGATCGAAGTGGAGATGCGCATCCAGTAGGCGCCGGCGAAAGCCGGCAAAACCGTGTGTACAGCCAGCGCCGTGGCCACCGCGGAACCGGCCAGTGCCAGGAAGAATCTGCCGGGCCGGATGCGGGAACGATTCACATAGATCAGGACCGCCAGGGCCACCAGTACGTTCAACAGCGATCCGCGCGAGTAGGAGAGCACCAGGGCCGCGGCGAAGACGCTGCCGCCAAGCAGCAGTCCGCGCCGGGAAAGCGGAGCTTCTTCACGCGGCCCGAGCAGCGCGGCGGCGATCATAGTCAGGAAAAACGCGCAGAAGTTGCCGAGCGTGCTGGCTTCGTAAAACAGGCCCTGCGCCCGGCGGAAGACGCCGGCCTGCAGCCACACGAACTGCGCCCCATATCCCGCCGGGGCGGGGAATTGGAAATAGAAATCCACGCACGCGAACAATGCGGACCCGGCGGCCATCCAGTAGAGCACTCGCGTCTGCGCGAAGGCATCCCGCGGCTCTCTCGCGTCCGGGCCATACGCGGTATAAAAGAAAACGTAAACCGAAATGCCGAACAACAGCACGCGCATCAGGCTGCCCAGTCCCACGCGGGCGCCGGAATACAACATGGCTTCCGCCGCGCTTCCCAGCAGGATCGACAGGAACAAACCGAACGCGCGGTTTAAAGCTGCCGGCGCTGCGTGCCACTCGCGCAGACGAAATAAACCGGCGAGCAGGCCGAGCGCCACAAAGACCAGCGCCGGATGCGGTCCGGAATCGCCCAGTCCCAACGGCAGGGGCGGCAATAACAGCGCGGCGGCAAAGAACAAGGTCAGCCAACGATCGCGCTGCACGATCGCCCAATAACCCAGAGGGATCGCCACCAGGGGTATCGCCAGCGCCAGCGCCATGGCCGGTTTGGAAGCCAGCGCGATGCATGCCGCGTAGATGCCCGCCAGCGCGGGCGCGGCGAATCGCCATGTCCAGGCCGCGGGATGTGAAAAGCGCGCGCGGTCAATCATCGCCGGTCAACCGCAGCCGGGCCGCGGGCCGCGATAACTGGCCCACCGCCCGCTGGGTCCGGTAGCTCAGCTCCAGCGTCAGGTAAATGACCGGCACCACCAGTCCCAGTAACAGCGCTGCGAACAGGCGCAGCGGAATGTTAGGCGCCGACGGCTGCTCCGGAACAATGCCCGGATCGATGATTTTCAGGCGCTCGCTGCGATATCCCAGGCCGGCGCGCGCCTGGTTGAGCCGGGCTTCGACCGCCGAATACGCTTCCTGGCTGGCCGTACGTTCTGTATCTACGCGATCCCGTTCGCCCAGGCGGCGTGCCAGTTGCTCTTCCCTGGCGGCCAGGTCCCGCGCGACGCCGGCAAGCTGTCTGCGCAGCGTATCGGCCCGCGCGCGGCTGGCGGCGGCTTCGCCCGATGGGCCCTCGGAAGCGTCCGCTTCGGCGCGCAGCAGTTGCCGCTGCAGGCTGCTCTTCAGGTCGCCGCCACTTTGCACATCCTGCTGCAGGCTGTCGACCGGCTGTTGCGCGAGCGCGCGGGTCCAGGCTGTTTCGCTTCTATCCAGGCGCGCCTGCGCGCCGGCCTCCTCCTTCTCGATGGCCTGCGTCAATTCCCGGTCGCCTTCCTCGTCCACCGAACGGCTGAGCGTCACGGTCTCTTCGCCCAGATACAACGCCAGCGCCTGGGCCGTCTTAGGATCCGGCAGCGTCACTTTGATCTCCAGAATCTTGGTATCGCGTACCATGCCCACCTTCAGGATTCCGGTCTTCAAGGATTCAATGGTGCGGTCCGGGAAACGCCGTCGCAATTGAAAACGGTCGAGGGCTCGCAGGAACAGGTTGTCGCTGCCTGCGAAATGTTCATAAGTCTTAAGCGACTCCAGGTAAATGGGACTTACTCCCAGCGCGCTGCGGATATCGGTGCCCGTGGGCGGTTCGATCAAAATGCGGCAAGTGGCTGTGTAGAGTTTGGTACGCAACAGGCTCACGGCCAGCGCCAGGCTCACGGCCACCGCGCAGGATACCGCGATGAATCGCCAGCGCGATCCCAGGAAGCTGAGATAGCGGTAAGTGTTTACAGTTTCCGACGCGCCTGCGGGCATGCCTGTGAGATAGTGTAGCCTATATGGCCGTGTTGCTGGCCGTCGTTTTAGCGTTAATCCCGCTGGCGATCGCTCCCGGATGGTTTTTTTACTTCGATGTTACACCTAAGGTGGTCCTGCTGCTGCTGGGAACCGCTGTCGCGGCCGTTTGGTGGGCGGCGGCGGGTGGTGCGGCGGGGTTTTTGCGTGCCTCGCGGGCGGCACGCTGGTTTGTTCTGGCGTCATGCGGCATGGCTGTGTCATTGGTGATCTCGACCGTCGCGTCCGCGAATCCGGCGCTGTCGCTGGCAGGCAGTAACTGGCGCTATTGGGGTCTCGTCACGCAACTCGCGGCCCTGAGTTTCGCCTTTCTGGTGGCCGCCTGCTGCGCGGGGCAACCCGGCCGGCTGCGAGTCTTACTGCGCGGCGTTTCGCTCAGCGGATTGCTGGTCGCGGCTTACGGCATGGCGCAATACTTCGGGTGGGATCCGCTTCTGGACGCCCGCGGTTACCATGTGGGCGAAGGCATCTGGACCATTGTCCGCCCGCCTTCCACATTGGGTCATGCGGATTACTCCGCCAACTGGCTGCTCTTCGTCGTGTTCGCCGGCGCCGCGTTAGCCGCCGTGGAGCCGCACACTTACTGGAGATGGCTGGCGTGGGTCGCGGTGGCGGCGGGCTCCATCGCCATCGTCCTCAGCGGCACGCGCGCGGCCATGCTGGGTCTGGCAGCGGGCGCACTCATGCTCGTATTCTGGCGCGGAGTCCGCCTCACGCGCCGCCTGGCAGTTCTGGCACTCGGGATCACGGCGGCGGCCGTCGTCTTTTACTTCTCGCCCGCCGGTGCGCAAATGCGCGCGCGGGTACACTGGGCGCTCGAGGAGCCGGCCGGTGGCGCACGTATCCTGTTATGGCGCGACAGCCTGCGCATGGCCTTCGCGCGCTGGCCCGCGGGCTATGGACCGGAGACTTTCATTACTACTTTCGCGCGCCATCAATCCCCCGGCCTCGCGCGCGCCTTCCCGGACTTCTATCATGAATCGCCGCACAACATTTTCATCGACGCGCTGGTGGCGCAGGGTATAGCCGGCCCGCTGCTGCTGCTGGCGCTAGTCTCGAGCGGACTGGCGGCCGCCTGGAGCGCGCGCCGCAACCGAGCCGCGGCCGCGTTCGCCGCCGGCCTGGCCGCCATGACTCTCAGCGAGCAATTTACCTGCTTCACGCTGCCCACCGCGCTGGCATATTATGCGGCCATCGCGATGCTGGTCTCGCTGAGCGTGCGCGAGCCGTTGGCGGCTCGCCCTGTTGGCCGGCGCTGGCCGGGAATCGCCGCCGCTGCGTGCCTGGCGAGCCTCTGGCTGGTTTTCGGCTTGCGCCTGGCCCTGGCCGAAACTGCCCTCGCCGATGTGCGCCGCGATTTGGATTCCGGATCGATTTCCGCCGCGGCCAACCACTATGCCGCATACGAGCGTTGGCGCTGGCAGGGCGCGTCCGCGGACCTGTGGTACTCGCGCCGATTGGCCCAGTTGGCCGGAACCAACGGCGATCGCGACATGCGGGCGCAGGCCTTCCAACAAGCCGGCATGGCCGCCGAACGCGCCACCCGGACCACCGAAGCCGCCTTTAACGCTTATTACAATCTGGCCGCATTCTACGCGCGCCAGAACGATTTCTTCCGCACCGAGCAGAGCCTGCGCGCCGCCATTTTCGATGCGCCCAACTGGTTCAAGACGCATTGGATGCTGGCGCAGGTCCTCGAAGCCGCGGGCCGGTTGCCAGAGGCGGAAGCCGAGGCCGCCACTGCCGCGGCGCTGGACGCCGGCAAACATGCGGAAGTTACCAGTACACTCGAACGATTTCGCGCCGCGCGCATGGCCGCGCCTGTGGAACCGCCTCACAAGTAAAATCTTGTCCGGAAGCTTGGGTTCGCATAAGTGGATCGACTAGAATCGTAGCGGAGGGGTAACCATGCGGTCGGTCGGGTTGGTATTTGGGATGTTAGCGCTGGCGTCCTTGGCACAAGCGCAGGCGCCCGTAGTGAACGCGGGTGGTGTCCTGAATTCCGGGAGTTACACTTCGAACGGCGTGGCGCCCGGTTCCATCGTCTCCATCTTTGGCACGAACCTGGCCGCCACGGGAGCCGGCGCCAATACGATTCCCTTATCCACTACGCTCAGCGATGTTACATCCGTGACTTTCAATGGCGTTCCCGCCGGACTGTTTTACACCGGCTCGAACCAGATCAACGCACAGCTTCCGTTTGACGTGTTGCCATCCGGCCAGCAGAGTGGCACGGTCAATGTAGTGGTCACGCGGACGGCCGGTGGGTCGGTTCCGCAGAGCGTCCCGGTGTCGCAGGTGTCGCCGGGTATCTTCACCACCACGGCTAACGGACTTGGCCAGGCTTTCGCCTACGATAACACCACCGGATTGACCGCCGCGCCCGCTAACGCGATACCCGGACTGCCCACGGCTCCGCTGTCCGTCAGTTCGGGTCACGCCTTGATCATTGCGTGTACCGGGCTGGGCGCGGTAACTCCCTCGATTGCGGACTATGTGGCCGCGTCGGATGGCGTATTCCGCAATACCGTTTTGCAGCCTGTAGTGCTGATCGGAGGCGTCCCGGCGCAATTCGTCTATTCCGTGCTCTCGCCCCAATATGTTAGTGAGTATCAGATCGGTGTAGTGCCCGCCGCCAACACACCTACGGGTAACGCGGTGACCTTACAAATTCAGATTGGTGGCGTGACCACGAGCAACATGGTCACCATCGCGGTAGCTCCTTAACGGTTTGACCTCGACCATTCGTAACTGTTCCGGGCGGCCTATATCCAGTCCGATCCGGCGGAGCGGTTCAGGCGGCGATCCATTCCCTTTGCTTTCATTTGTTTGTTCGTACAGAAGGAATACAGGCGCAGTCCATTGCACCTGCCGGACGTCCGCGTTATATTCGTTCCGGGCTGCTCTGTGCAGTCCCCCTTGCAGCGTCTGCCAGTGAATCAAGAGGAGCATCGATGAAACGAATCTCGAAGGCATCAGGCGAATTGAACCGGGCGCGGGGGCGGTGCGCCGTTTTCGGGCTGTATGCGACGATGGCGCTGGCTCTGCCCGCGCAGGCTTTCACCACATTGCACAACTTCATTAGCGCCGGCGGCGCATATCCCGGAGCCGGACTGGTCGAAGCTACAAACGGGGATCTCTACGGCGCGACCGGATATGGCGGGGCCAACGGCAACTACGGGACAATCTTCAAGATCAGCCCGGCCGGAGCGTTTACGACTCTATACAGCTTTTGCTCTCATGCGGCGTGCGCGGATGGCCAAGATCCCTCCGGGGCCCTGGTTCAGGGCGCCAACGGCGATCTCTATGGGACAACCTCCCAGGGCGGAGCCACCGGCCTCGGAACCGTTTTCAAAATCACACTGGACGGCCAACTGACCACGCTGCACAACTTCTGCTCCCCGTACTCGCTGCTTTGCGCAGACGGTGCGAAACCCGCCGCGGGGCTGATCCAAGCCACTAACGGGGACTTTTACGGGACAACGCGGAGTGGCGGAGCCCACGGCCACGGGACGATTTTTCAAATCACACCGAGTGGTGAACTGGCGCCGGTCTACCCGTTTTGCTCTCTAACAAATTGCGCGGACGGCGGCGGTCCTGCGGCGGGCCTGGTTCAGGCTGCCAATGGCGACTTCTATGGGACAACCGCGGTAGGCGGGACGGGCAACGACGGTGGCACCGTTTTCAAAATCACTCCGGGCGGTTCCCTGACAATGCTTTACAGTTTTTGCTCCCAAGGCGCTTCGTGTCCGGATGGCTTGAGCCCCCATGCGGGGCTCGTCGAGGCCGCCGATGGAGACTTCTACGGGACCACCTTCGAGGGCGGCGCCCACAGCGGTGGTACGGTGTTCCGGATTACCCCGAGCGGCACGCTCAGTACGATATACAGTTTCTGCTCCCTAAGCCGGTGTATGGATGGCGGGAACCCCGAGGCGGGACTCATCCAGGCGGCCAACGGCGCGTTTTACGGGACAGCCATGAACAGCGGGGTCCACGGCGGCGGCAACGTCTTCCAAATCACGCCCAGAGGACAGTTGACGACCATTTACAGCTTTTGCTCCCAGGCTCAGTGTACGGACGGGCGGTTCCCCCACGCCGGAGTTGTCCAGGCGGCTAACGGGGCCTTGTACGGAACCACCATGAATGGCGGAGCCGGCGGCGCGGGCTGCAGCCAGGGCTGTGGCACCGTCTTCAGCTTGTATTAGTTAGGGCCCCTGTGGGGCGGGCTATCCAGCCCGCGGACCCGCTTTCCAGCGGGTCCAGCCGCCTGAAGAAAAGGCGGCTGCGGGCAGGATTGCCCGCTCCACATTAACAGGCGTTGCGGCCGTTCCAGATCTCAGGCAACGTCCACAGCAGGATTTGAAAATAGAGCTTCAGCGATCGATTGCGCACCAGTTCCAGGTCCAGCTCGCGGCGTTCGGCATAGGATAGCCGGCTGCGTCCCCCGATTTGCCAAAGCCCGGAGAGCCCCGGCTTTACATCCAGGACTTCCGCCGCGTGCGGACGATAGTGCTGATGCCATTCCGAAACCGTGATCGGCCGCGGCCCAACCAGCGACATCTCCCCCCGCACCACGTGCAGAAGCTGCGGCAATTCATCGATGGAATGCCGCCGGCAGAAACGCGCGAAACGGCTGCAAATACGGCGATCGCGGACACTCTTTTGCCGCGGACCGCTCTCATCCACGATGTACTCGACCAGCGTGAAGCGCGCCGCCGGCCGCGAGCCGTGCCGCCACATGGTGCGGAACTTCAGCACCCAGAGCGGACTCCCTCCCAAGCCTAACCGGCGATGTGCGATCAGCGGGGAGGTGCGGGAGAGCACGGCTGTGGAGATCGCCACAATCAGCATGAAGGGCGCGATCGCCACCAGCACGCACAGTGCGGCAATACGTTCCAACACGCTGAGCAGGAGCCACAGGGTCGCCTGACGGTGCAGACCAGGTATCACGTGTTGATTATGCCGCGCGCGCTACCTGTCCGTGGTGCGGAACTCGTAAACAATTTGTGAAATTTCGCTAGCGCAGAACGACCTTCGCAAGTCCCGCGTTGTTGGCGCTATCCAGGACCCGGATCACCACCAGGTGCTCTCCCGGCGTGAGTTTGTCGAGTGACAGTACAAAACGCTCCTGTTGCGAATCGATGACGCCGTCGGCGGCTTCGAGCGGTACCCAGCCGGTCGCGTCCAGCGAATATTCGCAGCGCCGCAGGGGCGAGGCGGCATCGTGCGCATCGAACTCCAGCTCCGCCGCTGCGCCATTGCGGCGCACGCTGCCGACGGTGACTAACGGAGGCGTGTTATCGATCATCACCGGGGCGCTGGTCAGGTCCCCGTCGCGCGCGGTGGCCGGCGGATTCACTTCGCGGTCCGAGGCCACCACCCGGAAGTAGTATTTGCCGTCGGCCAGCACGTCGCTATCGAAGGTGAAGGCGTTGTCGTGCAGGTCGCCCTTCAGCAGCATCCAGCGGCGCTCGTCGTCGGCGCGGAAATAGAGATTGTAAACCAGGCGGTCGCCGTCGGGATCTTCAGCTTGCCAACTGATGGTGATCTGTTGCGCGGCGGCGCGCGACAGGGTTTGCGTCGGCGTACCGGCCGCGGCGGAAGTGCTCGCATCCCCGGTATCGGTGACCGTCACGGTATAGGGCGAAATGGCCTGCTGCTGAGCCCCCCGCAAGCCGGAAGCCTGCGCCATCTGCAGCGTCACGTTGACGCTGTGCACGATGGGCGGCGAGTTCTGCGGCAGGTAGGCGAGCGTCACGTTGTCCAGGATGGGAGTCACTCCGCCCGTGCCCGCAAACTCGGCCTTCCACTGGATGTAGCGGGCGTTGGGGCTGGCGATCGCGGAGGCGGCCGCGGCGCGCAGCGGATCGGACCAATCGCTCCAGGTTTTGTCCGGTTTGGCGGAGTTGCCCGCGCGCGTGCGAAATACCAACGTGGAGGCCGGCGTCATCTCGGCGCGCCAGCTCAGGCTGCCCCATCGCGATGCCGTGCCGGCATCGTGCACCGGCGATTCGTAGTAGCCGGAACTGCCGGGGATTTCGCCCAACCGGTAAATGCGGCCCATGTCTCCGGTGGCCACCAGCACGGAGCCGGAAGAAGGAAGCAGCCGCGTAGCCTCGCCTTCGTTGGTCTGCAACACCAGCGTGATCTTGCGGTCATGCGAGAGGCCGTAGATGCGCCCGTTGGTGTCGGTCGAAAACAGAAGCTGGTTGGGGAGCGCCAGCAGATCGTAGGCGTTCTCTTCTTTGGAACTCCACAGGGTCTCTACCGTGTTGTCCGGGTTGATGCGATAGATGGCGGAGCGCTCCACGCCGGTTAGATCCGGAGTAGCCGTGAATTGCGTGGATACCTGCGGAGCGGCAGCGGACTGCGTCTGTTTGATGGGATCCGGCTGGGCCTTGATCTCGGCTCCAGGCTGCGTATTCTGCGCTTCCACGGTAACCGACTGGGGCGCGCCCTGCACCGTGCTGGTTACGCTCGCGCCGGACTGGGAGGCCTGGACGGCAGCTTGCGCGCGCTTGGCCAGAGAGCCTCCCAACGCGGCCACATAGACGGTGCCATCGGGCTGCGGAATGATGGAGCGGATCTCGGGAAGGCTGGCGTCGTAGAGCACAAAAGCCTTGTCCTTGGCGGTCACGCGATAAAGGATGCCGTTTGGTTCGGTGCCGGCCAGCAAGCGGCCCTGCATGTCCACGGCGAGGCCGGTCACGTGGGATTGGCCGGTATCGTAATAAAGCTCGCCCGCGCCCGCGGACGTGACGCGGTAGATCTTCCCCTGGTCGCCGGTGCCCACGTAAAGCGCGTCATCGGGACCCGTGGCCAGCGACCAGATATAGCGCGTCTTGGGAGCGAAGTACTCGGTGGCCTTTCCTTTTTCGATGCGATACACCTTGCCATCGGGCGAGGTGCCGGCGTAGAGCACGCCGTGGCGATCTGTGGCGATGGCGAAAATCTCGGGCTGTTCGGCCGTCCAGAGCAGGGAACTGGCGCCCGACGGGTCCACCTGATAGATGCGTCCGCGATGGCCGGTGGCTACATAGAGGACGCCGTTCGCACCTTCCGCCACACTCCATACCACCGCTTGCCCGGAGGAGAAGAGAGTATCCACCTTAGGCGCCAGCGTCAGGCGGCCGTCGCGGCTGAGGGATACGCCTTGGAACTGGCCGCGGATGAAATCCTGGTAGCTGGTCATCTCCCACGCGGTCGTGGCGGAGGCGAGAGCCGCCGTTGTGCATAACAAAACCGCAAAGACGGCGCGGCCGAGCTGGCGCTGAAATGCCGTTCTCATTCTTTCACTTCCACTTGGATCGTTTTCGACCCGTTGATAACGCTGTCGCCGGCCCCGAACTCGAGTTCCGCGATTTTCGAATTGCGCGTCTGCGTGATATTGCCCTGGGCGGTCTGCGAGCCGGCCAGGATCATGGCCACGGAAGGCGGCGGGTCGGGAAAGTCCGCGCCCTCCAACTGGAAAGCCGGCTCCGGCCGCCACACCCGCACGTAGCCCTTGGTATTGGCGCGCAGGCTGTTGACGGTAGAGATCAGTTGCGCGATCGATTTAGGCTGGGATCCCAGGATCATGCGGAATTCCGTGAGATTGGTGGTCATGCCGTCGGCCACCGTGAAATACAGCGGCCCGGGAGTGATGCCCTGGGGAACCTGATAAACGATAGTGCGGGATACCTCGGCGCCGTTGTCGCCGACCAACAAAGTGGTAAGTTCGACTTTGCCGCCAGGCCGCACTTCGCGCCGTCCCACGGAGACGCTATCGATTTGAAACTGCTTCTTGGCATCGAAGGATTCGATATCGAGCTCGACTTTCTTCACTTCCAGGGCATCGAATCCGCTCTGCAGTACATAGGCCAACGGTATGGCGGTGTATAGCGAAGCGAGCATGGCGGAGCCGGTGTCGGCGGCGTACATATTATTCACCTTCAGCGGTGCGGCCGAACCTTGAAACTCGATCTCGCCCGTGACCCGGAAGCTGGAGGCGCCCACGGTGCGCTCGGTGGCGTCGATGGTGTTGAACACGGCCATCTGCACCAGCAGCGGCGAAAGGAAGCGGTCGTTGACCATCTCCATGCGGTAATCGTCAAGGCGCTTGCCGCCGCGCGAGACGGAGATCGCAATGGGGGCCATCGGGGCGACGCGTCCCAACTCGCCGGCGACCGCGGTGTTGCGATCCTGGAGGATGGCGCCCATGGTTTCTTTCGGCGCGGAAATCTTGAAGGACGCCGACAGCACGGGCAGCAGCGCCA
>JBEKIM010000211.1:0-11686 GCA_050011755.1 Bryobacteraceae bacterium | reverse complement strand
TCTTTCGACAGGAAATAGGACAGGGAATAAGCATGGCGGCACGACTGAAGCAGCATTACACGAAGACGGTGGTCCCGGCGCTGACCAAGGAGTTCGGGTACAAGAACGTGATGGCAGTGCCGAAGCTGGCGAAGATTTCGGTCAACATCGGCTTGGGCGAAGCCACGCAGAACGCCAAGCTGATGGATGGCGCGGTCGGCGAGCTGGGGCAGATCGCCGGGCAGAAGCCGGTGGTGACCAAGGCGCGCAAATCCATCGCGGCTTTCAAGCTGCGGGAAGGCATGTCCATCGGCTGCATGGTGACGTTGCGCGGGGACCGCATGTACGAGTTTTTCGACCGGCTGGTGAACGTGGCGCTGCCCCGCGTACGGGACTTCCGCGGCGTTTCCAGCAAGTCGTTCGACGGGCGCGGCAATTACACGCTGGGTATTAAGGAACAGTTGATTTTTCCGGAAATCGATTACGCCAAGGTGGAGAAGACCAAGGGGATGAACATCTCCATCACCACTTCGGCGCGCACCGACGCCGAGGGGATGGCGCTGCTGAAACAGATGGGTATGCCGTTCCGGCAGTAAGGGAGAGAAAGAAGAAAACCATGGCCACCACCGCCAAGAGAGCCAAAGATCTGAAACTGGAAGAGGCGCGCCGCGCCAAGACGCCGGGGCTGCACTACGCCAAGCACCGCAACCGCTGCTGGCGCTGCGGCCGGCCGCGCGCTTTTCTGCGCAAGTTCGGCATTTGCCGGCTGTGCTTCCGCCAACTGGCGCTGAACGGGGAGATCCCCGGCGTCACGAAGGCGAGCTGGTGAGAGCCGAGATGAAGAGCGCAAAGGGGCGCGCCGCCGTACGGGGCAGAACTGGCGCGATTTTGGCGGCGCGGGCCGCAGCCCCGTCTTGCGCGTGGAGAAGAGTTGGAGGGCAGGAATGACAAGTGACCCAATCGCCGACATGCTGACGCGGGTGCGTAACGCTATTAGCGCGCGCCATCCCAAGGTGGATGTGCCGGCTTCCAAGCTGAAGACGGAGATCGCCCGCATTCTCAAGGAAGAGGGCTACATCCAGAACTTCAAGGTCGCCGAAGAAGGCCCCAAGAAGACCATCAAGATCTACTTGAAATACTCGACCGGCAACGCGCCGGTGATTTCGAATATCGAGCGCATCTCGCGGCCGGGGTGCCGCGTTTACGTGGGGCAGCAGGATATTCCGCGCGTGCTGGGCGGCCTGGGAATCAACATCCTGACCACGCCGCGCGGCGTGATGACCGGGCGCGACGCGCATAAAGAGAAGATCGGCGGAGAGCTATTGTGCCGGGTATGGTAAGAGGGTGCTGGGTGTTGGGTGCTGGCAAACGCTTCAACCGTTTGCGATGAGCAGGCCAGAACCCAGGACCCAGGACCCAGGACCCAAAGTCCGAAGGATTTCGTCTTATGTCGAGAATAGGTAAAAAGCCGATTCCCCTGCCGAAAGGGGTCAAGATCCAGATCGGCGATCAATTGGAAGTGACCGGGCCCAAAGGCACCCTGACGGTGCCGATACCGGGCGGCGTGCACCTGAAGCAGGCCGACGGCCGCCTCGACGTGGTGCGCGACAGCGACAAGTACAGCGCGCTGCACGGGCTCACGCGCGCGCTGGCCGCCAACGCCGTGCAGGGCGTTTCCACGGGGTTCACGCGGGAACTGGACATCGTAGGCATCGGCTATCGCGCCGACGTGAAGGGCAAAGTCGCCACCTTCACGCTGGGTTATTCACACCCGATCGAGGTGCTGTTGCCGGACGGCGTGGATTTGAAGATCGATAAGCAGACGCACCTGGTGCTGAGCGGCTTCGACAAGCAAATGGTGGGCCAGGTGGCGGCGAACATACGCGCGCTGCGCAAGCCGGATCCTTACAAGAACAAGGGCGTCCGCTATACCGGCGAGCATTTGCGCAAGAAGGTGGGCAAGACCGGAGCGAGTGCAAAATGATCCACGTAACCCAGAAAAATGAGATCCGGCATCGGATTCACGAGCGCATCAGGCACAAGGTGAAGGGCACCGCCGAGCGGCCGCGCTTGGCTGTGTTCCGCAGCGTAGCGAACATTTACGTGCAGGTGATCGACGATACCCAGGGCGCCACGCTAGTCTCGGCTTCGACGATTGAAAAGGGCAAGCGCGCCAAGGGCGGCAATCTGGCGGCGGCCAAGACGGTCGGCAAACTGGTGGCCGAGCGGGCCAAGGAAAAGGGAATTCAGAAGGTGGTGTTCGATCGCGGCGGCTACATTTATCACGGCCGGGTGAAAGCCCTGGCGGACGCCGCGCGGGAAGCCGGACTGGAGTTCTGATGGCAGCAATAACGGTAAAACGCATCGATCCGCAGTCGCTCAACCTGAAAGAGCAGGTGGTGTCGATCAATCGCGTCACCAAGGTGGTCAAAGGCGGCAAGAACCTGAGCTTTTCCGCGCTGGTGGTGATCGGAGATCCGGCCGCCAAAGTGGTGGGCTTCGGCGTGGGCAAGGCCAAGGAAGTGCCGTCGGCCATCCGCAAAGGCATCGAGGCGGCCAAGAAGAACCTGCGCCGGATCCACATGCTGGGGACTACCATTCCGCACCAGTCGCTAGGACGTTTCGGCAGCGGCCTGGTGCTGCTGAAGCCGGCGCCTGAAGGGACCGGCGTGATCGCCGGCGGACCGGTGCGCGCCGTAATCACCGCGGTGGGCATCCCGAACGTGCTGACGAAATCCATTGGCACGCACAACCCGCACAACGTGGTGAAGGCCACCATCGTGGCCCTGGAGCAACTGCGGGATAAGAACGAAGTGGCGGAGATGCGGGGCCTGGCGGTAGAAAAGCTTTGAAACCGGGGGCTGGGGATTAGGGGCCAGGGGCTGGGGTTTTGCTATTCCCGGGTCCCTAACCCCTAGCCCCCAGCCCCGAAAAACGGAACGTTTTTATGGATGGCATGATTAAGATCAAGCTGTATCGGAGTCCGATCTGCACCCCGAAAAAGCATAAGCGGGTGGTGCTTGGGTTGGGACTTCGCAAGGTGAACCAGGTGGTGGAGCGGCCGGATTCTCCCGTCTTCCGCGGCATGGTGAATAAAGTCCCGCATCTGCTGAAGGTAGTCGAATAGGAGCGAGCGTATGAATCTTAGCGGATTAAAACCCCCCGCCGGACAGAAGCACGTCCGCAAGCGCATCGGACGCGGTATGGGCTCGGGCCACGGGAAGACCGCCACGCGCGGCAGCAAGGGACAGCGCGCCGGCACCGGTTTCGGCCAGAAGCGCGGCTTCGAGGGCGGCCAGATGCCGCTGCACCGCCGCTTGCCGAAGCGCGGATTTACGAATATCTTTAAGAAGCAGTACGCGATTATCAATTTGAACAAGCTGGAGAAGTTGGAGGGGGATACGTTCACCCCCGATCATCTGCTCGAGCATGGCGTCATCAAGAAGCTCCACGAAGGGCTGAAGGTGCTGGGCACCGGCCAGTTGACGCGCAAAGTGCGCGTCGAAGCGCACTTGTTCTCGAAATCCGCGCTCGACAAGATTCAAGCGGCCGGCGGTGAGGCGGTCGTGATCGGCGCCGCAGCCAAGTAAGGGCGCCGGAAACGAAGGAACCATGAAGTTTTTCGAAGCGTTGAGCAACGTATTTCGCATCCCCGATCTGCGCAAGCGAGTCTTGTTTACGCTCGCCATGCTGGCGGTATACCGGCTGGGCGGCCACATTCCCACGCCGGGTATTAATACTCTGCGTTGGGAAGACTTCCTGACCCGCAATTCGGGCGGTATCTTCGGCTTCTTCGACTTGTTCGCGGGCGGCAACATCCGGCGGTTCACGATTTTCGCGCTGGGCATCATGCCCTATATCACCGCGTCCATCATCTTGCAGCTCCTCACGGTGGTGGTTCCAACCCTGGAGAAGCTCCAGAAGGAAGGCGAACTGGGGCGCCGCAAGATTACCCAGTGGACCCGCTATCTGACCATCGCCCTCTCCATCGTCCAGTCTTTCGGCATCGCGCAGGGACTCCAGCACAGCAACGGCGGCTTTGTGGACAACCCCGGGTGGGGCTTCGTCCTGATGACCATCATCTCGCTGACCACCGGCACGGCTTTCATCATGTGGCTCGGTGAACAGATCAGCGACCGCGGCATCGGCAACGGAATGTCGCTCATCATCTTTGCCGGCATCGTGGTAGGGCTGCCCAACGCCATTTCGAACATTTACCGCAACACGTTCGTCACGCGCGAGTGGAATGCGCTGCAGATGATCGTGATCGTGCTCATGATGGTGGCGGTGGTGGCCTTTATCGTGCTGGTGGAGCGCGGCGAGCGGCGCATCCCGGTACAGTATGCCAAGCGCGTGGTAGGCCGCCGCGTGATGGGCGGACAGTCCACGCACATGCCGCTGAAAGTGAACGCGGGCGGTGTGATTCCGGTGATTTTCGCTTCCTCGATCCTGGCCTTCCCGCAGACCCTGGCGGCCGTTCCGGCAGTCAAGAACATGGCCTGGTTGAGCAATACGCTTTCCTCTATCCGGCACGGCGAGCCGCTCTATTACGTGCTGTTCGTGGCGGGCATCATTTTCTTCTGTTTCTTTTACGTATCCATCATCTTCAACCCCAATGAAGCCGCCGATAACATGCGGAAATACGGCGGGTTTATTCCAGGTATCCGTCCGGGACGCAATACGGCCGAGTACATGAATGCGATCCTGACCAAGATCACGGTGGTGGGCGGCATCTATCTGGCCATCCTGTGCCTGATTCCGGATATCATGATTTCCGGCATCAAGCTGCAGCACCTGCCTTTGCTGGGCAGTTTCATGGACGCGCACATGCCGCGTTTCCTGCTGGAAGGGTTGAACGTACAATTCTACTTTGGCGGCACCTCGCTGCTGATCGTGGTGGGCGTGGCCATGGACACGATCAACCAGGTTGAAGCGCAATTGATTATGCGCCATTACGAAGGCTTTACGCCTCGGGCAGGGAGGATTCGCGGGCGCCGTAGCACATTCTGACGCTGACGCAGCTTTCCATGACGCAAGCTGTGGTTTTGTTTGGTTCCCCAGGTTCGGGAAAAGGCACGCAAGCCAGCCTTCTCAAGAATTGCCTGAAGGTGCCGCATATATCGACTGGCGATATGCTCAGGGAGCATATCCGGGAAGGCAACTCGCTGGGTGTGCGGGTAGCCGCGACCATGCAGGCGGGTACGCTGGTGCGGGACGACGTGGTCAATCACCTGGTGGAAGAACGGCTGAGCGAAGCCGACACACAGGGCGGGTTTATCCTGGACGGCTATCCGCGGACCCTGGAGCAGGCCGAGCATCTGTGCGGGTGGCTGGATGGCCGGGGGATCCGCGAGTTGGTGATTCACCTGATTGTCGATTACAATATTATTGTTACCCGGTTGACCGGCCGCCGGCAGTGTCCCCGCTGCGGTACCCTCTACAACATCGTTTCCAACCCTCCGCGGGTGGAGGGGGTATGCGACCTGGATGGCCAGGCGTTGGTGGTTCGCGACGACGACCGGGAGTCGGTGATTCGGCAGAGGCTGGCGGAGTACGAATCGCAGAGCCGCCCGCTGATCGAGTTTTTTCGGGAGAAGGGCCGCCGGCTCTTTGAGATCGATGCCAGCGATCAGACACCGGAGCAGTTGTTGTTTCAGGTATGCCGGACCATCAAGAGTCCGGCCGTAGAAGGATGATTATTCGAAAAACCGCCGCCGAACTCCAGAAAATGCGGCGCAGTGGTCTACTCGTCTGGCAGATCCTGCAGGAAATGGAAAAAATGGCTGGCGAGGGCGTCAGCACGCTGGATCTGGAAGTCGCTGCCGAGCGCATGATGAAGGACGCGGGCGCGCGTCCGGCCTTCAAGGGTTATTACGTGCCGGCCGCCGGGGATACGTTCCGGTTCGTGCTGTGTACTTCGGTGAACGACGAGATCGTGCATGGCATGCCGTCGGCCAAAAGGGTTTTGAAGAAGGGCGACATCGTTTCGATCGATACGGGCGTGCAACTGGACGGTTATTACGGGGATTCGGCCACCACGGTGGCGATCGGCGAAGTCGGTGAGCAGACCCGTAAGCTGATGCGGGTGACCCAGGAATCGCTGGAATTGGCGATCCAGCAGGCTAAGGCGGGCAACCGCCTGTTCGACGTTTGTGGCACCGTTGAGAAACATGTGCTGGCGAATGGATTTTCGATCGTGCGGGAATATGTAGGCCACGGGATCGGGACGCAGCTCCACGAGGAGCCGCAGGTTCCCAACTACGTGGAGCGGAAAAACGAGAATCCGCGCCTGAAGGAAGGCATGGTGCTGGCCATCGAGCCGATGGTCAACGCCGGCAAGCCGGATACGCGGGTTTTGAAGGATAAGTGGACGGCGGTCACCAGGGATGGGTCGTATTCGGCCCATTTCGAGCATTGCGTGGCGGTGACCTCGAACGGGCCGTGGGTGTTGACGCGTCCGTGACGGCGACAGTCCTCGAAGAGATGCCCAACGGTCTCTATCGGGTGGAGTTGGAGAACAAGCAGCAGGTTCTGGCGCACCCGGTGGGGATGGTAAAGCGGGATTTTGTACGGCTCCGGCCAGGCGATCGCGTGCAAGTGGAATTATCGCCGCACGATTGGACGCGGGGCCGGATCGTGGGAATGAGTTAAGGTAGAGGCGTGTGGGGCGGGCAATCATGCCCGCAGCCGCCTTTCAGGCGGCCAAGCCGGCTAGAAAGCCGGCTGCGGCCAGGATTGGCCGCCCCACCATCGAGAACAATTATGAAAGTGCGCGCATCAGTCAAAAAGATTTGCGACAAGTGCAAGGTGATCCACCGCGAGGGCGTGGTCCGGGTGATCTGCACCAACCCGAAACATAAACAGAGGCAGGGATAAGCTATGGCTCGTATTGCCGGAGTGGAAGTGCCGCCCAAGAAGCGGGCTGAAATCGGGCTCACCTACATCTATGGAATCGGAAGGGCTCGTTCGCGCTCGCTGCTCTACCGGGCGGGCATCGATTTCGATAAGAAGGTGGCGGACCTGACCGAAGACGAAGTCAGCCGCATCCGTACGATTCTGGAAGAGGAAGGCGCGGTGGAAGGCGATCTGCGCAAGGAAATCTCGATGAACATCAAGCGCCACATCGAGATGGGCTCCTATCGCGGCCTGCGGCACCGGCGCGGCCTGCCAGTGCGCGGCCAGCGCACGCACACCAACGCGCGCACCCGCAAGGGTCCGCGGCGCGGCACCGTGGCCAACAAGAAGAAAGCCACGTCGAAAACATAGCGGGACATAGAGGCGTATGGCAAAAGCACCGGCAAAACCGACCAAGAAGAAGAGTTTCAAGAAGAAGGAGAAGCGCGTCGTCCATTCGGGCATCGTGCATATCCAGGCCACGTTCAACAACACCATCGTGACCATCGCGGACCAGGAAGGCAACGTGGTTTCATGGTCCAGCGCCGGATCGCTGGGCTTCCGCGGATCGCGTAAGGGAACGCCCTTTGCCGCGCAACAGGCCGCCATGACGGCAGCCAACAAGGCCAGCGAGAGCGGCCTGCGCACGGTGGAAGTCAGGGTCAGCGGTCCGGGATCGGGCCGTGAATCGGCAGTTCGCGCGCTATCCACCGCCGGAATCGAAGTCCGCCAGATCAAGGACGTCACGCCGATTCCGCATAACGGATGCCGGCCGCCGAAAAAGCGTAGGGTCTAGGGAGCGGGGGCTAGGGACTGGGGTTTTGCCAATCCCCGGGCCCCAGCCCCTAGCCCCAGGCCCAGTGTTTAACAAGCAGGACGAAGGTCCCCAAGGACCGTAAACTGCACCTGAGAAGGTAAAAGGAGAAGTAACTTGGCGAGATATATCGGCCCGGTTTGCCGGCTATGCCGGCGTGAGGGCATGAAGCTGTTCCTGAAAGGCGAGCGCTGCCACACCGAAAAGTGCGCCATCGAAAAGCGCAACTTCGTTCCCGGGCAGCATGGTAAGGATCGTAAGGCCAAGCTGGTCGGTTATGGCCTGCAGTTGCGCGAAAAGCAGAAGGCCCGCCGCATCTACGGCCTGCTCGAAACCCAGTTCCGCAACAATTTTGAGAAGGCCTCTCTATCGAAAGGCATCACCGGCGAAGTCATGTTATCCAACCTGGAGCGCCGCCTGGATAGCGTGATCTACCGCATGGGCTTCGGCACCAGCCGTCCGCAATCCCGCCAGGTCGTACGCCACGGTCATATCCAGGTGAACGGACGCAAAGTGGATATTCCATCGTTCATGGTGAAGATCGGCGACGAGGTGGCGGTACGCGAGCCCAGCAAAAATAACCCCACCATCCTGGCAGCCCGGGACGCCACCGCGCACGCGCCGTCTCCGGCCTGGATGGATGTGGATCGGGAAGCGCTCAAGGGCAAAATCACCAGCCTGCCCAAGCGCGAAGAATTGGTTCAGATTCAGTTGAACGAACAGTTGATCGTCGAACTGTATTCCAAGTAATTTGTTTCGTGGGGCAGCCTCGTAGGCTGCGGCGGGCTCCGAGCCCGCCTCTTTTCTAAAGGAGATTATGTTCAAGGGCTTTCAGAAACCCAAAAGATTGGTTGCCAATACCGAAACCCTGACGGAACGGTATGGCATGTTTACCGCCCAGCCGTTTCAACGCGGCTTCGGCACGACTATCGGCAACAGCCTGCGCCGCATCCTGCTCAGCTCCATCGAGGGAGCGGCCATCACGGCGGTGCGCATCGAGGGCGTAGAGCACGAATTCAGCCCTATTCCCGGCGTGGTCGAAGACGCCACCGACATCATCCTCAACCTGAAACAGATCCCTTTCAAGATCATGGGTGAGGGCATCAAGACCGTCACTATCTCCGTAGATCACTCGGGCGAAGTCATGAGCTCGCAGATCCAGACCGGGCCGGATGTGGAAGTGCTCGACCGCAATCTGCACCTGGCCACCGTCAGCGAAGGCGGCAAGCTGAGCGTCGAAATGCGGCTGAAGAGCGGCCGCGGATACGTCAGCGCGGACAAGAACTTCGACGAAGACCTGGCGTTGGGCTACATCCCCATCGATTCCGTGCATTCGCCGGTGCGCAAGGTGAACTTCGCGGTGGAAGCCGCGCGTCTCGGCCAGATGACCGATTACGACAAGCTTACGCTGGAAGTATGGACCAACGGCGCCGTCTCCCCGCAGGACGCGATCGGCTACGCCGCCAAACTGCTCAAGGACCACATGTCCATCTTCATCAACTTCGAAGAGCTGCCCGAAGCCACCGACGATGTGACCGAGCACGGCATGGACAAGATGGGCGAGATCCTGAACCGTTCCGTCGAGGAGTTGGAACTTAGCGTCCGCTCGTACAATTGCCTGAAGAACGCCAATATTCAAACCATCGGCGAGTTGGTGCAGAAGACCGAAGCTGAAATGCTGCGCACCAAGAATTTCGGGCGCAAATCGCTGAACGAGATCAAGGAAATTCTGGCCAATATGGGCCTCTCGCTGGGCATGCGGGTGGATCAGCATGGCCGCCTGGTGGCGCCGCCGCCGCAACCCGCCGGTAGCATGCCGGAGTTCGACGAAGAAGAGCTGCGCAACGAAGAAATCGGATAGTGGGCACCGCCGGCTAAAAGCCGGCCGCGGCCAAGATTGGCCGCCCCACAATCGAGGGGTTTAGTTGAAATGAGACACAGAGTAGCCGGATACAAGCTGAAGCGGGACGGAGCGGCCCGCAAATCCCTGCTGCGGGGACTGATCACCAACGTGATCGAGCAGGAGCGCGTCATCACCACGGTGCCCAAGGCGAAAGCCGTTAAGCCGCTGGTGGACCGCATGATCACGCTCGGTAAGGCCGATACGCTACACGCCCGCCGCGAAGCCGCCCGCGTCCTGTTTACTCCGGCCTCCGTGAAGAAGCTGTTCGACACCCTGGCCACGCGCTTCGGCCAGCGCAACGGCGGCTATACCCGCATCGTGCGCCTGGGCCCCCGCAAGGGCGACGGCGCCGAAGTGGCCATGATCGAGCTGGTCGGTTCGGAACTCGTGAAGCGCGCCGCCGACCGGGCCAAACGCAAGGAAGAGCGCGAGCGCGCCGCCCGCGAAGGCCGCGACGTGGGAGAAGAAGGCGAGTAGATTCGCCAGAGCTTTTTCCTTGAAGCCGTAGCCTCAAACCGGACCGGCATTCAGGATCGCCAAATACAGCTCGTATACAAATACGCGCGGCCGGCGTTTGCCGGTAATCTCGCGCAGCATACCGGCGAGCCAGTGTACGAGCGTGCGGTGGAGATTCGCGCGGCCACGATTCCCGTAGCCGATCACGCATCCGTGCGCCAGTTCTTCGAACGCCTTCTTACGGCCGAGCGGAGTCCGGCGGTCCTGGTGCGGCAATAGGATCAGGTGGGGCAGGCGTCTACGCCTGCGGAGGGTCTCCAGACCCGATCTTGGCGAGCGTAAGCCCGCAACAACGGGACTTAAAAGTCCCGTCGGCACTCCAGGAACAACTGCCGGGAGTACGCAGTTTCAACGAGTTGCAGACCTAGCTAGCGCCGTCGGCCTTAGCTGCCGAGTTGCGGCTTACCCGGTTTCCGAGACTGCAGACGGCCCGTAGCTCATCTGAGACCCCATTGCCGCTCAATAAGTTAGCGGTTGTTTTTCGGAGCCGCAAAGATGATGAAAACCAAGAGTGGGGCGGCCAATCTTGGCCGGGGTCCCCGCTCGGGGCGGCTTTCCAGCCGGCTTAGCCGCCTGAAAAGGCGGCTGCGGGCATGATTGCCCGCCCCACGGTGAGTTTTCGACGATGCCCCGCAGGGGGTCACCGGCATCCGCGGGGGCGCCCGCTGAAGCGTGCGCCACGGGCCACGGGCGGCTTACGAAGTGGGCTTGGATTTGCGTATTTTCCGGCGAATGTCGGGCCAGAATTCCTTTACCACGTTGCTCAAGGTGTCGTAGGCCAACTGGGTGACCCAGACATCCACGGCGTTCTTCACGGTGCGATCGTCCCGAGGGTGATAGCTGTACGTAGAAATACCCGCCGCTGCCGCCGCTCCGACGACTTCCGAAAAATTGAATTGGTTGGTGCCGGCATCGGAGCGCGTAATCAGGATGCGCCCGGCCGCGTACCCGAACCGGTGCCAGAATCCTCCTTTCCCCAATTGGAAGTACCGGGGATCCTGACGAAGGACGGACGGAAAGATGGCCTTGGTCATGAAATTCTCTATGGTGCCGTCGGCAAATTGCACGCCATAGCGCTTGGCATACCCTTCGGCGCCCTGGCCGAAGCTGGATTCGCTATTCTCGGCCTGGCCGATGCCCGCCAATGCCCCGTACCAGAAATATTCCACGGGATCGAACGAGCTGCGGGCGGTCACTTGGAATTTCGCGGCGATCGTCAAAGGCTCGATATCGGCCGCGTTCTCCAGGGTGAGAAAGTTCGGTAAAGTGAAGAAGAGACGGTCTTTGGAGGTTCCGGAAGCGGGTGCTTGGCCGCTTTGATCCGGGGCCTGAGAGGACGGCTGAACCTGACTCCATAGGGGAGCCGCCAGCAGCCAGGGCAGTAGCCAGCATCCGCATCGCATACAATCTTCTCCTTTTACCCGGTGCGGGTCGGCAGAAGGATTGCAGTTCAGGCACCAACGGGCGTATGCGCACAGCACGAACTGTCCCAAGTTGGTTTGAAACTATTCCGCCGCTCAACTCACCATATAGCAGCAAGGAAGGACCGAAATTGAGGGGTGTGCCGGTCCAATGTTTCT
>JBEKIM010000210.1:0-11698 GCA_050011755.1 Bryobacteraceae bacterium | reverse complement strand
CTGCGGCCCTACAGCACCGTGCCGGTTTTCGCGGAAGGTCCGCGCCTGCCGTTCGATGTCGCGCCCATTCGCGCCATGCCTTATCGTCTAAGCAAAAGGGGACAGCCGGTCAATGTAGACGATTCCAAGGCTGCGCTCGTCAAGTTATTGCTGGCCGCGCGCCAGGAAGCTACCGATAGCCCGGTTTTCCAGCTCGTCGACGGTCTGCGCCCCGCCGCGGTCGACCACACCAAAACCGATATCTTCCAGCAGCAGGTCGCCTACTCGGAGCAATTGAAGCAACAACTCGCGGCCGCCCGCAGACAAGGCATCGAAGCGGTTAGGTCCATCGAGAAAGGCTTGGGAAACCTGGCGGATATCGAGGCGGGCGTGCTGATTGACTTGTATCTCTCCTACCGGGCCGTGAAGGGCTGGCAGGAGATGATCGCCCTGGCCGCGAACATGCCCGCTCCCCTGCGCCAGACCGTGATGGTTCAGGAGCAACTGGCGCTGGCGTTAAACCGGGCCGGCCAGGGCGACCAGGCCGAGGAGACTCTGCGCGCGGTGCTCCAACGCAATGGTCCCAGCAGCGAGACTTACGGATTGCTGGGGCGCGTCTATAAGGACCGCTGGGAAGCCGCGGCGAACGCCAACCTGCCGTCCGCTCCCGCCTTGCTCTCCAAAGCGATCGATGCCTATCGCCAGGGCTTCGAAGCCGACTGGCGGGATGCCTACCCCGGCATCAACGCCGTCACCCTCATGGAGATCAAGGAGCCCCCCGCCCCAGAGCGCGAGAAGCTGAAGCCGTTGGTCCGTTACGCCGTCGAGCGAAAAATCGCCACCGGGGAGCCGGACTATTGGGATTGGGCCACGCTGCTCGAGATTGCCGTGCTCGAGATCGACGAAGCAGGCGCGCGGGATGCTTTTTCCAATGCCCTGGCCTGCTCGCCGCAGTCCTGGGAGACGGAAACAACCCTCCGTAACCTGCGCCTGATCGGCCAGGCCCGTACGAAGCGGGGAACGCTCGTGCCTTGGGCCGCGGAGATCGAGAAGGCCTTAGCTAGTACGTCTTAGCCAGCTTACTCCCAGTGGCCGGGAATCCCCCACTTCCGCTGCACATCGCCGCCGAACTGGAAGCCCGGTCCGATCGAAACGCGAATCGTATTGCGGCCATCCTTGAGCAGATCGGGGAACAAGTGATCGTGTACCAGGTCCCCCTGCACCACCAGGCTGAAATGCCGCGTGACATTAAATGCCACGCCGCCGCCAAATCCATAGAACGCGGTCCATTCTTCCTCCTTGCCGGTGGGCGCGATCGCCTTCACTACCAGGCCAGTCAGGAAATCCGTGGGATGCGCGGTGGCGACTTCGTTGATGATGCCGGCGGAGGGCCGGATGTAGGGCGTAATTCGCTTCCATCGGCGATAAGGAAACTCCGGACCCGCGGTGAAGGTCTGCGTTACCGAACCGAACGGCAACTGGGCTACATAGTTGGCGGGCAGGATGCCGGCCGCGATCGCCTCAGTCACCAGCGGACCGAACCGGTTCTGCAGCGCGGTAGTCGCCTGATTCAAGCCGATAACGGTTGTGCCGGTGCCGCGGCTGTAATCGAAGCCCAGGCTGATATGCCGCGACCATCGCATCCCGGCCTGGATATGAACGCCGGGTTCGAGCAAGCTGATTTTCGGACTGTCCAGGTACATATATCCGGCGTAAACCAGGAAGCGCCCCACATATTGCTGTTCCGCGGGCGGAGGCGGGGGCGGTGGCGGAGAGGTGGGCGTGACCGCCGCGGTCTGCTGCCCGAAGGCCGGCGCGACGGCGAGCAGCGTCTGGAATGCCAGCACCGTCAGCCCTGCGGCGAGGCCGCGCGAGCCAGGGATGCGGGCGGGTTCATAAGCCATGAATTGTTCTCTGAGCACAGTGATGGGTAACAGCGTATCATCATCGGGACGCCCATGAACCGTAACGCGCGTAAAGTAGGTACTGGTACCTTGAAAACAGCCTTGAATTTGCCGCGATTCTCTTGTACCACGGCTTTTAAACGCAACGTCCTCACCTATATGCGAAGCTCAGCCACGCTTCCCGCCACACTGCTGATGTGTGTAACGGCCTTTGGCCAGACCCCGGACGCCGTCATCCGGAGTTCAGTCCGCGAAGTGCTTCTAGACGTCGTCGTGCGCGACGCGCACGGCCACCTGGTCACCAACCTCAAACCCGCCGATATCGCCGTCTACGAAGAAGGTGTGCGCCAGGACGTGCGCTCGTTCCGCCTGGTCGCCGGCAGCGAAGTTCGCGTCGAAGACGAGAAACAGGCAACTGAAGCGCAAGCCTTAGCTTTAGCCTCCGCCTCCACCGCGCCGAAGGCCCCCCGCCCGCCCGTGAATCCGCTGCGCACAGTGAATATTGTCTGCCTGATATTGAACGATCTCACCGCCGCCTCGCCGGGGGAGAGCCTCGCCAATCCGACGCGCCCCTTCGCTTTCGAGGCGGCCCGCAAATTCATCGATAACCAACTTCGCCCCAACACGTTCATCGGTATTTTCAGCCTGGACTCGACTGGACTGAGGCCCGTTTATCCGTTCTCGAACGATCGGGAGCGTCTGTTGAAGGCCGCGGAGTTGGCCTCCCTGAACCAACTTCCGCCAATCGCCTTAGGATCGGCGGCCGTGCTGAACGGTTTGAGCACATTGGTGGGGGTCACCGGCCTGGGCAGCAGGGGAAACGCCGGTGATGGGCTGGGATCGCAGCACGACATGTTGTTCGCGGCCGTGGCGGGCCTGCGCGAGATCGATGCATTGAAAGGCCTGATCCGGCAGCTCGCCGCCTCGCCGTTTCACAAGACCGTGCTGCTTCTGAGCGGCGGGCTCACGCGGCCGCCCGATCAGTTGGAATACTGGGACTCCATGGTCCGTGCCGCGGTCGACGGGGGCATCACTTTCTACGCGGTAGACGCCCACGGCATGGATCCCTATTACGATCCCACGGCCACTTCCTCTGCGATGCTGAGCTACGCCGCGTCACTGAGCGCCCAGCAGGGCTCGACCAGCCAGGAGGGTCTCCAACCGAAACCCGGTGTGATTGGGAATCTGGGCCCACCGACACTCACCACGCGGACGATGGAATTATCCCACCAGGATGACTACGTGCGGTTCGCAGTATCGAGTGCCAACACCCAGGAAGCCCTGCGCGATCTGGCCGAACGTACCGGCGGCTTCCTGATCGCCAACACCAATAACGTGGATCGCCCTCTGGCACACGTGATGGAAGAGGTGGATACGCATTATGAAATCGCCTATCCGCCCACATCCGGCCGCGAAGACGGGCATTTCCGGAAGATCGAGGTGAAGCTGACACGGCCCGGTTTGCGCGTGGAAACCCGCAGCGGTTATTTCGCGTTACCCGACACCGGCAGTCCTCTCACTCCCGAAGAAATGGCCGGGTTGAGAGCCCTCGACACGCGTCCGCGCCCGCAAGCCTTCGACTTCCTCTCGCGCGCCTATCGTTTCGGCGAAGCCGGCGGCAGCGCCCAATACGCCATCGCCTTCGAAATGCCGATCTCCAATCTGACCGCGACGCCTGTGGAGGCCGCGCACAGGCAGCGCTTGCATGCTTCACTGCTGGCGCTGGTGAAAAACGCGCAGGGACAGATCGTGGACCGTGTCAGCAAAGACGTTCCGTCGGAAGTCTCAGACGATCGCATAGCCGATGTACGGCATGAGCTGATGACCTACCAGCACGCGGTGAGCCTGCCGCCGGGCCGCTATACCATCGAATCGGCGATCGTGGACCACGAAGGCAACCGGGCGAGTGCGCGCGTTGTCGAGATCGACAATCGGGAGCAGCCGGGCGTCGGAATCAGCGATCTTGCCTTGGTGCGGAAGCTGGAAAATCTGAGGCGCCCGCCGGATACAGCCGACCCGTTCGAGTTCACGGGCAACCGGTCGGCGCCCGGCAAACGGGTTCTCCCGTTTGTGAGCACCGATCTGTTCGCCGGCTCGATACCCTCGGTGTACTTTGTGGTTTATCCGCAGCCGGGCAACAGGGCCAAGCCGGCGCTGCGCGTGCGATTGCTGAGAGACGGGCGGCTGCTCGCCTCCCGCAAATTGCCATTACCAGAACCTAATCAATCCGGCAGTATTCCGATGTGGATCGAGGAAACCAGGCAGCCCGGCAGCTATCAACTGAGTGTCACGGCGGCGCAAGGCGCCAGTTCTTCGGAGCGCACCCTCGCATATACCGTCGCGGCGAAATGACCCGGCGCCCGGGAACAGGTGTACCATGGCCTGTAAACGCAACGTCATCACCTATATGCGTAGCTATGCCCGCTTGCCCGTGACACTGCTGATCTGGGGAACGGCCTTTGGCCAGTCTCAGGATGTCGTGATCCGGAGCTCAGTGCGTGAAGTCCTGCTGGACGTCGTCGTGCGCGATGCCCGCGGCCGCCTCGTCAACAACCTCAAGCCCGGCGACATCGCCGTATACGAGGACGGTGTACGCCAGGACGTGCGATCCTTCCGGTTGGTAGCGGGTTCCGAAGTCCGCGTCGAAGATGAAAAACAGGCAGCCGAAGCCCAGGCGGTCCGAAACAAGGACCTTGCGCCCGATACCACGCGCCCGCCCGTGAATCCGCTGCGCACGGTCAACGTGGTCTGCCTCATCCTAAACGACCTGAACGCGGAGACGCGCGGTTTCGCCTTCGAATCGGCGCGCAAGTTTGTCATCCACGAACTGCGCCCCAATACTTTCATTGGCGTATTCAGCCTGGACTCCGGCGGCCTGCGTCCGGTCTTTCCGTTTTCCAACAATCGCGAGCACCTGCTCAAGTCCCTGGAACTGGCCGCGGTCAATCAACTCCCTTCGGTCAATCTGGGCTCCGCGGCCATGCTGGCAGGTTTGAGCATGCAGATGACCGGCAGCATCTCGCCGCCCAGCGGGGGAACCCAGAATGCCGACGGTTCCAGCCCCACCGATACTTTGGGCGCGCGCGGCGATATGGGCTTCGCGGTGTACGCGGGCTTGCGTGAGATCGACGCGCTGATCGGCCTGGTCCGGCAGCTCAGCCCTCTGCCCTTTCAAAAGACGGTCCTGCTCCTCGGCACCGGACTCACCCGGCCGCCCGATCAGTTGGAATACTGGGACTCGCTGATTCATAAGGCCACCAAGGCCGGCGTGACGTTCTACGCCATGGACGTCTGGGGATTGGGAGTGTGCCAGGACGCGGCCAGTGGCCCGGATTGTACGGCCGGCTCGGCCAGCGCGCCATCAGTGGCCATGATGCAATACACCGCCGCCCTCAGCCAGCAGCAGGGGCCCGCGAGCATCGCGCAGGCCGGCGGCTCCGACTCGTCCTCGTCGGCATCGGCGAACTCGTCGCACGGACCACCGGCTGTTTCCGCCGCGGCCCAAATGATGGAATTGGCGCACGAGGACGATTACGTGAAGTTTGCCGTCTCGAGCTCCAACCGCCAGGAAGCCATTCGCGAGCTGGCCGAACGCACCGGCGGATTCCTGATCGCCAACACCAATAACACGGACAAGCTTCTGGCCCACGTGATGGAGGAAGTGGACACCCATTATGAGGTCGCGTATCCGCCCAAGGCCGAGCGCGAAGACGGGCACTTCCGGAAGATCGAAGTGAAGCTGGCGCGACCCGGTTTGCGCGTGGAGACCCGCAGCGGTTATTTCGCCGTGCCCGACACGGGCGACCGTCCCGTGACAGCCGAAGAAATGGCCGGATTGAGGGCGCTCGACACGCGCCCCCGGCCGCACGCCTTCAATTACCTGTCGCGGGCTTACCGGTTCCGCGACGCCGGCGGCGCGGCGCAGTATGCCATCGCCTTCGAGATGCCCATTTCCAATCTGACCGCAACTCCCGGCCTGTCGCCCAGGACGCATGTGCTGCACGCTTCCCTGCTGGCGTTGGTGAAGAATGCGCAAGGCCAGATCGTGGACCGGGTAAGCAAAGACATCCCGTCGCTGGTTTCCGACGATCGCTTGCCAGGTGTACAGGTGGAACTGATGACCTACGAACGGGCTGTCAAAATACCCCCCGGACACTACACCGTGGAAACGGCCGTCGTAGACCACGAAGGCAATCGGGCCAGCACCGGCGTGGTCGACATCGACAACCAGGAACAGCGCGGCGTGGCGTTGAGCGACCTCGCACTGGTGCGGCGTCTGGAAACGACCAAGCTCCCACCGGACCCCGCCGACCCCTTCGAGTACACCGACAAGCGCGTGCTTCCGTTCGTGACTACCGATTTATTTCCCGGCGCGCGTCCGTTTGTCTATTTCATGATTTATCCGGAAGCCGGCAACCCGGCCAAGCCGGAACTGCACGTGCGGCTGTTGAAGAAGGGCCGGCTGTTGACTACCATCACTCCCGCGTTATCGCCGCCCGATGTAAGCGGCGGCATCCCGATGATCATCCAGCCCACGAGCAAACCCGGCAGTTATGAAGTGAAAGCCATCGTGACGCAAGGCGCCAGTTCGACCGAGCGCAGCATCGCCTATACGGTAGCAGCCAATTGATGCTGCTACATTAGCAATTATGCTGACTTCCCGATTTCGTAAACCATTTCTGCTCCTGATGATTCTGGCGCCGGCAGTCTGGGGCCAATCGAAGTTAGACCTGGGCCTGGTTTCGCGCATCAAGACCGAGGCCTACGATCATTCCAAAGTCATGGATCATCTCTCCTGGCTGAGCGATGTCTATGGACCGCGGCTGACCGCTTCGCCGGAATTCTTTCAGGCCGCGGACTGGGCTGCCGGCCGGCTGCGCGAGATCGGCCTCAGCAACGTTCATCTGGAAACATGGGGACCTTTTGGACGCGCCTGGACGGCCCAGGAGTGGTCTCTCGAAATGGTCGAACCGCGCTACTCGGTCTTGATCTCGACGCCGCTGGCCTGGAGCGCGGGCACCAACGGGCCCGTCACCGGGGAAACCATTCTGGCGCCGATGGCCCGCACTCGCGATCCCAAAAAGGCGCGCGCCGAGTTCGAAGCGTACAAGAAGGAGTGGAGCGGCAAGCTGCGCGGCAAGTTCGTGATGTTGCGCGATCCCAAGATTCCGGCTGAGCAAAGCAAGCCGGAATTCCGGCGCTACACCGACGCCGAACTGGCGGACATGGCCAAGGCGCCGGAGCACGCCGCGAAATATTTCGGGAAGCTGGCCGACCTGACGTGGCCCGACGATCCGGACGAACTCCGCAAGCTGTTCGCGAGCCTGCCCGAGTCGGTATTCGACGAGTTGTTCGATGTGGCCATCAAGTTGGCGACCGAGCGCAACCGCTTTTTTCTGGACGAGGGCGTGCTGGGACTCCTGATGCGCGACGACCGCTCGCACGACGGCCTGACCAACGCCGAACAGGCCGGATCGCACAAGAGCGCCGATCCGCTGGCGCCTACTACTTTCGTGATTACGGCCGAACAATACAACCGCATGGCGCGCGTGATGGAGAAGAAAACGGCGGTGCAGGTGCGGGCGTTGTTGAAGGTGAAGGCATCGGATACGGATCTCAACTCCGCCAACATCGTTGCGGAAATCCCGGGCGGGAACAAGAAGGACGAGGTGGTGATGATCGGGGCGCACTTCGACTCCTGGCATGCCGCTACGGGCGCGACGGATAATGGCGCGGGCAGCGCGGTGATGATCGAAGTGATGCGGATTCTGAAGGCGCTGAACCTCACTATGGATCGCACCGTGCGCATCGGGTTGTGGAGCGGCGAAGAGGAAGGGCTGTATGGCTCCGCGGCCTACGTGAAGCAGCATTTCGGCGATTCCAAAACCATGAAGATCCTGCCCGAGCACGCCAAGCTGTCCGGCTATTTCAACCTGGATAACGGCAGCGGCAAAATTCGCGGCGTGTATTTGCAGGGAAACGACGCGATGCGCCCGCTGTTTGAAGCATGGCTGTCGCCGTTCCGCGACGAGGGCGCGACCACCATCACCATCAAGGACACCGGCGGCACGGACCACCTCTCGTTCGATGCGGTGGGCCTGCCCGGATTCCAGTTCATTCAGGATCCGCTCGATTACGGCAGCGTCACGCACCACTCCAATATGGACACTTACGATCACGCGGTCCCGTCCGATTTGATGGAAGCCTCGGCGGTGATCGCGGCGGTCGTTTACCAGGCGGCCAACAGTCCCGAGATGCTGCCGCGCAAGGAACTGCCCAAGGCGGCCACTACGGAGCGATAACCAGCGGCGCGCCGGAATAGTGCACCACCCGATCCGGCTGGGCAGTCTGGCCGATTCCCACGGCGTGACCTTCGCTTACGAAAACGACGTTAAAGGTGCGGGATTCCAGCATCCCCGGGAACCGGCCTTTGCGCTCGCCGATGGTCAGGCTGCGGGCCGCGTCGTCCCAATGGATGGGGATAGTGGCATACACGCCTTTCTCATAATCGTAATTGTCGTTCTCGTCTTCGTAGACCGTAAAGCTGCCGTCCGCGCCCGTATAAACGCGTAGTTCGATGGGGTCCGCGGGCTTCTGGGCGGCATACTCGACGTCCGGCCCCATAGGCACGATCGAGCCCGCGCGAACGTATAAGGGCAGGCGGTCGATGGGGGCCGGCGCGTCGACCGATTTGCCGCCGTCGGTGGCGAGTCCGGTCCAGAAGTCGTACCATTTGGCTTTCGGCAGGTATAGGTGGCGGGTGGCCGCGCCCGGCTCCGTGACTGGATTCACCAGGATCGCCGGCCCATAAAGGAACTGATCGCCGATGTTTTGGGCCCGCACATCGGAACGGAAATCCATGACCAGCGGACGCATGGGTGTGTAACTCTCATGGGTAGTCATCCAGGCCACGGAGTAGATGTAAGGCATCAGCTCATAGCGCAGGCGGTCGAACCGGGTCAGGATCGCCTGGGCGTCCGGTCCGTAGGACCATAACTCGTTCTGATTGGTGGTGCGGGTTCCGTGCACGCGAAAGATGGGGCAGAACGTGCCGTACTGAAACCAGCGCACGAAGAGCTCGCGGTACGCCGGATCGTTCGGGTTGCCGATGAAAAAGCCGCCGATGTCCGTGGTCCAGTAGGGGATGCCGGATAGAGAGAAATTCAAGCCGGCGGGTATCTGGCGCTTGTAGGTTTCGAAGTCGGAGAGAATATCGCCCGACCAAGCCGTCACCGCATTGCGCTGGGCGCCCGCGAAGGCCGAGCGCGACAGGATATATACGCGCTTGCGATCGCTGGCTTTGCGCTGCCCGTCGTAGACCGCGGTAGTGGTCATCAGGGGAAAGATGTTGGCATACCGCGCGCCGCTGCCGATGGCCAGCTTATTGTTTAGCATCAGGTTTTCTTCGCGGCCCTCGGTTTCCGGCTCGGTGGTATCGAGCCACCATGCGTCCGCGCCGATCCGGAACAGCGCCTTATCCATCAGGTTCCAATAGTACGCGCGGGCATCCGGGTTGGTGGCGTCGTAGACAGCCATACCGGCTGGATGGTACGCGCGGGTCTTCGTGCGGTCGATGAAAAAGCCGCGTTTGTCCATGTCCGCATAGGTCGAGGTGCCGGGATCGAAATACGGCCACACGGAGATCATGAGATGGAAATCGTTCTGGTGCAGATCGTCGATCATGCCCTTGGCATCGGGGTAATTCTTGTTGAAGACGAACTCGCCCTTGGTAGTCCACCAGAACCAGTCCTGCACGATGTTATCCACGGGGATGTGCAACTCGCGGTACTTGTGCGCCACGTCCAGCAGCTCCTGTTGCGACTGATACTTGTTCTTGCATTGCCAGAAGCCGTAAGCCCACTTACCGAACATGGGAGCGGCGCCGGTAAGCTCGCGGTAACCGGCAACGATTTTGTCGAAGTCCGGGCCGTAGAGAAAGTAGTAGTCGATGGTATCGGCCACTTCCGCGCTGATGTACAACGAATGCACGAAGCGGTTATTGAAGCGCATGCGCGAGGCGTTATTCCAGAACAGCCCGTAGCCGTTGGTGGAGACCAGCAGCGGCACTGCGATGCTGGTGTTGTCCTGCGATACGTCCACCGAGTCGCCGCGATAGTTCCACACGCCGGCCTGGTGCTGGCCCAGACCGTAGAGACCCTCCTCCGAGCCGTATATGGAGATGTTGTCTTCCGCGTGGTAGGTATTTTCGCCGTTGACGGTCGCGGGAGTCATGGTTTTGGGGCCTTCGGCTACAAGCTTCTTGCCGGCCAGGTCGCTGTAGGCGATCAGACCGTCCGTGCGGCTGACGGTCACCTTCAATCGCGGAGTGGTCAGGACAATCTCAGCGCCAGTCGATTCCATCTTCCACCGCGGCGTGGGCCAAGCGGTTTTCGTAACCACATATTCGGCCTGCTTCGGGAACGAGGAGGTGGGCGAATAGACTACGTGAATGATGGAATCGTTCGCCACTTCGACGCGCATCGCGCCGGACTGCATGGTCAACAGCACGCCATTCGACTCTTGTTGAACACCCTTGACAGGATTCAACGGGATCCACTGTGCGGGTAGGCCGGCAGCCAGCGCAGCGAGCGCCAGCGGGAGAAGCAGCGGTTTCGGCATAAACCGGATAGTATCAGAAGGTGGCAATGCGGGCGCAGACGGTTTCGGCGGCGGCAGGCATCCGGCGCCAACTCTGCCCCCGATGCAGGAAAGGACGGATTTTCCGCCTTCCGGTGTATCGCGGCCCGTTGGCGATGGCGGACAATTGCCCCGAGTGCGGGCTGCGGTTCGAGCGCGAGCAGGGCTACTTTTTAGGCGCGATGTATGTGAGCTACTTGGTCTCGATCCCGCCGGTGCTGCTGCTGGTCGTTCTGATATGGAAGCTCAGCGGCTGGCCGTTCGATTGGGCGATTGCGGCCGCATTTTTGGCGTATCTGCCGTTTGTGCCGCTGGTGGCGCGATTCGCGCGGGTCGTATGGATGTATCTGGATCAGAACTTCGACCCACGCTAGCATCGCTGCCCGTGGCGCACGCTTCAGCGTGCCGGCGGGACTTTTAAGTCCCGCTCTGGCCGCCTGAAAGGCGGCTGCGGGCATGATTGCCCGCCCCACAAAGCCGAAAAGCCGACATTATTCATCAATATTCATTATTGTTTGTCTTTGGGGGCGCCTGGCGGGGGACGGAGGGGGGCGGAGTGGGGGAAGGTTGGGCCATGGTGGGGTCTTCTGGGTTTACTTCGTAATTCATTGAATTCCATGGCGTTGAGGGCGGATTTGGCGGTTCGGGGGCGGGGGGTTCGGGGGCGAGCGGGGGCTCAGGGACGGCGGGACACTGCGCGTTGCGGGCGGCCTGGAGGGCTTTGAGGTGCTTCATGCCGCGTTCGATGGAACGCTCGATGGCGGTTTCGTAGCGGGCGAGGCGGGTGAGGTTGTCGGGGCCTTTGCCATCTGCCATGAAGGCGCGGGCGAGGAGGTCGTCCGGTTCGTGCGGGTCGGCCGGGAACGACTCTTTCTGGCCCTTGCTTACGCACAATTCGTGAGCCACCCGCTTGTTCCGGTCGATGCGGTTCAGAATGGTAGATTCTTCGCGGTAGATGCCGGTTTCGAGGGCAAAGGCGCGGTCGAGACGCCATTGGGCGGCGGCGATGCGTTGGACGACCATTTCTTCGCTGTCGCCGACGGGGCGGAGGTGGCCGTGGAGATCCCGGAGGAGGCGGAGGAAGGCTTCGGGATCCTCACCTGCGAGGATGAAGTGTTTGTCTCCGGAGAGGCCGTGGGTGAGGCCGTTGCGGCTGGAGGCGGCTTTGCCTTCGGGGG
>JBEKIM010000209.1:0-11712 GCA_050011755.1 Bryobacteraceae bacterium | reverse complement strand
GACCGGCCAGCCACCAGGGCACCGAGCGCCCGGACGCGAAGAATTCGGCAGTGCTCTTGCCGGAGCGCTTCCCGAAGAAGAGAGCGGGAACGAAGCAGATCAGGATGGAAGCGGCGGCGATGATCCAATCAAGCGTGTGGAGGTGCATTGAGCTCCTTCATGGAATTTAGTGCGCCCGGTCCGGGTTCGGCGTGGATCAGATGCATGGGCTCGTCGAATTCCGGCAATCCCGCATAGTAACGCTGAATCAGCCCGCTGCGCACGGCGGCCAGATCTCCCGCGCGGCAAAAGGCCACTACACAGCCGCCGAATCCGGCGCCGGTCAGGCGCGCGCCGAGGGCTCCCGAAGCCATGCAGACCTCCACCAGTCGGTCGAGCGCGGGCGAACTCACATGCAGGCGATCGCGCAGGCTGGCATGCGAGGCATTCAGCAGCGATCCGAACGCGGGGGCATCGCGCTGTTCCATGGCGCGGACCGCGGCGCGGACGCGCAAAGCCTCACTGACCACGTGCAGAAAGCCGGAGCGCTCGTCGGCCGTGGCCAGGTTTTGCGCGGCCAGTTGTTCCAGTTGCGCGAGGGTGCGCCCCGCGAGCGCCTGCCGGTAGGATGGGAACCCCAAGCGCTGCAAGGCCGTCGTGCCGGCCGCGCGGCAGGCGTTATACTGTTGCCGCGCGGCTCCGGACTTCTCTGCGACGGTCAGGCTATGCGCCACCAGGAACGCCCAGTCCGGCGGAATAGGAATGTGCCGCACCGCCAGCGGATCGAATTCGATGAGCGCGGCGCAGCCCGCACGCGACGCGAGTGACGCGGCGTGATCCATACCGCCGCCGCGCGTGCCCACGAATTGCTCACCGTCGGGCAGAACTTCCATGAGTTCCTCGAACGTGGGCGCGGCGGCATTCGCGCGCAGCAGAGCGAGCGTAAAGGCCACCAGTAGCGCCGATGAGGAAGAGAGCCCCGCGGCCGGCGGCAGATCGGAGACGATGGCGGCGTCCACACCGCGCCCTACGCCCCATTTCCGGCCTACCGCGAGCGCCGCGGCGCGCAGGTAGTTCTCCCAATCGCCGCCGGCCACAGGCGCGAGGTTCGCCGTCCATTCGAAATCGCGGACACCATCCCACCCGGCGCTGATCGCCCGGATACGGCGATCGGTTCTCGCGCGGAAGGCGATCCGCACCGAGCGGCACAGGGCCATCGGCAGAACAGGGAGGCCATGATAATCGATGTGCTCGCCGATCAGGTTGACGCGCCCGGGCGCCGTCGCCAACTTGCTATCGCCGGGCCCAAAGCTCTCGGAGAGCAGTGCGCGCGGATCTGGGAGTTCTGCCGTCAACATTGCTAACATAGCTCTCACGGCCCACGGAATGAAAGTCACCCACCGCGCCTATGCTTTGCTGGCCCTGCTGTTCGCCACCTCCTTCGCCTACTGGATGGGCGGGGCGGCCAGCCTCTACGACAGTCTGCGCCACGGCCAAGAGCACACGCGCCTGCCGTTCGAGTTCGCCATCGGCAGACCGGCGATCACGGCCGTCCAACCGGAAGCCAAAGAGGCCGGGGCGCACATCGGGGATAAGCTGCTCGAGTTCAATGGTGTGCCCTTCACAAGCATGGGCGTGCTGCGCGATGCGGTACGGGACGCGCGCCCGGGCAGCGTGGTGGCCGCCGTCGTCGCGCGGCCGGACGGTACCGCCGCGCGGGTCGCGATCAAACTGGCTGCCGAGCGCCCGGCGCCCGCGCCAGTGTCCGAATGGCTGCGCGACATGGGCATGCAACTCCTGTTCCCGCTCTTCTGCCTCGTTTTGGGCTTCTGGGTGGCGGCGGCGAGACCGCTCGATAAGAACGCCTGGCTGCTGCTGGCCATTATGATCGCGCTGGAGTTCCTGGTTCCGCAAGGAAGCTTCGGCGAGCCATGGCGATTATTGCGAGTGATCTGGGGGGCCCTGGCGGGATACTCGTGGCCCGTGTGGATGATGCTGTTCGGGATCTACTTCCCGGAGCGCTCCGTCCTGGACAGCCGCTTTCCGTGGGCCAAGTGGCTGATCCTGGTGGTTCTCTTCATTTGCACCGTGCCCATTCTGGTGGCCCAGTCGGCGATGGAAGTGAGCTTCGCCCCGGTGGCATGGATGCAGTCTTTTCTGCCCCGGCTGGAACTGATTCGCCAAATCGTGGCGATGGCGGCAATCTCGCTGTTCTTCGCGCACATGGGGGCCAAGAGCGGCACGGCTTCCAGCAAGGATGCGGCACGCCGTATCCGTTTCGTCTGGGTGGGCGCCACGGTAGGCTTCACGCCGGGCTTTGTGGTAGCGGTCGTCGGCCTGTTCAAGGGCACGGGGTTTGGAAACGGGCTGCCGGGCTGGGTGCAATATCCGGCCATCGCTTGCCTGGCCATATTTCCGTTAACGCTGGCCTATGTCATCCTGGTGCAGCGCGCCATGGACGTGCGGATGGCCGTCCGGCAGAGCGTGCGCTACACGCTGGCGCGCGGCGGTCTTTGGCTGGTCGGCACCCTCATGATCGCAGTGGCCCTGACGATCTTCGTGAATGCCAGCCAGAACGAAGGGGGCTTTACCCCCGATAAGATCGCGTTGCTCGCTATCGGCGCCGTGCTGCTGCTCTTGCGCCGGCGGTACAGCGGACGCGTACAGCGGTGGGTGGACCGGCGATTCTTCCGCGAAGCGTACAGCGCCGAACAGGTCTTAAGCGATCTGAGCAACCAGGCACGCAAATTCCTGGACGCCGGCCCCCTGCTCGAAACCGTGACGCATCGCATTTCCGAGACGCTGCACGTGCCGCGGATCTCCGTGCTGCTGCGGCAGCCGAACGGTTATTGTCTGGAAGGTCCGGCGCCGCACGTGGCCTTGGACCCGGAAGCGCGTAGTATTGCGTACCTGCGCGCGGCGCACGCTCCGGCAGTCGTATACTTCGATAATCCCGATGCGTGGCTGCGCGATGCGCCGGTTGTGGAACGGCAAACGTTGAAGGATCTGGACGCGCAACTGCTGCTGCCGCTCACCGGGCGCGACGATTTGATCGGGGTGATGGCGCTCGGCCCCAAGCGATCGGAAGAGCCTTATTCGAAGACCGATCTGCAGCTCTTGCAGTCTGTCGCGGACCAGACCGGCCTGGCGATCGAGAACAGCCGCTTGCTTTCTTCCCTGGCCGAGGAAGCCGCGCGCCGCGAACGCTTCAATCGCGAACTGGAGATCGCGCACGAAGTGCAGGAACGGCTCTTCCCGCAAAGCTACCCGCCGATCGCGGGCCTGGATTGCGCCGGGCATTGCCGTCCGGCGCAGGGGGTAGGCGGCGACTACTACGATTTCGTGGCTCTGCCGGAAGGGCGGCTGGGCATCGCGGTGGGTGACGTATCCGGCAAAGGCATCTCGGCGGCGCTGCTGATGGCCAGCCTGCGCGCCTCCCTGCGCGGACAGACACTGGGCGGGCCGGCCGATCTGGCCGCGCTGATGCGCAATGTCAATTCGCTGCTGTATGAGGCTTCCGCGGCCAATCGCTATGCCACATTCTTCTATGCGCAGTACGATCCACGCAACCGCACGCTGGCGTTCGTGAATGCGGGCCACAATCCACCGGCGATCTTGCGCGGCGGGGAGGTGCTGCGGCTGGAGGCGGACGGTCCGGTGGTCGGGTTGCTGCCGTCAGTCGAGTACGGGCAATCCTCGCTGGTGCTGATGCCGGGGGATATCCTGCTGGCTTACACGGACGGGATCAGCGAAGCGATGACCCTGGACGACGAAGAATGGGGCGAGGAGCGCATGATTGCGGCCGCGCAGGATTGCCGGGCGCTGCCGGCGGCTGCCATGATCGAGCGGCTGATCGCGGAGGCGGACGCCTTCGCCGCCGGCGCGCCGCAGCATGACGATATGACGTTGGTGATCGTCAAGCTTGCAGTAGGCCGGGAGCGGGACGCCACTTAGTCGGTGGAGGATTGTTTGCGCCAGTTGCGCAGCACATTCAGGATGTAGTTCTGGGTCTCGGCGTAGGGCGGGACGCCATGATATTTATCCACCGCGCCGGGGCCGGCGTTGTAAGCGGCCAGCGCGTGATAAGCATGGTTGTCGTACTTCACCAGCAGGTCGCGAAGGTAGCGCGTGCCGGCATCCACATTCTGCTCGGGGATTGTCGGATCGGCACCCAATTCGCGGGCGGTCGCGGGCATGAGTTGCATCAACCCAATAGCGCCCTTGGGTGAAACCGCGTTAGCCCGATACCCGGACTCCACCGCCACCACGGCCCGCACCAGCGCCGGCGGCAAACCGTACTTACGGGCGGCGTTGTCGATCAGTTCCGTCATGGAAGCCGGGTTTGGGGTGACAGCAGGGACTGCCGGCGGCGTGGGCGCGGCATCAGCCGGGGGAGCCGTATAGTCCTCCTGCTCGAAGCGAAGGACCACGGAGGCATCCATCTCGGTCGAGCCGGTTTTCGTGAAAAGCGTAACCTTACCGCCATCCGATTCGTGACGTTCGGCGTAAAGGCGCGCTCCGCTCGCAAGCACGGCATATTCACCGGCAATGGCGGATATCTGCGAACAGGCAAGGATCAAGACGAGTGCGGCGGGCTTCATCGGGTCTACATATATTATGACGCAGGAACTGCGCCGGGCGTGGAGACCGGCATCCATAGCCTATTGTTAGCCTATTGTTGCTAGACTGCTAGCTTAATGCCTAAAGTGACGCACTTGGAATGCAGTCTGTGCCAGCGGCAATACCCATCCGGCGAGGTGGCGCATCTCTGTTCCTGCGGCGGGCCGTTGCTGGTCCGTTACGATCTGGAAGCTATCCGCAAGGCGTGGAGCCCTGCCCAGGTCCGCGAAGGCCCCAACAATATGTGGCGGTACGCGCCTGTTCTCCCAGCCGCGGAGGAATCCATCGTCACCCTGGGCGAGGGTATGACGCCGCTGATCCGGGCGCGGCGGCTGGGCGCGCGCTTAGGTGCGTCCAACCTCTGGATCAAAGACGAAGGGCTGAATCCGACGGGCTCGTTCAAGGCGCGCGGATTGTCGTGCGCGGTCTCGATGGCCGTGGAACTGGGCGTGCGCAAGATGGCCATTCCCTCGGCCGGCAATGCGGCCAGCGCGCTGGCTGCCTATGCGGCGGCGGCGGGGATCGAGGCGCATATCTTCATGCCGCGCGATGTACCCCAGGCGAATTACATCGAATGTAAGGCGTTCGGCGCATTCGTGACGCTGGTGGACGGCCTGATCAGCGATTGCGCGAAACTGGTGGCGGCGGGCGCGGCGGCCGAAGGCTGGTACGACATCAGCACGCTGAAGGAGCCTTACCGGATCGAAGGCAAGAAGACCATGGGCTACGAAGTCGCCGAGCAACTCGACTGGCAGTTGCCGGACGCGATCTTCTATCCCACGGGCGGCGGCGTGGGCATGATCGGGATGTGGAAGGCGTTCGACGAGATGCAGTCGCTCGGTTGGATCGGCGGACAGCGCCCCAAGATGATCGCGGTCCAGGTGGAAGGCTGCCAGCCGGTGGTGCGGGCTTTCGAGCGCGGAGAGAGGCGCAGCCAGTTTTGGGAGAACGCCTCCACGGTGGCGGCGGGCCTGCGCGTGCCGAAGCCGCTGGGCGACTTCCTGATCCTGGATGCGGTACAGGCCAGCGGCGGCACGGCGATCGCGGTGAGCGATGGAGAGCTGCTGGACGCGGGCATTCAATTAGCGCGCGAAGAAGGCATCTTCGCCGCGCCGGAGGGCGCCGCGTGCGTGGCTGCGCTCGAGAAACTGCTGGCTTCCGGATTCCTGAAGCCGGCGGAGCGCATGGTGATCTACAATACCGGCGCCGGGTTGAAGTACCTGGAAGCTTACGCGACGCGGTTCCCGCGGGCCAACTCCGGAGAACAGGATAAACTGGGCGGGCTGATCACCCCGCGTTGAGGCGCCATGCGATTCCTTCTGAAGATTCTGAATTTGACGATAGCGGCGACGATAGCCGCGTGGCCCGCGATGGCCGCGGAACGGTTTGAGCTCTCGTTCCCAAAAGAAATGAGCGCGGCGCCGCTGGACGGGCACGTGATGCTGGTGGTCTCCAAGAACGAGAAACCCGAGCCGCGGTCGCAGCTTAGCTTTACGGCCACCACGCAGCAGGCATTCGGCGTGGATGTGGACGCACTCGCGCCCGGCGCCGCGGCGGTGGTGGATCAGACCACGCTGGGTTATCCGCGCGACAGCCTGAAAGATATCCCGGCGGGCGATTACTATGTGCAAGGCATCCTGAATATCTACGAGACGTTTCATCTCGCAAACGGGCATACTGTGAAGCTGCCGCCCGACAAAGGCGAAGGGCAACACTGGCAGTCGAAACCGGGCAACCTCTATAGCCGGACCCAGAAGGTCCATCTCGATCCTGGATTGGGCCAGACCATCCGGCTGTCGCTTACCGAGAGAATTGGGGACGTGCCGCCGGCCGATCCCGACACCAAGTGGGTGAAGCATGTGAAAGTACACAGCGAGTTACTCAGCCGTTTCTGGGGACGGCCGATGGAGTTAGGCGCGGTGCTGTTGCTGCCCGACGGATGGGACGATCATCCCACGGCACACTATCCCTTGATCGTCTATCAGAACCACTTCAGCCGGGGCCTTGGATTCGGCTTCAGCTCCGTGCCGGGCAGCGGTCCAGCCTACAAACTGTATCAGGACTGGACATCGGGACGGCTGCCGCGGGTCATCATCCTGACGATTCAGCATGCTACTCCCTATTTCGACGATTCCTATGCGGTGAACTCCGCCAATGCGGGTCCTTATGGCGACGCCATTACGCAGGAGCTGATTCCCTATGTGGAGCAAAAGTTCCGGGCCATCGGCCAGGGATGGGCGCGAGCGGTCTATGGCGGCTCCACGGGCGGGTGGGAGTCGCTGGCGTCGCAGGTTTTCTATCCGGATTTCTACAATGGCGCGTATGTTTTTTGTCCGGACGTAGTGGATTTCCGCGCGTACATGAGCATGAACCTGTACGAAGACAAGAACGCCTACTACGTGGAGGGCCCGTTTGCGCGGGTGCCGCGGCCGGCCGTGCGCCAGCCCAATGGGCTGGTGCTTTCCACCATGGAGCAGATGAACCGTTTCGAACTGGTGCAGGGCACCAAGGGCCGTTCGGGCGAGCAACTGGACGCCTGGCAGGCTTATTTCAGTTCGGTGGGCGACGACGGGTATCCACGGCCGATTTTCAACAAGCGCACCGGCGAAATCGATCACAAGGTGGCCGAAGACTGGAAAGAGCACTACGACCTGACCCATATCATGGAGCGCGACTGGAAGACTCTGGGGCCCAAGTTAGCCGGTAAGTTACACCTCTGCGTGGGCGATGCCGATAGTTTCTATCTGGACAGCGCGGTGCATCTGTTACAGGACTTCATGGAGACGACCACGGAGCCGTATTACCGCGGCAGTTTCGACTTCGGGCAGCGCAAGCCGCATTGTTATGCGGGTAACTTCGATCCGAAGGTGGGATTGGTGCAGCACTATCTGCCGGAGATGGTGAAGCACATGGACGAGACGGCGCCTAAGGGCGCGGATGTGGATAGCTGGAAGTATTAGCGGGACTTAAGAGTCCCGCCGGCACGCTAAAGCGTGCGCCACGGGAGGTAGATTTTGACGGCGCCATCTTCTACCACGATGCGGATTTCACCTGGAGACTGCCTCACGATTTCGTCCAGCGCCGGGAGATCGCCGGCGGCCGGCGGAGTGATAGATATAACCGCATAGCCGTCGCCGGTATCCGCGCTCGATACCGTGGAAGTCTCGATCCGGAAAGGGCCGGAGAATGCTGCGTCGCGTGCGGTGAGCGCCAGGTGCATCAGGATCAACTCGATGCGGCCGGGATCGGCCTTGGCGCCGGCCGCGCCGGGCGGCAGCGCCAATTGCAATTCGATATGGTCGCCGAGCGCGCACTGCAGCAGGTCGTCCAGGCCGGAAATGAGTTCGTTCAGATCCAGATTGGCAGGCGCAGTGGGCTGCCGTTGGCCGAATTCGAGCAGGCGATTGGCCAGGCGCGCGGCGTGAGTACGCCCCCGCCCGGCTTCCAGCAACCGCGTGAATTCGCCGGCGACCGCGCCCGTGAGGCGGCCCAGGATCTCCAGGCGGCTCGTCGCGCCATGATCGACCGCGCCCCAAGATTCGTCGGCCGCGCGCTGGCCGATGGCGCGAAACAACAGGCACACACCGACCTGGTGAGTCTGGCCTTCCCGCACGGGCGTGGCGCTGCCTTGAATGGGTTGGCGGAGGCCGTTGCGGCTGAGCAGCAGCACGTCTTCGCCCAAGCCGATGGCCAGACCTTCCCGAAATACTCTACCGATCGGCGAGGCTTGCGGCGCCCCGGTATGCGCATTCAGAATGGCGAAGACTTGACTGGCCGGCTTGCCCAGCGCCTCCGCCTGAGTCCAGCCCGTGAGGACTTCGGCGACGCGATTCATCAGCGCGACTTTTCCGCTTTCCTCGGTCAGGATCACAGCTTCATCGATGCTGCCAATAGCGGCTGCCAGCCGCTGTCCACCTTCGATGAGTTGGCGCTCGCGGCGGTGACGGTCGAAGGCCATCTCGATGGCCGTGCGCAGGGTCCGGTCGTCGAACGGTTTCAGCACGTAGCCGGACGGCGCGGTTTGCTTGGCCCTCTCCAGGATTTCCGCGTCGGCGTGCGCCGTAAGGTACACCACGGGGATCTTAAACTGGTCGTACAGCGCGGCGGCCACGTCGATGCCATCGAGCACGCCCTTGAGTTTGATATCCATCAGCACCAGGTCCGGCATGGTGTTGACAGCCAGGCGGAGAGCTTCCGTGCCGGTGGCAGCGGCTCCTACCACTTCGTAACCTAATCCCGTGACACACTGCGCGATATCGGCCGCCACAACCTTCTCATCCTCGACTAACATGATGCGACGTTTGTTCATTGGATCTATCCTCTAAGTGATGGTTCTAATTGGCCTAGGGCGCGGGCGGCGGCGCGGCAGCATCTTGAAACAGGAGCCGGTACCGGGTGCCATTGGCGTGCGACCGTTCCACGGCCGCACCCAACTGGCTGGCCAGCAGATCTACCAGCCACAGGCCCAGCGTGCGCCCCCTGGCTGTCGATGCGCTGCTGGGGAAGCCGCAACCGTCGTCCGCGACCGTCAACTCCAGCGAACCGCCGGGCCGGGCGTGGAGCCCCAGCGAGATGCAGCCTTTCCGGCCATCCGGAAAAGCGTGCCGGAGCGCGTTGGCTATGAGTTCATTGACAATCAAACCGCAGGGAATCGCGGTATCCACGGCTACCGGGATATCTTCGATCTCCATTTGCAGGCCAATGGCGGTGGAATTCACGCCGTAGGAACAGAAGAGGCTGGCGGCCAAATTGCGGATGTACTCACCCAGGTTGAGGTTCGAAAAGTCCATGGCGCGATGGAGTTGATCGTGCAGCATGGCCATCGCCATGACGCGCTCGCGGCACTCGCGGAGCACCTGGAGCAGGGTGTCGTCGGTTAGCTGGCGCTCCTGCAGGCGGAGCATACTGCAAACGACTTGCAGATTGTTTTTGACGCGGTGATGCACCTCGCGCAGCAGAACTTCCTTTTCCTCGAGGGCGCGCTTTATTTTTTCGGCGGCCTGACGGCGCCCGGTCGAATCGCGGAAGTACACGGCGAGGCCATCGGTGCGGGGATAGGCGTGGACTTCAAACCAGCGATTGTGAGGGGCGTACGGATAGAACTCTTCGAGATGCCCGGGCTGACCGCTGCGCATCACCCGTTCGTAGAGCTTGAAAAAGGGACCGCCGACGGCATCGGGGAACACATCCCAAAGATTGCGGCCCAGGATGTCGTGGCGGGTGCGATTCCAGAGGCGCTCGGCCTGCTGGTTGAGACCGGTCAGGCGGAAGGCGCGGTCCAGCGTAAAAATTGCGTCGGAGGAGCACTCCATGGCGCACAAGCGGTGGGCTTCGGACTGGCGAAAGGCTTCCCGATCCAGCCTGTGGCGGGTGAGGTCATGGGCTACGGTGTAAGCCAATCCTTCGGACGGCAGCGGAGTGCTGGTCCAGGCCAGCCATTTGGACGAGCCGCAGGCACAGGAAAACCGGCTTTCCAGTTTGGCGCAGGGAATTCCGTGGGACAGTCCGGCAAGGGCCGCGGCGGCGGCCGGACGATCATCGGGGTGGATCAAGTCGAGCATGTTGCGGGTCAGGAGGTCGTTTTCGGGATGGCCTAAGGCGGCGATAAAGGCCGCGTTGACGCGCCGGAAATGGCCTCCGAGGGTCGTGATCCATAAGGGGTCGAGCGACAGGTCGAAGAATGGATCGAGGGGCAGGCGGGGCGGGTGGCGCGACATTGTTTCTCTACGCTGCCCATTGTAACGGCGCGGTTCAAGGAAACCGCGTGACCTGGTGAGGAGATTTATTTAGAATCAGCGATTTGGGAGAGAAGTGAAATGTGTCACCCGAAATCGTGGCGGCCGGCGAGCTTGCCGGCGCCGGATCCGGGCGGCGGGTGCGGCGGCATTTGGCCGGACGAAGCCAATTTCGTGTTAACCGTCTTTGCTTGAATCGTTTACAGGCTACTGAACTATGGGGTCCCAGGCATAGATCTCGCTGCCTTCCGCGCAACGTTACACGCGTCTCCAAGCAATCAATAACAGACATTGACAATCTTTGGTATTCCAGCTACCCTGAAGGTAACAGGGAGCATTTCCGCATGAACGTCTCTCTCACTCCGGAGCTGGAAGAATTCGTCAGCACGAAGGTGCAATCGGGCCGATACAACTCGGCGAGCGAGGTCGTCCGGGAGGCCTTGCGACTGCTGGAGGAACACGACTCGGCGCGCGCCGCTCAACTTACGGAATTTAATCAGGAGCTCGGCCGGCGCCTGGCCGCCCTTGATCGCGGAGAAGTTGTCGACCCCGCCTTGGCCCGTGGCCGGTTACAGCGCAAGTCCGAGCAGCGCCGCAAGCCTGGCGTGTGAAGTACCTACATCCTTAGCGTCGATGCGGACCTTGATCTTGACGAGATTTTGGAATACATCGCTGGGGATCACCTAGACGCCGCCGACCGGTGGATCAGAAAACTGTGCGATGCGTTTGAGGCACTCGGACGTACGCCTGGCATGGGGCACCAGCGCGAAGACCTGACCCGCTACGGAGTCCTGTTCTGGCCGGTCGGCGCCTATCTCATCATTTATCGCGCCGACCGTGAGCCCATCGAGATCGTGGCTGTGACCCAAGGCTCGCGCGACGTCCCCGCTTTTCTGCGCCGGCGCGTCAGCCGCCAGATCGAAGGCTAGTCAATAGATATGGCTGTTTCGGGACCGTACTCCAGCAGGCCAACGGCCGGTGGGTTCGTTCGGCGGAGTCGAGAGACTTCCAAGATCCGGCCCCTGGGCGGGGCTCAGTTACCAGTACTTTTTCGCTTCACAACCTCGAATTACCCGGTGTACAATCGAATCCATCGGGAGGGCGGACCGAGAGCCTTCCCAAAGGAGGGTGTCATGGGTATTCTCGAGGATCTTGAAAAGAAGTTCGAAGACACTTTTCACCGGGCGAATATTCTTGCCGGCGTCTGCTCGTCTCCCACTCTGGAACAAGTGAGGGCTCTTCTGGAGCACGCTGAAAATGTGACCAAGAAGGCTAAGACGGCGGCGGCTTTCGCGAACAGTATCGACGCCCTCGGAGATGCGGGGGAAGCCCTCGGCGGCGCCGTCGACAAAATCAACGAAACTATCGAGAAGGGGAA
>JBEKIM010000208.1:0-11731 GCA_050011755.1 Bryobacteraceae bacterium | reverse complement strand
ATCTCGCCCGGCGCGCCGTCTTCGTACATGCCCACCGTGATGTAGCCTTCGTGGCCTCCGATCGAGAACTTATGAGTGACAGCGATCCGCGTGTCGGGCAGCTTGCGCCGCACGGGCCGGTAGACCACCTTCTCCACCACCTGCTGGGCGGGCGCCGCCGCAGCGGCATTATTTGTCGCGGCCGCCTTCTCGGCCTTGCCGCCCGTGCCGGAGCTGAGCGGCTGGACGCGCTTGGAATTGTCGCGATAAATCGCCACCGCCTTCAACCCCAGTTTCCAGCTCTCAATGTAGGCGTTCATCACCTCGTCCACCGTGGCTTCTTCCGGCATGTTGATGGTCTTTGAAATCGCGCCCGAAATAAACGGCTGCACCGCGCCCATCATCTTCAAATGGCCCATGTAGTGAATCGACCGCGTGCCGTTGGCCGGCCGGAAGCTGCAATCGAAACAGGCCAGGTGCTCGGGCTTCAGGTGCGGCGCGCCCTCGATGGTGCCGGTGGCGTCGATGTGGCTGACGATCTGGTCCGCCTGCGTGGGTGTGTAGCCCAACTTGATGAGCGCCTGCGGCACTGTGTTATTGACGATCTTAATCACGCCGCCGCCGACCAGCTTCTTGTATTTCACCAAAGCCAGGTCCGGCTCGATGCCGGTGGTGTCGCAGTCCATCATGAAGCCGATGGTGCCGGTGGGGGCGATCACGGTCACCTGCGCGTTGCGGAAGCCGTTCCGGCGGCCCATCTCCAGGGCCTGATCCCAGCACTCCGCCGCGCCCTGGTAAAGATCCTGCGGAATCTGGTGGCCGTTCAGCCGATGCGCGGCGTCGCGATGCATCCGGATCACTTCCAGAAACGGTTCGGCGTTGCGCGCGTACCCGGGGAACGGACCGGTTGATTCGGCTATGCGGGAGCTGGTCAGGTAAGCCTGCCCACACATCACCGCCGAAATCGCGCCGGCATAGTCGCGCCCCTGATCGCTGTCGTATGGAATACCGAACGACATCAACAATTCGCCCAAGTTGGCGAAGCCCAGCCCCAGCGGGCGGTAATTATGCGAATTGCCCGCGATCTTCTCGGTGGGGTAGCTGGCGTTATCCACAATGATTTCCTGCGCCATGATGAGGGTGTCCACGGCGTGGCGGAAAGCTTCCACGTCGAACTGGCCGCCCGGCCCGACGAACTTCATCAGGTTCAGCGACGAGAGATTGCAGGCCGAATCGTCCAGGAACATGTATTCCGAGCAGGGGTTCGAGGCATTAATGCGCGCCGTGTTCTTGCAGGGATGCCAGCGATTCACGGTCGTGTCGAATTGCATGCCGGGATCGCCGCACTGATGCGTGGCTTCCGCGATCTGGTGCATCAGGTCGCGCGCCTTCAGGCGTTTCACCGGCTGCCCGCCGACCACGGACTTCGTCCACCAGTCGCGATCCTGGGTGACGGCTTCCATGAATTCCTCCGTCACGCGCACGGAATTGTTGGCATTCTGGAAGAATATGGAGCTATAGGCATCGCCGTCGAGGGAGGAGTCGTAGCCCGCCTCCACCAGTGTGTGGGCTTTTTTCTCTTCCTTGGCCTTGCACCACACGAATTTCTCGATGTCCGGGTGATCGCAATTGAGGATCACCATCTTGGCGGCGCGGCGCGTCTTGCCGCCGGATTTGATCACGCCGGCAAAGGCATCGAAGCCTTTCATGAACGACAGCGGCCCCGAGGCCCGTCCGCCGCCCGAGAGGATGGCGTCTTCTTCGCGCAGGCTCGACAGGTTGCTGCCGGTGCCCGACCCCCACTTGAACAGCATGCCCTCGGTCTTGGCCAGGTCCAGGATGGATTCGAGCGAATCCTTCACCGAGACGATGAAGCAGGCCGAGCATTGCGGCCGCGTCGCGCCCGTTTCCAGTTTGGCGATGGCGCCGCTCGCCTGGTCGTAGACCCAACCGTACCCGCGCGCTTCTTTCACGCCCACGTTGAACCAGACGGGCGAGTTGAAGCAGGCCTTCTGGGTGAGCATCAGGTGCGCCAGTTCATCGCGAAAACTCTGGTTGTCCTGCTCGGTCGAGAAATAGCCGTCTTTCTGGCCCCAGCCCGCGATCGTATCGACCACCCGCTGCACCAGTTGCGCAACGCTGGTTTCGCGCTCCGGCGAACCCAGTTTGCCATGGAAGTATTTGCTGGCGACAATATTGGTGGCTGTCTGCGACCAATCCACGGGAACTTCGATGTCTCGCTGCTCGAAGATGACGGCGCCTTTATCATTGCCAATGGAGGCGGTACGGGTCTCCCAATGGACATCGTCATAAGGAGTCTTGCCGGCCTCCTGGCGAGCGGTAAAGAATCGGGGGAAAGCCACCCCCGTCCGGCTGAGCCTTTGCTCTTTTGTTTTCAACGTTTCCATCGTGCTGCTCAAATCTGCTGTGAGTTGCCCCATGGCGTCCCCTCCTTCAATTGTCGCGCATTCGTAATGATGCCCCAATAGGTAGTAGCTCGTCAAGGATTTTATCTATATACAGTGCTATAGGTTACGGACAACTGGATTTAGGGAGATTTTTCTCTCCCCCGGCGGTACCGCTCCAGCATTGCCGCCGTGATTTCCGCGCTGGAGGGCCACTGCCCGCGCTTGTATCCGGCGTGGGTCTGGTATTCGTCGAGACGGTCCGGGTCCGGTTGCAGCACCTGGCCGCCTTTCAGGAAGAGCAACCCTACCTTATCGGTCGGCATCCGCAACACAAAGGTTTCCGCCTCTTCGAGGATTTCCCGCAGGCGGCGCATGGTGGCAGCCGGGTCGACGGGCGGGTCGCTGGAGACCATCAGGAAGTCCTCGGCGCGGTAGCGGGCCATGCGGCGGATCTCGTTGATAATGCCTTCAGGCGTGAAACCCAGAGCCTTGCCGGCGGATGCCCATACTGCGGCTCCCATCGGCAGGATCTCCTCGTGGATCGCCAAGAGATCCACGATGTCGCGCGGCTCGCGGCGTCCGTAGGCGGCGGCAACTTTGTTGGTGGCGAGATCGACGGGGTGCAGAATGTAGCCGAAAGTCTCGTCGCGGATAGTGGGAAAGAAACGGAAATCGCTGTCGGCAACCCATTCCAGTTTCATCGACTCGGCGGCGCGTCGCACTATGGCTGTATGTATCTGCGGGTCGCGCCGTTGCCATTCAACCGTGTACCCGGACTCCTCAAGAAGGGCTGTGTCGTCTTGTGCGGCATGCGCCACACGCTCTTCGCGGTCATGGAAAACGTCGATATCGTTCGAGTAACGTGCCGTATAGCGGGTGAGTGGGGTGCTGCCGGCGACATAGCTTTCCGGGTCGCGATGCACGGCCAGCAACCGCAGGATTTCGGTTTGGATTTTAGACAGCGGCACGGCAGGCGCGCTCGATCCGCTCGGCCAGCCGCCGCGCCTCGAGGTTACCCTCAACCCGCAGGCCGCGCGTGATTGCCAGAGCATCGGCGGGTGTTGGATTTGGCACTTGCCGGCTGCTCCAGAGCGCCATCGCGCCGAATTCCTGGAAGGCGCGGCGGTACAGGCTGGCGTAGTCTTCGGGCAGCGTTGTTTGGGTCATCCGGCTTCGCTACTTCTCTTTTAGCATAGAAGAGGCAGGCCCTCACAACGGGGCATGCATTCACAAGCCTCGCAGGCGATGTGCTTGGCGGCCACATGCTGCGCGAGTTGGTGATAGTTCGTCTTGCGGTCATCGGGAATCGCTTCGGCCAGGCCAGGCGTGCTAGCATCAAATTAAATGCAAATTCAAGGTCGAACGCTCGACATCGGTAGGGACATCCAGTCCTTGAGCGATTTCAAACGGAACAGCCGGGAGTTCGTGGAACGGATGCGCGAGACCGGCAAACCGGTGGTTCTCACAATCAATGGCAAGGCGGAGGTGGTTGTGCAAGATGCCGCTTCCTACCAAAGGCTGCTCGACTACATAGACGAAATGGAAGCCCTCGAAGGGATCAAGCGTGGCTTGGCCGACGTGGAGGCCGGAAAAGTGACGCCCCTGGAGAAATTCGAGAAGGACTTCCGGAAGAAGCATGGGATACCGCGTCATCCTCGCTGATTCCGCGAAGGCCGACGCCGAGAGCCTCTATCAGTGGGTCATCGAAAGAGCGCCGCTGCGCGGTCCGGGGTGGTTCGAAAAACTGATGGATAGTCTTTACTCCCTCAACGACAACCCGGGCCGGTGTCTGCTGGCGCCGGAGGCCAGAAGTTCACGCCGCGAAATCCGCAACCTTTTATTCGGAAAGCCGGGGAGGGTCTACCGCATCATTTTTGAAACTGATCAGGAACGGCGCACCGTTTGGATACTGCACATCCGGCGGGGCGCACGGTCGGCCGTGCGGCCCGAGGACCTGGCAAACGCAAGACTCTTAGCAGTGTTTCCGGAACTCCTATTGAACGCGTCGGTTTCGCTCGAGTGGACAACCAAGCCGGGATTCAGGCTATCCGAATTCCACCGAACGCGCCAGCTTCACCGCCGGGTTCTCCCGCAGTTGCTGAAGCACCCGCTCCGGCACGACGCCGTCGGTCGAGACCACCGCCACGGCTTCCAGCGGCTCGCCCGGCCCGGCAGCGGCTTCGCGCCGGCCCAGCGAGAAATTCGCGATGTTGATGTTGTTCCGCCCCAGCACCATGCCAACGTGTCCGATCACCCCGGGCACGTCATGGTTCTTCATGAAGATCAGATGGCCGGAGAGCTGCGCTTCGCAATAAATGCCGTCCACTTGGATCAGCCTCGGCTTGCCCAGCAGCACGGCGCCCTCCACTACCGTCACGCCGCAATCCGTCTCCAGTTCCAGACGGATCGAATCGGTCGGGCCGGATCGGGCCTCGTGCCGCTCCGCCAGGTTCCATCCGCGCTGACCCGCGATCTGCATGGCGTTGATCAGGTTGGCGCGTTCGGAAACGGAGCGCTTCAGCACGCCTGCCAGGCCGGCGTTGCGCAGTAAATTCGTATTGTTCTCGCCAATGCGTCCGAAATACGCCAGCCGCACGGTTTTGGTATGACCGGCGGTGATGTAGGCGGCGAAACTGCCTAGCCGCTCGGCGACATTGATGTACGGCCCCAGGGTGCGGTATTGCTCCGGCGAGAGCGCCGGCATATTCACGGCGTTCAGCGCCACGCCGCTCTTCAGATACTCCACCACTTGTTCGGCGATGCGCACGCCCACGATCTCCTGGGCTTCTTCGGTCGATCCGCCGATGTGCGGCGTGGCCAGCACTTTGTTTCCGGCGAATAGCAGATAACCTGGCGGCGGCGGCTCCACGGCAAAGACATCCAGGGCGGCGGATCCCACCTTGCCCGCCTCGATCGCCTGCCGCAGCGCTTCGTCGTCGATCAATTCGCCGCGCGCGCAGTTCACGATGCGTACGCCCGTCTTCATCTGGGCGAAGGCGTCATACGAGAGCATCCGCTCGGTTTCGGGCGTCAGCGCGACGTGCAGCGTCAGGTAATCGCTCTGCGCGTAGAGCCCCGCCAGGTCTACCAGTTCAACGCCCAGATCCTTGGCGATCTGCGGCGTCACATAAGGGTCGTAGGCTTGCACACGCATCTCAAAAGCCCGGGCGCGCTTCACCACTTCCCGGCCGATGCTGCCAAGTCCGACGATACCCAGCGATTTGCCGCGCAACTCGCTGCCCATGAACTTCTTCTTTTCCCACTTGCCGCCCGTCGTCGATTGCGTAGCTTCGGGAATACGGCGCGCCATGGCCAGCATCAGCGCCAGCGTATGCTCCGCCACCGAAATGGCGTTGCCTCCGGGTGTGTTCATCACCAGGACGCCCGCCGCCGTGGCGGCTTCCAGATCGACGTTGTCGACGCCCACGCCGGCGCGGCCGATTACCCGCAGCTTGGGCGCCTTGTCGAGCACCGATTGATTCACCTGTACGGCACTGCGCACGATCAGCGCATCGGCTTCCGCCAGGTGATTGGCATATTCCTTGGGGCTGGAAACGATCACGTTCCAGCCCGGTTGAGACTTAAGCAGCGCGACCGCAGCCTCCGCGAGGGGTTCCGCTACCAGGACCGTCATGCGTGCACAGCCTGTGGCGCGACCGCAACTTCGCTATACAGATTCTCGACGGCGGCCACACCCGTTCCAAATTGCACCGGATAGCCGTTGGCCTGCAATATGATCTCGAGCTCCGCAACCATCGCGAACAGATCCGCGAAATCGAAGTAGCCCAGGTGCGCGATGCGGAAGATCTGGCCTTTCATGCTGCCCTGGCCGTTCGCGATCACCGCGCCGAAGCGGCTGCGGAACTCCTTCACGATGACGCCGGAATCCATACCGCGCGGCGCCTTCACCGCGGTTACCGACGAACCCGGCGAATCCGGCGCGAACAATTCCAGGCCCAGCGTTTGGACCGCCGCGCGCGTGGCGCGGGCCAGCAGTTGAGCGTTCTCGATGAGCTTCGGCATACCGATCTGCTTCACGTATTTCAGCGCTTCCGCCAGCGCCAGAATGAGCGCGGTCGATGGCGTCCAGCTCGATTCACCCGCGTCGCCGCTCTTTTTTTCTTTCTTCAAATTGAAGTAGAAGTGCGGCAGCGTGGCCGTATCGGCAAAGCGCCAGGCTTTCGGACTGACCGACATAAACGCCAGCCCGGGCGGGATCATGAAGGCTTTTTGCGAACCGCCGATCACCACGTCGAGACCCCAGCCGTCGATATCGAGCGGCATGGTGCCCAGTCCGGTGATGGCATCCACCACGAAGATAGCGTCCGTCTTTGCGATGGCTTGAGCCATGGCGCGCACGTCGTGCGCGGCGCCCGTCGAGGTCTCCGAAGCTTGCACGAAGACGCCCCGCGTAGCGGGCTCGGCGGCAAGCGCGGCTTCCACGCGCCCCGGCGCTACCACTTCGCCATAGGGCGCCGAAAGGACCGTGGCATCCAGGCCATAGGCCTTGGCGATTTCAGCCCACCGTTCCCCGAACTTCCCAGCGACGCAGACGATCGCTTTGTCCCCGCGCGAAAACAGGTTGGATACGGAGGCGTCCATGGCCCCGGTACCCGAGGCGGCAAACATCAGGACATCGTTGGCCGTGCCCATCACCTCTTTCAGATCCGCGAGCGCGGATCGGTACACTTTGCGGAAGTCCTCCGTACGGTGGTGGATATCCGCCGCCATCATGGCGTGCAAGGCCGGCGGATAGAGAGGCGTAGGGCCAGGCGTTAACAATCTTTGCTTTTTTATATGCATGGCAGGACCTTAGACATTCAGGATAGCAGACGGCATCCCCAGCGAAGGCTGTGAGAGAGCGGGCAATCATGTCCGCAGCCGCCTTTCGGGCGGCTTATATCCCGGCGCCGGCGGATTTGAATTCGTCTGCCGATTCCGGACTTCCGCTGGCAATCACGAGCTCGGGATCCTTCCCCACGACCTTGCTGTAAGGCACGACCGAGTGAGTCAGCCAGACGTTGCCGCCGATCACGCTATGATGCCCGACGCGAGTCTGGCCTCCCAAAATGGTCGCGTTCGGATACACGGTCACGTGATCCTCCAGATCCGGGTGTCGCTTGTTCGACTGGCCGCGCCGCAATTGTCCCAGTTCGTCCCTGTCCAGCGGATTGAAAGCTCCCAACGTCACGCCGTGATAGAGCGTGACGCGGCTCCCGACGCTGGCCGTCTCCCCGATCACCACACCGGTACCGTGATCGATGAAAAAGGATTCGCCGATTGTCGCCCCAGGATGAATATCGATGCCCGTCTGGCTGTGCGCGGCTTCCGTCATCATGCGCGGAATATAGGGGATTTCGAGCTGATAAAGCCGATGCGCCAGCCGATGCACGGTAATGGCCTGGATCGAAGGAAAGCTGAGTAGCACCTCTTCCAGTCCCGCCGCGGACGGGTCGCTGCAGAACGCCGCGTCCACGTCGGACGCCATCAGGCGGGCCAGCCCGGGCAAACTTTCGAGAGCCTCATCGACGCGCTCGCGGGCCGTTTTCTTGAGTCCCGGCGTCACCCTTTTGCCCTCACAGTGGGCCTGCAGCCGGGTCGCGCGGCAGACTTGGTCGGTCAGCAGCTTTTCGATGTCCTTCAGGTATACGCGCGCCTGTCTGGGGAAATTACTGCCCCGGTCGCTATGGTAAAAGAGCGGAAACAGACCCTTCGTATAACGCCGGCAGATTTCCGCGATAGCCATCCGGCTGGGGATCTCGAAGCCCCTCGCCCCGCTCTGGAGGCCGGCTCCGAGCGCCTTGCCAAAGGTCAGCGACAGGGTGTTCATTTTTTGCAGATCCATTTGCACCCCTGTAAGATGACGGCGGCTTCCTTACGGTCGCGGCCGGTTACACGGCGGCCAGACTCTCAAAAAGCACCGTGGAGAGGTAACGCTCCCCGGAGTCGGGCAGGATGACGACGATCGTCTTGCCCGCAAATTCGTCTTCGCTGGCGAGCCGGACGGCCGCCGCGGCGGCCGCGCCGCACGAGATCCCGGACAGGATACCCTCCTCGAGGGCCAGCCGGCGTGCAAATTCGATGGCTTCCTCGTTGGTGACCCGTTCAATCCTGTCCACCAGCGATAGATCCAGAATCTTGGGCACAAAACCGGCGCCGATGCCCTGGATCTTGTGCGGCGCCGGCTGCAGCGGCAGCCCCGCGCGCTGCTGCGTCAGGATCGGACTGGCGGCGGGTTCCACGGCCACCGACACGATCGGTTTGCCTTTGGCCTTCTTAATGAACCGCGAGATGCCGGTGATGGTTCCTCCGGTGCCGACACCCGAAACCAGCACGTCAATCCCGCCGTCGGTATCGTCCCAGATCTCCGGACCGGTGGTTTGCTCGTGGATGGCAGGATTCGCCGGATTCTCAAATTGCTGAGGAAGAAAGTAGTGCTGCGGATCGTACGCCGCAATCTCCACCGCCTTTTTGATGGCTCCGGACATTCCCTCGGGACCTGGCGTTAGAACCAGCTTGGCGCCAAATGCCGCCAGCACCTTACGGCGCTCGATCGACATGGTTTCGGGCATGGTGAGCGTCAACGCGTAGCCCCGCGAGGCGGCCACGAACGCCAAAGCAATCCCCGTGTTGCCGCTGGTGGGCTCCACGATTTCGATGCCTGGCTTCAAGACGCCTCGTTTTTCGGCGTCCCAGATCATGGAGGCTCCGATGCGGCACTTCACGGAATAGGACGGGTTGCGTCCTTCGATCTTCGCCAGGACGGTGGCCTTCAGGCCCGTAGTCAGGCGATTGAGCCGCACCAGTGGAGTCCGGCCGATACTCAGCGAATTGTCTTGATAGATGTGTGACATGCAGTCCTTTCCTTCGAGCGGCCCCGCGGTGCGAAACCTGTCCAGAACCGCCGTCTCTAGAACCGCCGTCTAGAACCGAAGGATAGCATTGTGTGTGCGACCCGCGGCGCGTTTCGGCGGTGCGGAATCGTCCTATAGGAGAATGGTAACGATGCCGGACGCAATCGTAATAGGAGGAGGCGCCAGCGGCGCGTTAGTCGCGGCACAGTTACTGCTTCGTGGCGCGGAAGTCACTCTGCTTGAGCCCGCCGCCGAGTTGGGCCGTGGAATGGCTTATTCCACAAAGTGTCCTCTGCATCTCCTGAATGTTCGCGCTGCCAGTATATCCGCGTTTCCGGACGATGCGGATCACTTTCTGCGATGGTTGGAACTTACCAGGCCGGGGCAATTCGGTGCATGTTCGTTTGTCCCTCGTTCCGTATACGGCGAGTACATCCGGTCCGTGCTCGAAGACGCCGTGCGCGGGCCCTCCGGAAAATTCCGTCACTTGAAAACGCGTGCCGTGGCTGCGCGCGTCGCACCAGGCGAGGTAGCGATAGAGACCGGGGACTCCAGTCTGGTGCACGGCGACGCCCTGATTCTGGCGACCGGAAACGCCGCGCCCGCCGCCTGGCCCGGTCTCTCTCCGGAGATCGCCGCGAGCGGCCGCTTCTTCAACCTCGCCTGGACGGAGGGTGCCTTCGACTTGCGCGAGCACGATGCGCCCGTGCTGCTGTTGGGCAGCGGGCTGACCGCGGTGGATGCGCTCCTCGCGCTGCGCCATGCAGGCCACCGTGGCCAGGTACATATGGTGTCGCGCCGGGGACTGCTGCCGCAGGCCCACGTGCTGCCCGTCCACCACTCCATGCCCCCGGCGCCGTTCGCCGGCCTGCGGGGTCTCGTGCACGATATGCGTGCCGCGGCGTCACAAACCGCCGCTTTCCCGGCTACTTGGCGGGAAGTCGTGGATTCCATACGGCCCGAAACCAACCGGATCTGGCAGGCCCTCGGCTGCGAAGAGCAAAGGCGATTCCTCCGCCACGTCCGGCCGTTTTGGGATACCCACCGCCACCGCATGGCGCCGCAGATCGGCGCAGTGGTTCACGATTCCCTTCGCGATGGCAGCCTCCACGTAATCGCCGGGCGAACGCGCGGCTTTCAACTGCGCCAGGACTGCGTAGAAGTGAGCATCGCGCTACGCGGCCGGGCCGCCACGCGCCGTCTGCAGGTTCACCGCATCGTCAATTGCACCGGATCCGATACGGATCTTTCCCGTACGGCGAATCCCGTGCTGCGAGACCTGATCGAGCAGGGCTGGCTGCAGTCCGACCCGCATCGGCTGGGTACGCGGGTCGACGATGAAGGCGCGCTGTCGTCGGCGCATGGCGGAAGCGCGCCTATTTACACCCTGGGTCCATTACGCATGGGGACCCTGTTCGAATCCATCGCCATGCCGGAGATCCGCGTGCAAGCCCACCATCTCGCGAACCTCCTGATGCCCGGACGTACCGCGCACGGTTGTCGCACGCTCGTTTAGAATATCAGTCACTATGCCACTACTCGATCGAGTGCAGAAAGACATGGTGGATGCCATGAAGGCCCGCGCCGAAGATCGCCTGGGCACGTTGCGGATGATGAAGACCGCCTTGAAGAAACACGAAGTGGACGCCATGAAGCCGCTCGACGAAGCGGCCGAAATGCAAATCCTCAAATCCCTAGTCAAGCAGCGCACCGAGGCCGCCGACATGTTCCGCAAGGGCGGGCGCGAAGAACTGGCCGCCAAAGAAGAGAGCGAGCGAAAGCTGATAGAATCCTACCTTCCAGCGGCCGCCGCCGAAGATGAAATCGCGGCCGCCATCGACGCGGCTCTGGCCGAGACCGGCGTGACTTCGTTGAAGCAAATGGGTATCGTGATGAAGGCCACCCAGGCCAAGCTGGCAGGTAAGACCGTGGATGGCAAAGCTCTGAGCGAAAAAGTGAGGTCGCGACTGCAATGACGCCCCCCCAAATGGAAAAAACGAAGTTCCGCTCGTACGTGCCGGAGAAGACCGACATGCGCGAGTTCACCTTCCGCGCCGTGCTCATCGGCCTGGTGCTAACCGCCATTCTGGGCGCCGCCAATGCCTACCTCGGCCTGAAGGCCGGCATGACCATCGCCGCTACCTATCCGGCCGCGGTAATCGGCATGGCCCTGTTGAAGCTGATGAAGGGATCGCTGCTCGAAGAGAACATCACGCGAACCATCGGCTCCATCGGCGAATCCGTGGCGGCGGGCGCGATTTTCACGATTCCGGCTTTCGTGCTGTCCGGGCTTTGGCCCGGGCTCACCGCCGACAAGTATTGGAATTCGGTCGTGTTGATGGTCATCGGCGGCACGCTGGGTATCCTGTTTGTCACCCTGCTACGGCGCGTGATGGTGGAAGATCCCGATCTTCCCTTCCCCGAGTCGGTGGCCGCATCGGAGATCCACAAGGCAGGCCAGCAAGGATCTAAGGCCGCCAAGATTCTGTT
>JBEKIM010000207.1:0-11733 GCA_050011755.1 Bryobacteraceae bacterium | reverse complement strand
GCGGCCGCGCCGAGTATCCATTGATAGCCATCCATGGAATCGAACTCGCCGTTTGAGACCGCCTTGAGCGGGCGCGACGGCAGCGCGTGTTGACGGAGATCCGGGGTGGACTCCAGGTATTCGGCGAGACTTTCGTAGTTCCGCAGCAGACGGGCGGTGGCCTCGGAGTAGGGCCATCGGCCAGCCGGCCGCACGGCCTCGAGTCCGGCGCCGGTTTGAACGTGTATTGCCCCTCAGACAGGCCTTTGATGGTGCCGAGGATGTAGCTGCGAGTTTGTTGCAGGTAAAAGGCGCGCCACCTCCAGTTCGGGGCCTGTCAGGTTCCGGCCGTCCGTAACCGCGCGGACGCCGCTTCCAATAAAGTTTCCGAATTCATGATCTTTGTCCTGTTCGTTACAGACTTGAGGAGCCATTTTAGCGCGGGCTCCAGTCCACCTGCTCGATGCGCCCGATCACGAACATATAGAAGAAGGCGCCCACCAGCACGATGCCAGTGGCTACCGCGAAGGCCCAGAAGAATTGCCCGGTGCGCGCCACCACCAGGCCCGTCAGCGCCGGCGCGGCCACTCCGGCCAGGTTGCCGATGCCATTCTGTACGGCGGTCCATTTGCCGGCGGCGGGCGGCCCGGCCAGCGTCTGGATGAGCGCCCAGTGATTGGAGCTCCACATTCCGAAGAAGATGCAGGCGAGGAACAGGAGCGCCATGGAAAGGTCTTTGCTATCCACCATCGCCACGGGCAGGATGACGGTGGACAAAGTCAGGCCGCCGACGGTGAAGGTCTTGCGCACCCGCGTGGGGGTGGCGCCGGAGGCGATCCAATGGTCGGAGAGCCAACCGCACAACGCCGAGGAAAGTCCGATCGCCAGAAAGGCCAGCGCCCCCATACTGGCCATGCGATCCATGGAGAAGTGCCGCTCCATCACCATGTAGGAAGGCAGCCAGGTGAGCAGGAAATACCAATAGTAATTGCCGCAAAACAATCCGCCGAACGAACCCCACGCCGAGCGCTGCCCCAGGATCCGCAGTACGCCGGGCGGCGGGTGTGAAGCATGCACCACGATGCCTTTTCCGCGCGGCATCCATTTCAACCACGGAACCAGCCAGGCCAGGCTGGCAGCGCCTAACACGAAGAAGAAGGGCCGCCACCCAAACCGGGCCATCAGCAGGCCGCCGAGGAGCGTTCCCAAGGCGGGTCCCAGTTTCGATCCGGCGTCGATCAGGGCATTGGCCAGGCCGCGATGGTGCTCCGGAAAGTGCGTCGCGAAGATCTTGGAATATGACGGATACGCCGCCGATTCGCCCATCCCCAGCAACAGGCGCAATCCGAACAACACCACGAAGCTGTTGGCCAGGCCGGTGGCCGCGGTGGCCGCCGACCATGCCAGGTAAGCCGCCGCATAGACCCACGCGACGTCGTAGCGGTCGAGCAGGTATCCCACGACTCCGAACAACTGGAACAGCGCGTAGGTCCAGAAGAAAGCGGATAGCAGGCTTCCCAGCCGGGCGGGATTCAGGCCAAGGCCGCCTTGCGCCGGCGAGGCCATCAGCAGCGGGCCGGCGATCGAAAGATTGCCGCGATCGATGTAGTTGATGAAGATGGAAAGAACCAGTAAGATCAGTACGGCCCATTGCGACCCTGACAGCTTCGTGCGGGTGACAGCGGGTGTTGTAGACATAAGGTTAGTTGGTGGGTTTATCGCGCGGCGGCGCAATGGTGGCGAAGTCCCGCTTCACCCGTTCGACGTACCGATCCAGCAGTTCGGCGACGCGCTCGCGGCGCGCGGACTTCACGATCAAGCCCACGTGATGCGGCAGTTGCATGCGCCAGACGATCTCGGGATCGTTGTAGGCCGAAGTGTCGGGATGTTCCTGCTTAGCCAGCGACACCAGCAGAGCGGCGTAATCGTTGGCGGGCGGCGGGGGCGCGTAGGGCAGCTTGCCGCCGGCGATCTCCACTTTGGCCCACTCGCCCCACAGGTTCAGACCGGTGGCAGCCTGCACCAGTTCGGCGATGTGCGCACCGCCCACGCGCGCCGAAGTTTCCAGGAAATACAGGACGCCATCGTCGCCCCTGATGAACTCGGTGTGCGAGACGCCGCGCAGCAGCCCCATGGCCGCCAATACGCGCCGGTTCTTGGCCAGCAGGGCCTCCGCATCGGCCGAACCGCGTTCCAGCAGGCGCGTGGTGAAGATGCCGCCGCGATGCGAGACGTCCAGCGGCGGATAGCCATACTGACTGGCCACGGCAAAGACGATCTGGTTTTCGTAGACTATGGAATCCACGTGGCAGACGTCGCCGGAAACGTAACGCTCCACCAGAAAGAACGATCGTTGATCGCCGAGCAGCCGGTCGGCCGCGCGCAATTCATCGCGCGAACGCACGATCTGAATGCCGATCGCGCCTGCCATCAGCCGCGGCTTCAGAACCCATGGCGGCGGCACGCGCTCGGTGAATTCCCGCACCTTCGCATCGTTTAGCAGGTGTACGAACTCGGGCACGTTCAGGCCCGCTTCCATGGCTTGCATGCGCATGGCCAGCTTGTCGCGAAAATAGCGCGTGGTGGTCTCACCCATGCCGGGGATGCGCAGATGCTCGCGCAGTGAGGCGGCCATTTCCAGATCGAAATCGTCCAGCGCCACCACCCGGTCAATGGCCTCGGTGCGCGCCAGGTGGCTGATGGCGAGCAGGGTATCGTTGCGATTCCAGGCCTTGTCCTGGTCCGGCATGTAGAATATGTCGTCGATGCTATCGCGCGGCCACTGCGCTTTGTGCTGGAGGCTCAACGACGTGATGAGGAAGACACGCGCGCCCTGGCGCTTGGCTTCGCGCAGGAAGTCGTGGCCCTTTTCGTAACTGGCAAGGCAAAGGAAAGTCAGCGGGTCCATGGCAGGATGGCGTTCTTTTGGGAGGCGACGATCAAGACCGTACAGCCGTTTACCGTGTGCGAGCTGCGATGTGTGGTAGCAGCCGGCGCGCACTGGTAGTCGCCGGGCCGCAGCACCAGGTCCCCGAAATGCAGGTCGCCCTCGAGGACATAGCAATGTTCCACGTCCGCGTGCGAATGCGGCGGATATTCGGCTCCCGGCTCCATGCGTACCAACAGAGCTACGTCGCCCGTTGCCGATTCCCGATAAAGGCGCTTGGCGACGACCCCGGGAACCAGCGTTTGCCAGGAGCCCTCGGCGGCGCGCACTACCTGAATGCCCGGCAGCGGCTCGGGTTGTTGAATCCGGGCCAGCAGTTTGTCGCGCAGGCGCGGCGGTGCGGCCACACCTTCGGAGGCGAACAGCAGCCAGGCGGCGGTCTCGCGAAACACGCGCGCTTCTTCGGCGCACACGCGGCAGGTCCGCAGGTGCTCCCGGAACCTCTCTTCCTCATCCGTGGGGAGGGCGCCGGCAGCGTACAGGCTGGCCGTTTCGCGGATTTCGTCCGTGGCGGTTTGGTGTGCCGTCATGACAGCGTCGCAAGCTCCGAGCGTAGTTTCATCATACCGGTTCGAATGCGGGATTTGACGGCAGCCACGGGCTGACCCAGGCGCGCGGCCAATTCTGCATGCCGGTAGCCATACCAGAAAGCCAACTCGATCGCCTCGCGCTGCTCGGGCGGGAGAGACCCGAGTGCCGCCTGGACCGCACGCTCCACCCCCAGGAGTTCGTCCCCTTGTGGTACGGCGCCGCCGGCCGTCTGAGCCGGGGGGCCGGCGCGCCGGCCTCGATCGGCACGGGAATGGAGCCGCTCGATGGCGCGGTCGCGTGCCAGCGTCACCAGCCAGGCCGTCACCGAACTGCGCTGCGCATCGAAGGCGGCAGCCTCGCGCCAGACCTGGTGATAGACATCCAAAACTGCTTCTTCGGCATCGGCCGGATGGTCCAAGATGCGCAGAGCCATGCCGTAGATCAGGCGGCTGGTGGCGTCGTACAGCGCCTCGAGCGCAGCCGGATCGGCGGCCGCGATACGGCGCACATAGCCCGCCCAGGTACGTTCCAAATGGTCACGCACCCCACCCGCCGGATCGAAAGCCTGCGTCGCAGAAGGCAAGAGACGCAGTATAACAGGTGCCACACGGTGTATAAAAGACTAAGGGGGCTGACTGTGATTCGTGTACTTTCTTTTCTGCTGGCTTTTTTGGCGGCCATATCCCCGCTCACCGCGGGCACGCCGTTTTTTCGACCCAGCGTGGAGCGCGGCGCAACCGGCTGGACGGCGGATCGCGGGGCCATGGCGGTGGACGCCGCCGTTGCGCACGAGGGAAGTCCGTCCCTGCGCGTCGAGCCCCGCAACTTCGGAGAGGCTTGCGTGCGCTCCGGTTCCGTTTCCCTGCACATCGGCAAGAGTTACGAGCTGAGCGGCTGGGTGCGCACCGAAGACGTGCGGGTGCGCGACCTGGACCGCTCGCCGATCGCCATCGGAGCGGCCCTTACGATGGCTTCCATGCCCTTCGACGTGCACTCGGCCGCGCTGGGCGGCACGCGCCAATGGACCCATCTGGCGCTGCGTTTCGTGGCCAGCCGCGCGGATGACCGCATCCTGTTGACGGTAGGCAACGGCGGCGCGTTCACAGGCAAAGCGTGGTTTTCAAGCGTCTCGCTCGATGAAGCGTCCGACACGGCCAATCCGCCGGCGCCCACGGTGAGCACATTCGGCCCGGCATACCGGTATCCATCGGCCGGCTGGATCTATTTGCATATCGAAGGCCAGCCTTACGAGCGCGGCTACCAGCATGGCTACCTGATGGCGCGCGAGATTCCGGAATACTTGGAGCGCTGCGCGGCGGAACTCGGCGCGAGGGCGGAAGCGGAGAGCTGGGACCCCCTGCGAACCACGGTTAACGCTCTTTTCCTGCGCGGTTTCGACCACGAAATCCTGGAGGAGATGAAAGGCATCGCCGATGGCGCTTCCGACGCGGGCGCGAAATGGCTGGGGCGGCGCATCGATCTGGTGGACATCGCGGTCGCCAATACCACCGTGGAACTCGGCGAACTGAGCGAGGCGATGCCCATGACCCCCACGGGACTGGAAGGCCTGCACCTGAACGCCCCCCCGTACTTCGACCGCCAGCGCGACTCGGTGATGGACCATTGCAGCGCTTTTGCCGCCACCGGTCCGGCTACGCGCGATGGCAAGATGGTGATCGGCCACGTGACCTGGTGGCCGTTGACGCTGGCCGAACAGACCAACGTGATGCTGGACATCCAGCCGGCCAAGGGGCACCGCATCCTGATGCAGAGCTATCCGGGCGGTATCGAAAGCGGCACCGATTGGTATCAGAACGACGCCGGGATGGTGCTGACCGAGACCACCATTCGCCAGTCGCCATTCCACATCGAAGGCACTCCCGTGGCGTTCCGTGCGCGCGACGCGATTCAATACGGCGGCAACGTAGATGAGGTCGTGGATCGGCTGGGTACGCACAATAACGGACTCTATACCAACGAGTGGCTGATCGGCGACGCCAAGAACAACGAGATCGCCATGTATGAGCTGGGCACCACGCGCACCAAACTTTGGCGCAGCTCTAAGAACGAATGGTTCGGCGGCACGGAGGGTTTTTATTGGGGCGACAACAACGCCAAGGATTTAAGCGTCCGGCTGGAGTACGTTCCCGATCCGCGGGGTGAACCGGAGTATGTGCCGTACACTCCATCCGCCCGTGACGCCGCATGGCAGGATCTGTACGGGAGGAATCGCGGGCAAATCGACGAGCAGTTCGCATTCCTGGCGTTTCGCACGGCGCCGCTGGTGAGCGCTGCCACGATGGATGCCAAGGTCGCGACGGCGGACATGGCGCAGAACCTGATGTTGTGGGCGGCCATCGGCAAGCCCAACCAGCGCGAGTGGGTTGCCGGCGAGCGGGGCCGGCGGGCGTATGCGAAGAACGACGGAATGTTTCCGTCCGGCTATCGTCTTTTCCGCGGTCAGGCTTCGGAAGGTCTGCGCGCCGCGGTCGCGACGAACGAAAAAGCGCGGCTGGCCGGCACGGTTGCGGCGCCGGCGCACAAGCAGGCCAAGCCGCTCGATCGGGACCGTCTCTGGGAGGGGTGGGTCCTGCCTGCCGGCGATGCGGATGTCTGGTTCGTGGCGGGCGCGGCCGCGTATTACCAGGATCTCGAATCGCGCGATCCGGAACTGGAGGTAAAGGTGTGGCGGGCCGCCTATCGGCGGTTGTCGATCGCGGCGCGTCCGGAGGAGGTCCACTCGCTCGAAACGGCAAAGGGGGTGTTGTTTCTGGATGCACTGCGCCGGCGCATGGGTGACGACGCCTTCCTGAAGCTGATGCGCGAGTACTTCGCCGCGCATACCACGAAGACGGTGACCGCGCAGTCTTTCCTGGACCAGGCACGTGCGACTTTCAGCGTGGACGCCGGCGCCGGTCCAGCGTATGTAACCACCGATATCCGCGGCCGGCTGCGCTCGGCGATCCTGGTTTACGGTACCGTGCGGGAGGCGGGCGCCAACCGCTATGCGGCCGAACAATTGCAGAAGCAGTTCCTGGATGCCTATGAAAGCGCCGTGCCGATCCGCAAGGATTTTGAAGTGACGGACGAAGAATTGCGGCAGCGGGACGTGGTCTTCGTGGGCCGTCCCGAAGCGAATTCGGCGCTGGCCGATTGGAGCGCGCGCCTGGGTTTCGATTACGGCGAAGATGTCTTCCGGCTCGGCGGGCAAGCGTACGGATCGGAACGCGATGCGCTCTTGTTTGCCGGGAAGAATCCTTTGGATTCAGGGCACATGGTTTTGGTGGTGGCGGGCAACGATGCCCTGCGCACCGTGAAACTGGCCTCCAAGGCGAGGGATTGGAAAGCCGGCGAATACGAGTTGGTGGAGGATGGCAAGGAGTCGGCGGGATTCTTACAGTAGCAAGCTCAACGTCCCGCCGGGTGCTGCAGATCATCGATCTCCCGCAGGACGATTGCGGGGCGGGCCCTTACGCGGATATCGTCCGTCAGGTTGACCCAGCGGATGACGCCGGCAGTGTCGATCAGAAACTCGGCGGGCCGCGCGATGTTCCGGCCGTTCTCGCCCGCGCCGGGATGCAGGACTCCATACCGGCGGATGACTTCGGCCTTCGGATCGGACAAAAACGGAAACGTGTAGCCCTGCTTTTCGCAGAGTCTGCGCGATTCGGCGTTGGAATCTACGCTGATCGCCAGGATGCTGACTCCGCGCGCGCGAAATTCATCCAGGTGCTCCTCAAAGCTCCGTAACTCGGAGTTGCAAAAGGGTCACCAATAACCCCGATAGAAGATCAACAACACCGCCCGGTTGGCTGTGCGCACGTCGGAGAGGGAGACGGGCTTGCCTCCGGTATCCGGCAGCGTGAAATCCGGCGCGGTCTGACCCGCTTGCGGCGCGTCGTTCGACGCGGGCACGTGGCGCGCAAAAACGAAGTTACCCCAACAAAAAATGCCGAACAAAGCCAATGAGAGCACGCTGAGGATGGCGCCGCTGATGCGGCCGCCGTAGCGTTCGGGTTCTCCGTAGGCACGCTTGATCCCCACCGCCAACAGCGCGCCGCCCACCAGAAACAGGAGCAGGTTAGCCCAGGGGAAATCCCGTGTGCCTGGAAAGCGGACAAAGATCGGAATATAGCTGAATACCGCCGCCAGGGTGACTGCAAATCCTACCCATATCAGTGAGTTCCAGCTTCGGCGCATCCGGCCTGAATTATAGCATGGAGGCCATTGTCGCCAGCCCTACGAGGCTCCCTCGCTTGAGTCCTTCGAAAACTGCTTTCGGATCTTGGCGATGTCTTCATGGGAGGGAGGCCAATCCGTGTCGCAGGTATTGCAATGGAACACCAACGTGCCGGTTTTCAGCGTTTCTTCGAATTCTTCCCGGCTGAATGTAACGGTCTGGTTGTGGTCGTTCGGACAAACGATCTCGAAATCGATGCGGTCGCTCATAGGCCTCGTGTTTCTTGATGGTACCGCGAATGGTGATCGCCTATTTCAGCGCGGGTACTCCGCTCAGCCGCGGTTGCAGTCCCGCGGCGCGGTACGCTTCAATCAAAGCGCCGGCGGCCGGGTTATACTCCGGCGGACCGGTGCGGTTGCCCTCCTCCAATTCCACCAGGCATCGATAGCGGTCGAGCAGCATGCGGCTACGGAAGACGCCACCGGTCCAAGCCACGCGCGCGGGTTCGCCGGGGTTCCAAAGTTGGCCGCGAACCGACGACGTGAGCACGGCGAGTTGCTGCGCCGCATTGTGCAGGATGTCGCGGGCAACCGCATCGCCCGCCATGGCGGCTTCGTCCACCAGCGGCGCCAAAGCCGCGACGCGCGAGCGCGGCCAGTCCGGCGTATAGAAGCGATGCAGGGCCTCGTTGGCATCCGCGCTTGCGGTGGCGCCGAGCAGCGCACCGGCCAGCGCCGTCGGCGGACCCCAGCCCTCTTCCGCGCGCAAAACGGCGCGTAGGGCCTGCCGCGCGATGTCGAATCCGCCGCCCTCGTCGCCGAAGATATAACCCCAGCCGCCAACGCGCGCGGCGCGTCCCGCGGCATTCCGGCCGTATGCAATAGACCCCGTTCCGGCGATCGTCACGATGCCGGGTTCGCCGGCCGTGGCGCCGGCCAGGGCGATGACCGCGTCGTCGGTCACCACCACCGCATCGGCCGGAAGGATTTCGCGCAAGATCGCCTGCTTGTCTTCCGGACCGCCGCTCATGCCGAAGCAGGCTGCCGCGAAATGCACGGCATTCGGGTCGAGGCCGGCCTGGGCACAGGCCGCGGCCACCGAGTCGCCGACGGCGCGCACCAGCTTCCGGCGGCCCTCGGCGGCTGCGGCGTGATTGCATGGCCCTCCGCAGCCCGCGCCGAGCACGCGGCCGGCCTCATCGCCGATCAGCGCGGTGGTGCCGGATTGCCCGCCATCCACTCCCAGAAAAAGTCTCATGGTTTGTCTCTCAGACTATATCAATCCGCGCTCGCTGGAGCATACTGGGAGGAGGTTTCCGGTATGTTTGAACACTACACGCAGGAGGCGCGCCGCACCGTCTTCTTTTCCCGATTTGAAGCCAGCAAGATGGGTGCCGCGCAGATTGAGACAGAGCATCTGCTCCTGGGCATATTACGCGAGGACCCGGTTCTCCGGGCAAAGTTGCCGACCGGCGCGGAGCGCCTGCGCGCGCGAATCGCACAGAGTGCGCCACCGCCCGCCGAACGCATTTCGACTTCCGTGGACCTGCCGCTCAGCCCCGATTGCCGGAGAGCCTTGTCTTATGCCGCCAACGAGAGCGCCGCGCTGGAGCACAAATCGATCGATTGCGGCCACCTGCTTCTGGGGCTCCTGCGCGTGGAGACTTCGACGGCCGCCATCATCCTGCGCGAGTTCGGAATCGAGTACGCGAGCTATCGCGAGGTGGTCGCAAAGCCGCCGGTAGCTCCCGAGCCGGACACCGATCCGGCCGCGGTCCACGAGCGCGTCGCCGCGGCGCCGCTGCGCGAGGCGGCCGCGGGTCTGAGACGAATGTTGGCAGTCGCCATGATACGACACGAGCACCCGCGTGGACAGTGCCTCAAGCGTACGGGATGGACGCGCAAGGAAGCGCTGGGCCACCTGATCGACTGGGCCGCCGCCCATCAGCAGTGGTTCGCGCGGGCGCTCGCCGAGCCGAAACTGACGGCCCGGCGGTTATCCCGAAGATACCTGGCTGGCGGCGCAGCATTACAACGAATTGCCATGGCTTGGATTGGTGGAGATGTGGGGCTGGCTGAACCGCCTGATCCTGCACGTGATTTTTCACATCCCGGAGGAAAAGCTGGACACCCCCTGCCGCATCGGGATCGCCGAACCCATCCCCTTGCAGGAACTCGTGCGCCGCTACGTCGCGTACGCGGAAGATATTGTGGCCCAGCTCATGATGCGCAAGTGACATGGCTTGAAACGCATAAAAAAACCGGAGGCCATTTGGGCCCCCGGCCAGGCAAGGGAAGCAGCGCGGATTGCAGCGTCAGCTTTTGTGAGCCGGGTTTTCTACGTGCAGGTTGTTGATAACCTGGCCGAAGCTTAGCCCGGCGCCGGAAGCGCGCAGCCCGGCGACGTTCTTCTCCATATCGGTACTGACCACACCCTCCAGGGTCACGTGCCCTTGGTCCACGATGATGTGAATCGGCGGCAGGGCTTGCATGCCATAGCGCGACAAGACCGGATCGCGATAGACCGCGCGGGCCACCTGCAGGCGCAGCCTTTCGTCCATGGGGGACGGCGGCAGAACCTTTAGATCGTTGTTCAGGCTGGTGACTCCGGGCACGCGCTGGGCGATGCGCCCGAGGTCCGCTTTCTTAAACGGCTGGCTGACTTCGCCGACCAGATCCACGCGCCCTTCGTCAACGCTGAAGCTGACGTTATCGAAAATCGTGTAGCGCGAATACATGCGGATCTGGTGCGCCAGTTTCTTCGCGATGTCGGCGTCCGGGCCGCTCGCGGTGTTGCCTGTGGCGGCCGCCGCAATGCCGACACCTACCATGGCCGCGGTGAACATGAATTTATTGAATAGCGTGTGCCTCATTTTTACCCTCCACTTATATCTACGTAGGGGCCAGGCGGGCGGGGTAACGGAACTATGTAAAAAGTTGTAAAGCTGGCGCGCGGAGGGGCTCAGGTGGTTTTGTCTTTGGCGTAGCAGATGGGATCGAGGAGGCATTCGGCGCAGTGCGGCTTGCGGGCCTGGCAGAGCGCGCGCCCATGGTGAATGATCTGGTGCGAGAAGAGGATCCAGCGATCTTGCGGAAGCGCCTTCATCAAGTCCCGCTCGATCTTCACCGGATCGGTTTGCCGGGTCAGATCCAGGCGGCGGGAGACGCGCTGCACATGCGTATCCACCACCACGCCGACCGCAATTCCATAAGCGGTGCCCAGTACGACATTGGCCGTCTTACGGGCGGCGCCCGGGACGGAGAGCATTTCGTCCATAGTTTGCGGAACCTTCCCGCCGAAATCGCGTATCACCTTCTGAGCCGCGCCGACTATGGACTTGGCCTTGTTATTGAAGAACCCCGTGCTGCGAATATCCTGCGCCAGTACCTCTGGACGGACCGCCGCGAAATCGTGTGGCGTGGGGTATTTGGCGAACAGCCCGGGTGTGACTTCGTTGACCCGTTTGTCGGTGCATTGCGCCGAGAGGATGGTGGCCACCAACAGTTCCCATGGGTTCGAATGGTGTAGCGCGCAGGTCGCATTGGGATACATTTCGTCCAACCCACGCAGAATCCGGTCCACGCGGGCGCGCCGCTCGGCTACAGTCTTCGGACGTTTCACTTTGGAGGTCACCGGCTAGGTTAAGCTGGTAGCATAGCATGTCATTCCGCTCACCTTTTTTGGCCCTGGGCTTGCTGAGTATGGCCGCTTCTATTTCGCCTGCCGCCACGCTCTTGTTTCGGAACGCGCGGGTGTTCGACGGCACACGGGTAATCGCGCAATCCGATGTGCTGGTACGCTACGGCCGCATCGCAGCCGTAGCCCCCGGCATCGCCGTGCCGGAGGGCGCACAGGTGATCGACGCCAGCGGCAAAACGCTGCTGCCCGGGCTCATCGACGCGCATGCGCATGTCTGGACGCGGGACATGCTTAAGCAGCAGCTCATGTTCGGCGTGACTACGGTGCTGGACATGTTCACCGACGAACACTTTGCGGCGAACATGCGCCAGGAGCAGAAGGCCGGGCCAGTGACAGACCGCGCGGATATCTATTCGGCGGGCACCCTGGTGACGGCGCCGGGCGGCCATGGCACGGA
>JBEKIM010000206.1:0-11771 GCA_050011755.1 Bryobacteraceae bacterium | reverse complement strand
CCCGGCGAACGGCGCGCGCACGCTCTTGTAGTCCTGCAGTTGGACCAGGCGCGAAAGATTGGCCTCGGCCGCCTTGATGTTACTGCGCGCGGACGCCACTGCCTTTTCGAGAGCCGAAACGTTCGCCTGCGCGGCCGCCCATTGCGACTGGTAAGTATCGTTCTCCTGGCGCGAAACGACGCCGTGCGCCACCAGGTTCTTCCAGCGCTCCGCGGTCACCTTGGCGAGTTGTTCCTGCGCTTGCCCCTGTTGCTGGTTCGCCGTAGCCTGCTCCAGCGCGGCGCGGGTCTGGTCGAGCGCAGCCTTCGCCTGATTGACCTGCTGATCCAGCTCCGGAGCTTCAATTTCGGCCAGCAGTTGACCGGACTTTACGCGGTCTCCCATATCCACGTAGCGTTTTACGATGTATCCGCTGGCGCGCGCCAGCACCGGCGCTTCCGTCAGCGCCTGGATGTTGCCCGGCAGAACCAGCGTACCGGCGGATGCCGAGCGCTCCACGCCGACCACGGTCACGGTAGGCAATTCCTTCGAGGCGCTGCCCGCTTCGGCCTCCAGCATGGCCTCGTTGCGCTGGTGCGGGATATAGCCTTTTACAAAACCGGCCACCACCAGAACCACCAGCAACAGGGCCAGCAGCCACAGTGACCGGCGCGAGGGAGCAGGCGGCGTCGTGGACGCCGGCGAGCCATGCTGGGCGAGCTTCTGCTTCAGATCTTCGATTTCGGCGCGCAGCCGCGCTTCGGTGTCGTCTGCCACTTGTTCGTATTCCATTTTAATGTGCCGCCAACCGTGGCGCACGCTTTAGCGTGCCGGCGGGACTTTTAAGTCCCGCGGTTTTATGTCTCATCCCAACAACAGCTCCCCTTCGATATTCTCGCGCTCTTCCTCGGCGATCCTCCGGTCGAAGTCGACTGGCGGGTTCTTCTTCAGCAAGCTATAAACGATCGGAACCACGAACAACGTCGTGACCGTCGCCAGCAGCAGCCCGCCAATTACCGCGCGGCCCAGCGGCGCGTTCTGCTCGCCGCCCTCCCCCAATCCCAGGGCCATGGGCAGCATGCCGATGATCATCGCCAGGGCCGTCATCAGCACCGGGCGGATGCGGGTATGGCCGGCCGATAACGCCGCCGAGCGCGCATCCAGGCCTTCCAGGCGCTCGTCGTTGGCGAATACCACCATCAAAATGCTGTTGGCCGTAGCTACCCCGATACACATAATCGTCCCCATCAGCGACGGCACGCTGAAGCTCGTTTGGGTGATGAACAGCATCCAGACGATCCCGGCCAGGGCCCCCGGCAGCGCCATCAGAATAATAAAAGGATCCAGCCACGATTGAAAATTGACCGCCATCAGCAGGTAAACCAGCACTACCGCGAAGATCATCCCCATGCCCAACCGGTAGAAAGAAGTCTCCATGGTGCGTACCTGGCCGCGCAGATCGAAGCTGGTGCCGCGCGGCAGCTTGCCGTACTCGCGCATGATCTTCTCCACCCCGGCGCCGACACTACCCAAGTCCCGCCGGTCGACATTTGCGTAAATGTCGAAGACCGGCTGCACGTTGTAGTGGTTGATGATTTCAGGCGACACGCCGCGTTCGACGCTGGCCAGGTTCGAGAGAAGTTGCGGGCCGCCGGCCGCCGCGCCGGGATTGCCATACGCCCTCGAGTTCTGGCTGGGGCTCGCTCCCACGGTCGAATCCGACGCTCCGGACGTGCCGGCGGACGATGTGGCCGTGGTGCTGAGGACGCCTGAAATGGGCGACGAAATCGGCGTGCGCATGAGCGCCGCCAGCGAGTCCATGCGATACTGCGGCGTCTGCACGGCCATAAAATAGCTGACGCCGTTATTCCAGTTCAGCCATTCGTTAGGCGTCACTTGGCCGCTCGAACTCAGCGAGATCAACAGGCTGTTGGAGACATCCCGCTGCTGCAATCCCAGTTGGCCCGCCTTGCTGCGGTCCACGTTGATGCGCAGTTCCGGGTAATCCACGATCTGGTGCACGTGCACGTCCGCGGCGCCTGGAATGTGCGAGATGCGCTCGGCCAGCGTGGCGGCGATCTGGTAATTCCGCGGATCCCGGCCCACCACTTGCAGGTCGATCGGCGCGGGCAAGCCGAAGTTCAGAATCTGGTTGGTGATATTGGCCGGCTCGAAGAAAAACGTGGCCTCCGGGAACTTCCGGTGCAAGTCCTCGCGCAGCTTGACAATATAGGCCGCTGTCGGACCGTGGTCGTCGGGCTTGAGCGAGATCAGGATATCTCCGTCCCCCGTGCCCAGCGTGCTGACATCGCCGAAGGCGAGGTTGAAACCGCCGAATGGGATTCCGATGTTATCGATGATGGTGTCGATTTCGTGCGCGGGAATGACGTGGCGGATTTCATCGTCGATTTTGGAAAATAGGGCCTCGGTTTCTTCGATGCGCGTGCCGGTGGGCGCCATCGCATGCAGCCGCATCTGCCCGGAATCGACAGTGGGGAAGAAATCCCGCCCCGGAAAGACCGCCAGCATCAGGGATCCGGCCACAAAGATGCCGAAACCCGCCAATACGGGCCCGCGGTGATCCAGGGCCCAGTGGAGCAATCCGGTGTACCACGAGCGCATCATCTCGAAGCGGCGGTTAAAGAGGTAGTGCGCGCGCCAGATGATTCCCCTGCCTCCGGCGGACTCGCCATGCGCCCCCAGCGCATAGAGTTTCACCTCCGGCTTCAGCATAAAATGCACCATGTTGGGAATCAACGTGCGCGATAGCAGATAAGACGCCAGCATGGCGAAAACCACCGCCAGGGCCAACGGGGTGAACAGGAACTTGGCCGCGCCGGTCAGCAGCAGCACGGGCACAAAAACAATGCAAATGGAAAGCGTGGAAACAAAGGCCGGTGCGGCGATCTGTTGGGCGCCATCCAGCACCGCCCGTACCAGCGGCTTCTTCATGGCCATATTACGGTGCGTGTTCTCGATTTCCACCGTGGCATCGTCTACCAGAATGCCGACCGCCAGCGCCATGCCCCCCAAGGTCATCACGTTGATGGTTTCACCGAGCAGGCTCAAAATGGCCAGCGAAGTGAGGATCGAGAGCGGAATCGAAATGCACACGATGATGGTGCTCCGCCAGCTTCCCAGAAACAGCAGGATCATCATGGCGGTCAGAAATGCCGCGATCGCGGCCTCCCGGACCACCCCGTTAATAGCCGCCCGCACAAACAGGGATTGATCGAAGAGTTGGCGCACGTGCAGTTCAGGAGGCAGTCCGGCCAGGATCTGCGGAAGCCTGGCTTTCACGGCGTTCACGATCGACAGCGTGGAGGCGCGCCCGTTGCGCAGCACGGTCATGAGCGTTCCGCGCGTGCCGTTGGTGCGCACGATGCTGGTTTGCACCGCATACCCGTCGCGCACCTGCGCCACATCCCGGATATACACAGTCGCCCCATTCACCACCCGAATGGGCATGTCGTTCAGTTGGTCGAGCACCCTGGGACTGCTGTTCACCTTGATCTGATAGTCGATCTTCCCGATCTTGGCGTCCCCCGCGGGCAGGATGATGCTCTGCGCGCTCACCGCATTGGAGACGTCCGTGGCCGAGATGCCTTTGGCGTAAAGCTGATCGGGTATCAAGTCCACCATGATCTGGCGGAACTTGCCGCCGTACGGCAGCGGCACGGCAGCTCCCTGCACGGTCGCCAGCTGGGTGCGGATGAAATTGAGGCCCAGATCGAAGATATCCTGTTCGCTGAGAGTCTTGCTTTCCAGCCCCAATTGCAGGATGGGCACGCTCGATGCGTCGTATTTCAGGATGTTGGGCGGCGTAGTGCCCGGCGGGAAGATGCGCAGCAACGTCTGCGAAATAGCCGTCACCTGGGCCAGCGCCATATCGATTTTGACGTTTGGCTGGAAGTAAACGCGGGTGACCGAGACGCCTGAATAAGATTGCGACTCGATATGCTCGATGTCGTTGACCGTCGTGGTCATGGACCGCTCGAAGATGGTGACCATACGCTTTTCCATCTCCTCCGGCGACAGGCCCTGGTACGACCAGACGATGCTGACTACCGGGATATCGATATACGGAAAGATATCGACGGGCATGGTGACGATGGCCGTCCCGCCCAGGATGGCGATGAGCACGGCCATCACCACGAAGGTATAAGGGCGCCTAAGCGCCAGTCTTACAATCCACATAGGGAAAAAGGAAAGGTGTTAATGAGATGACGCGGAGGCGCTCCAGGATGTTACCAAAACGCTCCTGTGGCGCATTCCTGGGTGCGCGGGCATTCTGGAGTTTGGACTTATCTGGTGCTGACTGGCCGCATCCCGTGGCGCACGCTTCAGCGTGCCGGCGGGACTTTTAAGTCCCGCGATGCCCACAGCCTGTGCGGGCATCTTAGGACCGATTCTTGACCCTGGCCGCTGCCAGACCCTGCGCAGCGATCGACGCTATTCGATGCGAACGGAGCCCGATCCCGTGCGCACATCCACCAGGGCCCCGCCACCTTTCACCTTCCCCTGAATCTCGCGCCCGCCGACAGTGCCCTGCACGGTGATCGGGTGTTCTACGTAAACGTGCCCCGAGCCGGTATGCGCGTACAAATCGAACGCCGCGTCCGCGGGCAGCCGCACGTCGACGCCGCCCGAACCGGTTTGCGCTTCGAGCGGTCCGGGCGCCGTCTGCTCCAGCCGCAGGGTCCCGCTTCCGGTATGCGCGCTGATCGGACCATGGATCGCGGAGCCTTCAATCGAACCGCTGCCGGTATGCGCGTCCAATTTGCCCTTCACCGAATCGACCTGGATCCGCCCGGATCCCGTCTGGATACGCACTTCATCGTCCAAGCGCGCCACGGTTACCGATCCCGAACCTGTTTCCAATTCCGCCGGACCACGGATGCCCTCCACGCTCTCGCTCCCGGATCCCGTGCGCGCGCGCACGCGCGTCTCGCGGGGCACGATCAGCTCGTAGCTGATCGAAACATGCCGGCGCAGCCAGTTGTCCTGCGGCATGCTGATCCGGATGCTGTTGCCGCTCTGCGAGATGGGCGGATTCGATTCGATCTCGCGGATACGGGCTGCATCGCCGCCGAAGAATTCATCGTGCGCGCGGATTTCGCCGTGTATGCGCACCGTGGAAGTGTCTCCGGGGCGCACCTCGATGCGGCCCGATCCGGTCTCTACATTCAGGTCGACCGCGCCGCTCACGGTCAGCGTACGGTCGAACGAACCCTCGCGGTCGGCCCCGGCAGCCTGTAACGCCAGCCCCCCAAAGGCCAGGACGGCCATCGCATGTCTCAGTTTCATAAATCCTCCGGTAAGAGAAACATAGACGCGCTTACGGGTCGAAGGTTAGCATTGCGATAGAGTGGGTCACATGCGCTATCTCCTTGCCTTGACTGCCATTTGTACCATGACGGCTGCCCTCCACGCCGGCCCTGCAGACAAACCCCCCGGCTGGGGTCCCCTGGAAGCCCTGGTGGGCGATTGGACCGGAGAAGGAGGCGGCCAGCCCGGACAAGGCACCGGTTCGTTCTCCTTCCAACCCGATCTGCAAGGTAAGGTCCTGGTCCGCAAGAATCGTTCCGAATATCCAGCCACCAAAGAGCATCCCGCGTTTCGCCATGACGACTTGATGGTCGTCTACCGCGACGAGCCCGGACTGCGCGCGATGTACTTCGATAGCGAAGGCCACGCCATTCGATACGACGTGAATTCGGCGCCCAACAGCAACGCCGTGACTTTCGTGAGCGCCGTCGAGCCGTCCGGTCCCCGCTATCGCCTCACTTACACGCCGGTCGACCGCGACCGCTTGCAGATCAAATTTGAAATCGCGCCGCCCGCGCATCCCGAGGAGTTCGCGACCTACATCGAGGCCGGCGCGCGGCGTGTCTCGCAATGACTCTTCCAAAACCACTGCCCGCCTCCGCCGCACTGATCGTGATCGATCTGCAGAAAGCCATCGATCACCCCAGTTGGGGCCGGCGCAACAATCCCGAAGCCGAGAAAAGCGTGGCCGCTCTACTGCACGCCTGGCGAGCTTCCGGCGGGCCGGTTTACCACGTCCGGCACGATTCCACCGAACTCGCTTCGCCCTATCGCCCCGGCCAGCCCGGACACGATTTCAAACCGGAGGCCCAGCCGGCCGCCGGCGAAACGGTGATCGCGAAAAAAACCAACAGCGCTTTCATCGGAACCGATCTGGAGGCCCGCTTGCGTGCCGCCGGCCAAACCGTGCTGGTGATCGCCGGAGTGATCACCAACAACTCCGTGGAGGCTACCGTCCGAATGGCGGGGAATCTGGGCTTCGAGACTTATCTGGTGGAAGATGCCTGCTTCACGTTCGGGCGTCCGGACTGGCGCGGTACGTGGCGCACCGCGGAGGAAGTCCACGCCATGAGCCTGGCGAATCTCCACGGGGAGTATTGCAAAGTCGTACGGGCATCGGGCATTCTGCCCTGAATCGTGGGGCAGGCGTCTACTCCTGCAGAGGGTCTCCAGACCCGATCTTTGGTCCTCTGGATCGGGTGCGGAATGCATTCCCGCGTGCGGAAGTGTTAGAGTATTTTGAGTGCGTATCTGCGCGGCGGTATTGGAAGGATGCCGCGCGATACTGCACCGCCCGCTAGGACCTCGCGCCGTAACAACATCCACCGGCCAGCCTCAAAGGTACACCCCGGTCCATGTGTGGCGTCGCCCCAAGGTATTCAGCAAAATCAGGAGATCGACAGTGAGCCGGAAACTACACCTATTCATCGCCCGCGCGGCGCTGGCCGCCGCTTGCGGCAGCACTTTGCTTTACAGTCAGGCGCCCGGCGGCACGGCCAAGCCGCAGCCCGACATTTTGATATTTACCGATGGCGAGAAACTCATCGGCCAGTTGAAAAGCGCTAAAGGCGATTCCGTCGTCTTCAAAAGCGATATGGCCGGCGAAGTGACCGTCGCGTGGAGCAAGATTCAAGAACTGCACACATCGCAGCCGTTCGCCGTTATCGGGAAGAATGTGACCGTCGCCAGACACGCCGATGTCAGCCAGGTGCCGCAGGGCAATGTGGCCATGACGGACCAGAAGATCGTGGTCGAAAGCGCCGCGCCGCGTACCGTGCCTGTCGCGGACGCCGCTTATTTGGTGTCGCAACCCGATTTTGAAAAAGCCATCAACCGCGAAGCCGGATTCCTCCAGGACTGGGGCGGGTCGGTTACCGCCGGCGTCGGCCTGGTAGAGGCCACCCAGAATTCCGAGACATTCACCGGGGCCATTGCCCTGGTGCGGACAGAACCTACCGAGAACTGGATGAATCCCAGTACCCGCACGCTGTTGGGCTTCAGCGCCGCTTACGGGAAGATCAGCCAGCCGGGCACCCCCGATATTAAAACGGCCATCTATCATGCCGGCGCCGAAGAGGATAAGTATTTCTCGCCGCGCCTGTTTGCATTCGGCCAGGCGGCCTTCGACCATAACTACTCGCAGGGCCTCGACCTGCAACAGTCATATGGCGGCGGGCTGGGTTGGACTACCTACAAGACGGGGGCGGCGGAACTCGATGTCAAAGCTTCAATCTCTTACATTCGCCAAAGTTTCGACGTTTCCACATCCAACGAAAACCTGGTAGGTACCACATTCGCCGAAATCTACACCCGCAAATTCCAGCATGGTATCCTCCTCAACGAGCAGATCTCGTTTACGCCGGCATGGAACGATACCAGCGCCTACTTCGGCACGGGCACAATCAGCTTGACTCTTCCGGTCCACAAGCGTTTAGGCACGTCGCTGGCGGCTCTCGATACTTTCCTGAACGACCCGCCGCCCGGCTTCAAGAAGAATTCATTCCAGTTCACCGCGGGCCTGGCCTACGCTCTTAAGTAGAAAGGCCCGCGTGTCCTTTTCTAGCGTGCTCCGGTTCTAGCGGCGCTCCAGTTGACGGCGCTCCGGCACGGGCTGGCGCGACGGGGGCGCCGGCGGCCGGTGCATGGCCTGCAGGCGCGGTTGTTCCCGCGCCGGGCTCTTTTGGGCTTGCGTCTGCGGCGTCTCCCGTCGCGGCGTTGATTGTTCCGCCCTGTGCGCCGGACGAGCGGGCGCCGCATGCCGTGCAGGCTTCGCGGCGGCATGTTGCCGCGCTTCCGCGGTATTCCGCGAAGGCGCGTGCGCTGGAACACTGTGCGGAGTCTTGGCATGCGATACCTGCCGCACGGCTGGCCGTTCCCGTGTGCGTTGCGCCGGGACATTGCCGCGATTCCCCACGTGCGCGACCTGCGGCGTTACCGTTCGTGTTTGAGTTTCCACCCGCGCAGGGAATCGCGTAGTTGTAGGCCCATGCTGGAACGAGGGCGGCGCCGCTGGAGGCGCGGTTCTGGCGATAACCCGGCGGCCCATCACCGCGGCCGGAGGATGCGCCACATTCGCGCCGGCAGCCCGGCCCAGTACGCTCGCCAGTTGCGGCGCGACGCGCGGCGCCGGAAGGCATGTCCGGATACCCGCGATCTGATTCGGCGTGACTCGTAAAGCCACCTGTTGCACCGGCCGCGCGGCCACAAAAGCATTTTGCGGTACGGCCATCACCGCTCCCCGAACCGACCGGTTCATATAACCGGCCACGGGGATCGATCGCGTCCGCTCATAGCCGCCATAAATATTGTTCACATAGCTTGCGTTAATCATGCGCGAGTTCGTCACATTGATTCGCGAGACGAACGCCGCGCTGGCGGTAAACGCAGGTATGTAGACGTCCCGCGGTCCCAAGGGGAACCATCCGACCGCCGGTCCGCCGCCTACTCCAATTGAGACGCCGAATCCGCCGCCGAATCCCAGCCAGGCCACCAGCGCCGGGGCATAGACGGGCGCGACTGCGGCCGGGCCGGGGCACCAGCCCCAATACCCGTTCACGAACGCCCAGCGCCCATAGTGAAAGGGCGCGAACCCCCAGGGTGCGTCATCTACCCATGTCCATCCCCATGGGTCAATCCACACCCAATGGCCGTCGTGGTAAGGCGCCCACCCAACCGGAACGCCATTCGGCACCCAAATTTCTCCGTAATCCGGCGAATCGCGCCATGTGCCGTAAGCGCCCAGGTCTTCGTATCCCACCATCTCCGGCGACGCATAACCGGAACGCGCGTATTGGTCTTCGCGCTTGTTCCGCGAGATCACCCAATTGTCGAAGGCATCATATCGCGGGGCCGCATTGATCTTGTATTGCGCGGCCTGGCCTTGCCCCTGGATCACGGCTTGCTGGCCCGCATGTAATGCGAACGATCCCCCGGCCGCCATAACCCGTCCCTGGCCGTCGCGATCGGTCACCAGGGTCTGGCCCCCGTCCGGACTCATATCCAGCCGGTATTCGCCGGGTTGGCTGACGGTGAACGCCATATTGGGCGTGTCCACTTCGATATTCCCATATAGATTACGGACGCGAACATCCAGCGTTCCTTCCGAAAGCCGCACTTGGACGGTTCGATCGTCCAGGTTCATGAATTCGAACGCCGTGCGGTCTCCGAGCCGGAAATGGGCGCCGGGCACGTTCACCTCGGCGCGTCCGCCGCTGTCGGCATAGAGTTGATCGCCCATGGTCAGCGGGCGGTTGACCACGGCCGGAACCCAGTTATCGACGCCGGCGGGTGCAAACGATACGGTGCCGCTGACATACCCGATTCGACCGGCCCGCGAGGGTGGATCTTGCGCTCCTAGCGCGCCGGCCATTGCGAAAGTAAGAGTGAAGGTTAGAGTAAATTTACGTCCGGTCATTTCTGCCTCTGTCGTCGAAACGATGCACGCGACCGGCCTCATGAAAACCTATAAAGTGCCCACGCGCACACTCGGCGCGGCAATACGAACACAGCATTGACACCACTGGAAGGCAGTGCCATACTGTAGCCAGAACACCACTGCACTGTGGTGTATGGGATGCTACTATGGCGACCTTGATCACTCCAACCGTGTCAATCTGTATTTCCCCGGAGCATCTTTCCCTGCATGAAATTATTGCCGTGGCGCGTCACGGGCATCGCGTGATGCTCAGTACCGACGAAGATTTCCGGCGGCGGATCGGCCGCGGCCGTGAAGCGTTGGAACGGAAACTGGCGGCGGGCGAGGTGGTGTACGGAGTCAATACCGGTTTCGGCGGGAACGCGCGCTACGTGATCCCGTCGGAGGAATTGGCGCACCATCAGCAGAACCTGCTCGAGTTTCTGTCGTGCGGCGTGGGCGAGGCTTTACCCGACGAAACCGTACGGGCCGCGATCCTCTTGCGGGCGAACGCCTTGGCGCGCGGATTTTCGGCGGTTCGCCTGGTGGTTATCGAGCGCCTTTTGGATCTATTGAATCACGGCATCACGCCGGTGGTGCCGCGTTTCGGGTCGGTGGGCGCCAGCGGCGATTTGTGTCCTTCGGCCTATATCACGCGGGTCATGGCCGGACGTGGCGAGGCGATGTACAAGGGTTGCCGGGTGCCGGCCGCCGAAGCGCTGCACAATGAAGGCATTCCGCGGCTCGAGCTGGAGGCCAAGGAAGGTTTGGCCTTGCTCAACGGCACGACGGTGATGACCGGCGTCGGTTCTATCGTGGTGGACGAGGCCGCCTATTTGTTCCGTCTTTCGCTGGGCGCTTTGGCTATGGCCGTCGAGGCGTTGGGTTCTTCACCCGACTATTACCATCCGGCCATCCACATGGCGAAGCATCATCCCGGCCAGCTTGCTGTGGCCGAAATGCTGAATTCCCTGCTCTTCGGTTCAAAACTGGCGGTACCGCTGGATGAGATTCGGGCCCGGGTGCAGGAAGCCAATCGGAGGGCCAATGGCAGCAACGGCAGCCATGGCGTTGCGGCGGCGGACGAGTCCATACAAAGCCCGTACTCGCTGCGCTGCGCGCCCCAGGGGTTGGGGCCAATGCAGGAAACGCTGGAACAGTGCCGCACCGTGATGGAGCGCGAAGCCAATTCAGTGAACGACAATCCCCTGGTCGATCCGGTCACCGATCAGGTCTACCATACCGGCAATTTCTACGGAGCGCACATTGCGCGCGCCATGGATGGGTTGAAACTGGATCTGGCGAATCTCGCCAACTGGCTGCATTCCTTAATGGCCCTGCTCATGGACGACCGCTTTTCAAATGGTCTGCCGCCCTCGCTGAGCCCGCATGTGGGCGTCTATCAAGGTTTCAAGGGGATGCAGATCGTGCATACCAGCCTGGTGACGGCGATTCGGCATTGGTCCGCGCCGAGCCTGATTCACACGCTGCCTACCGAACAATTCAATCAGGATATCGTCAGCCTGGGTACGCACTCGGCACTGACCGCGATGGACGTGACCCGGTTGCTGCGCAGCGCCGTTGCCATCACCCTCCTATCGACGGCGCAGGCGATCGACTTGCGCGACGGCGCCAACCGGCTGGGCGCGGGAACGCGGCCCATCTACCGGACGCTGCGCACGGTGAGCGCCTTCGTGGACGCCGACAGGGCGCTCGATCGCGATATCGCCGCGGTTTCCGGCCTGATCGACCGCCGGGAAATCCCCGTGCTCAACGGTTGATTTGGTGGGCCGTGGCGCACGCTTCAGCGTGCCGGCGGGACTTTTAAGTCCCGCTGCCCGTATACAGTCACCAATCTGCAAAATATAATCCAACCCCGCATCTAACTGCACCAGCCCCACTTACTAATCCCCCACCCTCCACATACCCCCGTTCCCCTTCCCCCTCGACCCTAAAATGAAATCGGGTATGGACGCCTCATCCCATCCCCAAATCCAACCCCAAGGAATAACCCATGCTGATTTCCCGCAAACAACACCAGGCCAACCGC
>JBEKIM010000205.1:0-11818 GCA_050011755.1 Bryobacteraceae bacterium | reverse complement strand
AGCACGCAGCCGATGTGCGGATACTCCACGCCGCCCTGAAACAGCCGCCCGGTCTGCATCATCTGGTGCCCCGTGTCGTGTACCGCGGCGGCCGTATGATATACGCTGCGGATCAGCGCATATTTGTCGGCATGCTTCGCCATGCGCGGAAAATTCTCGGAAATCTCGATCCCGGGAACATTCGTCTTGATCGGTTTGTATGGCCCGCGGATCTCAATGGGCGCATTGGGCTTCATGTCCCAGGTGTCGAGTTGCGACGGCCCGCCTACCAGGAACAGCATGATGCAGTTGGTGTCTTTCTTCCCATCGACGGCGCCCAGCGCCTTCATCGCGAACAGGTCGTTGAGCCCCAGGCCGAGCATCGATAGCGCGCCGGCGTGCAGAAAATCGCGCCGCCGCAAGCCATCGCAAAACTCTACCGGTTTGTCCGAATCGAGCCGAAACATTCCAGACCCTCCTCTCAGGGAAGTCTGGTTGCCATTCTAGCTCTTTTGCTATCGTGGCGCACGCTTCAGCGTGCCGGCGGGACTTTTAAGTCCCGCTTGGGCTAGCCTAGCTCGCCTTACGGCGGACTGAAGAAGTCCACCGTCTGGAGTGTGGACATTGGGCGGGGCAGGCGTCTACGCCTGCAGAGGGTCTCCAGACCCGATCTTCGGCGAACTAAAGTTCGCCGCGGCACGCTGAAGCGTGCCGCCACGGGACGGGCGGGGCTCTTAAATCCTTAGCCCGCTTTAAGGCGTCAATTGGAAGATCGTGCCGTTGTAATTCGGTCCCGTTCCAGCCGATGCGGCTCCATACACGGTGCCGTTATGAATCACGACGCCCTTCGGATCCTGCCCGTCGCCGCCGCTGAATGTATGAAGAATAGTCTCCGTCCACGCTCCGCTGCCGCCGCTCGGCGGAGTCAGTTCGAACAGGATGCCGTCTTTGTATATCCCGCCCGCTTGAGTCGCACCAATGAGGCGCCCAGAAAGGAACTCCACGTTTGTCGGTGTGGACCCGTCGGAACCGCCCTGAAAGCTGTAGAGAATGAGCTCTCCCCAGGCTCCGCCCGGCGAGGCAGGCGGCGTCAGCCGGAACACCGTGCCGGCGTTGTTTGTGCCGCCGTATGGAGTGACCCCGTACAGCTCTCCGGAGTCATCGAATACCACGCCGCCGCCGGTACCGGCGCTGTCGCCCTTTTGGGACGGAAATGTGTGCAGCACGCTGTAAGTCCACTGGGTACCGGAAACGGGCGGCGTCAACTGGAACACCGTGCCGATTGTGTCGTCGCCTTGCCCGGGCACGATGCCGTATAGAGAGCCATTGTGGTAGACCACCCACTGAGCGTCAACCCGGGTTGGAAACGAATAGAGAGTCGTTTCTGTCCAGAAGCCGCCCGGCGACGAAGGAGGAGTCAACTCAAAGACCGTAGTGCCTGTGGCGCCATAGAAGTTCCCGTTCTTGTCAGCTACCAGACCGGGAGCAGGATTGCATCCGTCGCCGACGTTCGAGAAGGTGTAGATAGAGGACTCGGTCCAGGTCTTCCCGCTCGATGGCGGGGTCACTTGAAAAACAACGCCGCAACCAATGGGGCCGCCGTCCGCCGTGGTTCCGTAAACCGAACCGTCGTTCGCCAGCCACAACCCGGGATTGGGCCCGGATCCATCCCACTTCGCAAAAGAATGCAGGACGGTCTCGGTCCACGCTACGCTGCCGGATGCGGGCGGCACCAATTGGTATATGGTTCCCGCGCCGGTAGTAATAAACTCGGCGATGCCTGTCCCGCCGTACTTAGTCACTCCGTACATTGTTCCCTGCGTGTCGAACACCATACCTGCTTGCGGGTAAGAGCCGTCGCTGGCCGCGGCATAACCGAAGAGGGAGGATTCGTTCCACGACTCGCCCTCCACCGAGGGAGGCGTCAGTTCGAAGACGGTACTGGTCTCGTGCAGCAGGCCGCTACTGCTGGTGGCCTCGACGCCAAAGATCTCGCCCTGAGTCCCCAGGGTGACGCCCACCGTGCCCACGGAAGGGAAATCGTAGAGGATGTTGAAGGTCCAGCTTCCGCCTGGCTGCGCGGGCGGCGCCAGGTGGTAAACCGCTGCGGGCATACCGTAACAATATGATGAGCTGGTGATGCCATAAAGGGAGCCAGCCTGATCGATCGTAACGCCCTGCGGGCAGGCGCCGTCCTGGCCGCCCGTAAATTCATATATCGTGCTGAACTGCCAGGCTCCGCCGGGCTGGGCGGGTGGCGCTACCTGGAAAACGATCCCGCAGCCGCCATCGGGGCAGGACGGGATCAGGTTCCCACCGGTCGCTGTACCGTAAAGCGATCCGTCGCTACCCCGCACCAGGTTTGAGGGCGGCGAGTCCAGTGCGCTCGAAAGCACCGTTGCGATCCACGATCCGCCATCGGCGGGTGGACTTAGCTCGAATATCGCAGTATAGTCCGAGCCGTACAAGTTACCGGCGTCATCCAGTACGACTCCGTCGGATCCTAAAGAGACCGTGTTGTAAAGGATGTTCTCAGTCCACTCGCCATTATTGGGTACAAGCTGGAACACGATTCCGCCGTACGAGGAACCACCGTAGTATGTGGCTCCATAGATGGCGCCACTCTTGTCGAAAGCCAGCCGGCCAACGGGGTAGTCGCCGTCCGGCGGGCCCTGAAAAGTATGGAGGATCCTTTCCACCCAAGCTTGGCCACCGGCCACGGGGGGTGTAAGTTTGTACACAATACCGCAGCCGCGGTACACGCACGATGAGCTTTGCACACCTCCCTCGGATGTGGTGCCATACATTGCGCCGGCTGCATCGAAAGCGACCGGACCCGATGGGTACGCTCCGTCCGGACTGTTCTGAAACTCGTAAAGGATCGCTTTGCGCCAACTGCCGCCGCTCTTTGATGGCGGCGCCAGCTCAAAAACCGTGCCGGCTCCGTACAAACCGTCACTATTGGTAGTGCCGTACAACAAGCCATTGTGGAAGGTCAGCGTGCTAGGCGGCCCGGCGATCCCTTTGAATGAATAAAGGGTCTCCAGGGTGGCGCTGTCTTCCGGCGGCGCCGCCACGGCGATCCAGGTTCCGCAACTCGCAACAGCGGCCATAACCAGGACGCTGCGCCGGCAAGAAGGTTTCGCGTGTTCCATCGCTGCTCGCTCCTTTCGATGCGCCAGACGCGTTTATTGTAATCCGGCGGCTCGATGTCTTTAGCAGGCTGGGCGAAATGAGGGTAACAGTACGCGGATATTTGGGTAGTGCGCTATTTGTGCACACACAAATAGCGCACGACCGATATTTGCAACACCGGCACCGTCTCGCACGGGCCATGCTAACATACTCGTCACCCCTAACTAAGGAGGTAGAGCCGTGGCGAAAATCTCCCCAATCCTCATCGTGATCGCTTGCGCCCTCGCCGTCAGTAGCACCGCGCCGGCGCAGAACTTCTCAGTTATCCATACATTTAGCGAAGTATTTCCGGGCGGAGCTTCGCCCGATGCACCGCTCCATCGCGATGCCGCCGGAAATTTCTACGGCACCACTTTCATCGGCGGCCCATACAACTCCGGCGTCGTGTTTAAGCTCGATTCGAGCGGCCGGCAGACCATCCTGCACAACTTCACGGGTGGACCCGATGGCGCCGGTCCCGCCGGAGGCCTGGTCGCGGACTCGGCCGGCAATCTCTACGGCACCACCTACGCGGGAGGTCTCGACGGCGCCGGCGAGTATAAAGGGGGCGCCGGGGTCGTCTACAAGATCGATACGTCGGGCCAATTTAGCGTGTTATACACCTTTACGGGCGGCGCAGACGGCAGCGGCCCGGCGGCGGGCGTCGTTCTGGATGAAACCGGCAACCTGTACGGAACGACTTACTATGGCGGGGAGGCCGATAACTGGGGTGTGGTTTACAAACTGAGCCCGTCTGGCCAGGAGACCGTGCTCCACACTTTCACCGGGACAACGGACGGAGCCAATCCCGTTGCGGGCGTGACCCTGGATGGCGCGGGCAACCTATATGGCACCACCTACTATGGCGGCCTGGGCTATCCACCATACAGCGATGGCGTGATCTATAAGCTGAGCCCCTCGGGCCAGGAAACCGTCCTTTTCACGTTCGGCGCCGGCAACAGCGGCGCCTTTCCCACAACCGGCGTCACCCTGGACGCCGCGGGCAACATCTATGGCGCGGCATTCGACATTGTGTACAGGCTGGATACGACGGGGCATTTTACCGCGCTCGGCGAACTGAGCACCACGCGAATCTCCGGCGTGACCCGCGACGCGTCGGGGAACCTGTTCCTGACGGCGAGCCCGCCGGACGACAATAACGAGTCGCTGTGGACGTATGGCGCAGTGTTCAAGCTGGAGACCAGCGGCAGGCCGGTCCTGCTGTACAAGTTCCCGGGGCCCGCCGTTTTGTACGAGTCTGAAGCGCCCCTGTGGCCGGGCATTAACGCGGCTGTCATTCTGGACGAGGCCGGCAATGCCTACGGCACATCGCCGTTTGGCGGCTCAACGGGGATCGTCTACGAAATCGAGAGCAGCGGCAAGGTAAAGGTGCTGTTCAATTTCCTGCCGGCGCAGGGAGGTGCGGACCCGGCGTCCGAACTGGTGTTGAATCCGGGTGGGAATTTTTACGGAACTACGGTCGCGGGCGGCGGTTTGGCCGACGCGGGCGTCGTGTTTAAGATGAACCCGGCCGGGGGCGACACCGTCCTCTACCGTTTCAAGGGCGGCACGACGGATGGCGCGGGACCGACCGGACGGGTTGTGCTCGACCGGGCGGGGAATCTCTACGGCGTGACCCGCAATGGCGGCAACACATTGGGCGACTACGATGGCAATGGCGTTGTCTATAAGGTCACTCCGGGCGGCCAGGAGACGATCCTGCACATCTTCACCACGGGCGCCGACGGCGGCTTGCCCGCGGGTCTGGCTATAGACTCCGCCGGCAACTTGTACGGCACGACGTGGTACGGCGGGACCAGCGGGTATGAGGAGGGCACGGTTTTCAAGATAGACCCGGCCGGCAATTTCTCCGTGGTTTACACCTTCGGGCTCCAGTCCGGAGGCGGCTATCCGGAGGCCGGCGTGATTGTGGATGCGGCGGGCAACCTGTACGGAACCACCAGCGCAGCCGTTTGGGGCGCCGCGGGCTCCGGCAACATTTTCAAAATCGACGCCAGCGGCGCCTACACGGTGCTGCACACTTTTTCCGGGGACGATGGCGGCGCCCCAACCGCGATGCTGTCCCGCGATGCGGCCGGCAATCTCTATGGAACGGCCTTCGGCGGCGCGCTGGGCGGCGGAACGGTCTTCAAGCTGGACCTCGCGGGTAATTACACGGTCCTCTATGCGTTCGCGGAGTCTCCGTCCTCCGGTGTGACTCTCGACGGGGCTGGTAACCTCTATGGCACTCTCGGCGCTGCGGCGACCGGATGCCCCGGCACTCCCGGAGCCTGCGGCACGGTCTACCAGATCGACCCATCCGGCCACGAGACGGTGCTATACAGCTTTACCGGCGGGGCGGACGGCGGCTACCCGGTCGGCGTCACGCTCGATGGCAGCCGGCATCTCTACGGGCTGGCATCCGGGCTTTGGCCCGCTCCGCTGGCCGCCGTCCCGGGCGTGGCGTTCACCATCGCACTTCCGTAGTTGCGTGGCCCGTGGCGCACGCTTCAGCGTGCTGGCGGGACTTTTAAGTGCCGCTTTGGGCGAGCTTACGCTCGCCCCAGCGTGGGCTGAAGCCCACGCCTGCACGCTGAAGCGTGCGCCACGGGGCTGCGGCCAGTCATCACGAGAAAATCCAAACTGGTGAACTACACAATGCGCCCGTCGCGCATGCGCACCGTGCGATGCGCGAACGCGGCGGCTTCCGGATTGTGAGTGATCATCAGGATGGTCTGCCCCAGGCGCCGGTTCAGGTCTTGCATCACGGCCAGCACGGCGGCGGAATTCTCGCTATCCAGGTTACCGGTCGGCTCGTCGGCCAACAGGATGGCGGGGTGATTCACGATGGCGCGGGCGATGGCTACGCGCTGCTGCTCGCCTCCGGAAAGGGCCGCGGGCTTGTGGTCGAGTCTTTCCGAAATCCCCAGCAGCTTGAGCAGTTCGTCGAATTCGGGCTCGCGCGCCTGTCCGCGCCCGGCGATGTGGCGCGCTATGGCGATGTTATCGCCCGCGGTGAGGTTCGGCAGCAAGTTGAATTTCTGGAAGACGAAGCCCACCTTCTTCTTGCGCAGTTCGGTGCGGCCGGAGTCGGTGAGCGACGAGATATCCTGCCCGCCGATGCGCACGGTGCCGCTGCTGGCCGGCGTCAGGCCGCCAATGATGTGGAACAGGGTCGACTTCCCGGAGCCGGACGGTCCTACGATGGCCAGGAACTCGCCCGGCGGCACGTCCAGATCGACGCCGCGCAGCGCCTGGACGTCCACCTTTCCCACGCGATAGACCTTCCGCAAGCCGCGGATTTCGATTAAGGGCTCACTCATACGCGAGCGCCTCGATGGGGTCCTGCGTGGCGGCGCTGAGGCCGGGATAGAGCGCTCCCAGCAGCACGCCCGCCAGACTGATGGCACCCGCGATCGGCCACCAATCCGGCGTGATCGCTTGCGTTAAAGAGGCCGGGTACAAGGCCAGAATGAGCGCGCGGGCCGCGAAACTGAGCCCGATTCCCGCGATGGTGCCGCCGATCCCCATCACCATGGCCTCGGCCAGGATGATCTTCAGGATGTACCAGCGGGAGGCGCCCAGCGCTTTCAGTATTCCAATCTCGCGGGTGCGCTGCAGCACGGCCATATACATGGAAAGCAGCACCACGGCAAACCCGATCACCACGCCGATTCCCACCATGACGTGGATGAAAGTGTTCAGCCCGCCTACGTTTTCGACCGTCAGCAGAGAGGTGAATTCCTCCATGGTGTAAATGTTGTAGGCGGGCAGGAAATCTCCGGCTTTCAACTCGTTCACGACCGCGGGAATATTGGCGGGCTTGTCGACCTTAACGAAGATCTGGCTGACCTTCTTCATATTTCCAGTCAGATCCTGCAAGGTCTGGATGGGCACGGACAAGTGCGCCAGTTTGCCGCCTTCCACCACGCCGGAGACGCGCCACTGGTGATTCAGGATGTCGTTGACCGGGTCTCCGGCATGCAATTTGTGCTGTTGGGCGTAATACTCATCTACGATGATGTCGTCGGGGCCGCGGAACGCTCCGCCTTCCAGATATTTGAAGCCGCCGCTCATCTGGTTGAAGCGCGGCAGGTCGATACCGCTGACGAAGGTGACGCTGGTGATGGGATGCACGATCACCCCCATGGCCAGCGCCACGTGGGGCTTTTGCTGAATGGCATCGATCAGCTTTTCGGGGATGGGCGCGCCGCTGAGAGTGAGCACGGAAGTCTGCGGCGGACGGACGATGATATCGGCGCCGATACCGCGTTCCCGGCGGGCGGAATCGGCCAGCATGCCGCGGCTGAGACCTACCAGGCACAGGATCAAGGTCACCGGCACGGCGATCAGGAACATGCTCAGGAGGCTGCGCATGGGCTTGTGCTTCAGATTTTCCAGGACGAGTTTGGCTGTCAACTTTTCTTCTTCTTTCCTTTGGCGGGAGGCGGAGGCGGGGGCGGCGGCGTGGTGGAGGGCTGGCCCAGCACCTGAAGTTGCGTGCCTTCGGGCTGTTCCAGGACGAATTTATCGTCGGAGACGGGCCGGTTGATCTCCATCTTCACCACCGTCAGGACGACGGCATAATCGTCCTGCGGGCGGTCGATATCGACGACCTTGGGAAAGGGCACGCCATCGTAGTTCTGCCAGTCGCTATAGCGGGCGTCGGTCAGTATGTTGCCCGTTGGGTCATAGACGAGCTGGCGGGCGATGTGCAGGTTGATGCGGCTAAACCAGACGCTGCGCACCGGCAGGATCTCGCCATCCGGCTGCACGCGAACGAAGTGCAAAACATAGACGGCGTTGTCCTCGTCGGTGAGGTTCATCAGCTCCACCTTTTCCCCCTGCTGCATGGGCGCAACCATCAGGGCTTCCAGGAAGTGCTGCGGGCGGAGGTTCTCGATCTTGTTCTTGGAACGGACGGCCAGCTCGTTCGAGCCGACTATGAAGCGGTTGCTGGAGGGCAGGTACAGGCGAAAATCTTTGCCGTTCGAAACCATGTCGAAGGCCTTGTTGCGGACCACGGGGTACAGGCCGATGAGGCGAATAAAGGCCGGCTTGCGGAACAGGACGTATCCGCGCACATCCTTGTATTCGGTGATTTTGCTTTTCTCGGCGCTGCCCAGCGCGGGCGTCATATCCACGGTGGCGCTGAAGCTGCGGATGGCCTGGTATTGGTTGGCGAGGAAGTCGATCAGGGTCTGTTTATCGGCGGTCAGCAGGATGGGGGTGGCGTTGCCGCCTTTGCGGGTGATGATGCGGCGGCGCACGAAGCAGCCGGAGAAATCCAGCGCCGACAGGCAGACCAGCAGTATGAGAGCGCGCACGCGCCTGCGAGGCATCATACCATTGTAGGCAAGCTGGCGAGCGGCGTGTCAAATGGTGGCGCGCCGTGGTATATTCAATGGAGCAGAACCGGGCCTGTGGCGCAGTTGGGAGCGCGCTTCCATGGCATGGAAGAGGTCGTGAGTTCGAATCTCACCAGGTCCACCAAGACGTTTCATAGACTTACCGTTCCCCGCCCGCCAGCCCCCCCCAAACCCGGCTTCACTGGAGCTCAACGCTCGCGTTGAAGTTGGCGAGCGGGCCCAGCCGGCAAGACCTGACTAGTGATTCCATGTTGGCTATGGCCTTGACTCGATGTCTCGAAGTCCTCGGTGAGGCTGCCTCGAAAACTTAGTCCCATCTCTGCTACCGATCGTTGAGTCCGCACTGGCTCAAATCGATCGCTGAGTGGTAGCCTGCAAGTCAGAAGAATGGAATCGAGTTCGGAGCTCACCAGGTCGCCAAACTAAACCCCAACAAACCAAATACGGACGAAAATGGTCTGCGCTCTTCCGCATCGTGCAAGAGGTAATGGGGAGGCCACTTGAAGTCCAATATTCGCTACAATTCGGACGCCAGCCCATCCTCATCGACAAGCAGGGAGCGCCTCGACCTTGCTCCCGAAAGTTACGTAACGAGCTAACGGCACGTTAACCGTGAATCTGCAGGCTTCCCGACTGCAACGTGGATGAGTCGGGAAGCCCTCCCATCTACCGCGCGGGCAGTGCGCCACGTCCGTCCTGACACCACATCCGTCGTTTTGTCTTAGAAAGGCGCCGCGGGGGCGCTCGTCCACAAATCGCGTAAAATGGAACCAGGGCTAAGAGTACAGCCATGGAACCGAATCTCGATCGGGAGCGCCGAGAGGCCCACGCATTGTTGGATGCTCTGCCAGCCGAAAAGCTGAATGCCGTCCGCGGTCTGCTCGAGGTCATGGTCGAGCCGCTGGCGCGCTCGTTGGCGCTCGCAGAGGTCGAAGAGGAAGCCCTCGCGCCAGACACCGCCGCCGCGCTGGGCCGCGCCCGTGCATCACTCGCTCGTGGAGAGTGCATCCCGCACGACGAAATCCTGCGCGAATTCGGCCTGAAACAGTGAACGACGAGTCCGCTCCCGAGCGCATTGCGGTCAACTGGCCGCCAGAAGCCCGCGCCGATCTGAGGGCCATTGATCGAGAGACCGCAATTCAGATTCTCCATTGCATTGACCGTTACCTATTCAACCGCACCGGCGATGTGAAAAAACTCAAACCGCCGGAGACCGGTTTTCGCCTCCGCTGCGGCGATTACTGCGTCTTCTTCGATCGCGGAAGCGAGACCACCATAGGGATCACCGGCGTCCGTCATCGACGCGAGGCGTATCGTTGAATCTCGCCAGGTCCCCTAAACTGCAAAACTGGATGCGCCACGACGGGTGCCGGTTCGGCCCTGTAGTGGCTGCTACCGGCGGGCGCCCATGACGGCCCTCCGGCAGGCTACAATGTAAGATCAGGATTCGACATGAACAATTCCCTGTTGACGAAAGTTATCAATAAGAACAAGCGTAGCGATACCCCCGAGTTCCGGCCGGGCGATACGATTCGCGTCCACGTGAAGATTAAGGAAGGCGACAAAGAGCGTCTGCAAGCCTTTGAAGGTACGGTGATCGCGCGCAACAACACGGGTATGGGCGAGAGCATCACGGTGCGTAAGGTGAGCTTCGGCCAGGGCGTGGAGCGTATTTTCCCCATCCACGCGCGGGTGATCGACCACATCGACGTGGTGCGGACGGGTCGCGTACGCCGGGCCAAGCTGTACTATCTGCGTGGACTGAAAGGCAAAGCCGCCCGTTTGCGGGAACGCGAGTAGACGGCCCGGGCTCCTCTTGCGCGCCGCACGGCAGGTCACGCAATTCCGCTGCGAGGGAACGCTGGAGCGCGAACTCCGCGCGCGCGGATTTCAGGCGGTGGCGGGCGTGGACGAGGTCGGCCGCGGCGCTTTGTTCGGCCCGGTTGTGGCGGCCGCCGTCATCCTTTCTCCGGACCGCCCCGTGCGCGGCCTCAACGACAGCAAACAACTCGAACCCGAGCGCCGCGAGGTTCTCGCCGCACGCATCCGCGAGCGCGCCGTGTCCTGGTCCGTGGCCGCCGTGGACGCCGCCACGATCGACTGGATCAACATCTACCAGGCATCCAAAATGGCCATGGAAATCGCGGTTGGGCGGCTGCGCCCCGCGCCGGATTTCATACTGACCGACGCCATGCCGCTGTCGCTCCCGACTCCGCAGCGCCCCCTGATCAAGGGCGATGCGCAATGCCATGCCATCGCCGCCGCTTCCATCGTGGCCAAAGTCTGGCGCGACGCGCGCATGCGGATTTGGGACGAAATCTTCCCCGAATATGGATTGGCCGGCCACAAAGGCTATTTCACTCCGGAACACGCCAGGGCGCTCAAAGAGTTTGGGCCGACGCCTTTGCACCGCCTGAGCTTCGAGCCGGTACGGGAGCGCTCCCTGTTTCCCGTGGACTTCGAGGCCTGGGCGGGAGCCCAAATGGAGCTCTTCGCCATGGTGGAGGCGGCATCGTGACGGAGCCGGTTCCCGCGCCGGAAGCGCCCCGCTATCGCTGGTATCACGTGGCCCTGTCGCTGATCTTCATCGTATTCTGCCTGGAATTGGGGATGTTCCTGGTGATCTTTCCCTGGTCGGATTTCTGGGACCGCAACCTATTCTCGCAACTCGCTCCGGAATGGCGTTTTTATTGGGACAACGCCTACCTGCGCGGCGCCGTCAGCGGCCTGGGCCTCGTGAATGTATACATTGCGCTGCTCGAAGTCTTTCGGTTGCGGCGATTTGCGCGCCGGCCGTGACGGTCCTCTCATCCATGGGTTGTTCCTTGCGGTTGGATTTTGGGAGTGGGTTGACGCGTCCATACCCGATTCCATTTTAGGGCCGAGGTCGAGGGGGAACGGCAGTATGTGGAACACGGGGAGTTAGTAAGTGGTGTGGGCGCAGTTAGATGCGGGCGCGGTTCTTATTCTGTAGATTGGTGAACGACCTTGTGCGCCCTACCTACTCCGGACTCAGCTTGAACACGGTGCCGGACGCCTGTTTGCCGCCCAGGTATGTAGTGCCGTAGAGGTTGCCGGAAGAATCGAGGATCACGCCGCCGTAGGGTTCTCTTCCTTGGGGAGCGGCCTCGAAAGAGTAGATGATGGATTCGTTGCCGGCTGGGTCGATCTTATAGATCGCGCCAAGGTTCTTCGCGCCGCCGAACACCGTCGTGCCGTAGAGGTTGCCGGCTGCATCGAGGAGGACGCCCGCGAGCGGGCCGTATCCATCCGGTTCACCCGTAAAACTGTGCAGC
>JBEKIM010000204.1:0-11911 GCA_050011755.1 Bryobacteraceae bacterium | reverse complement strand
CCCGCGACAGGTGAATTGTGGGCTTCGGTGAACGAGCGCGACGGATTGGGCGACAACCTGGTTCCGGATTACATCACGCACGTAGAGCCCGGCGGCTTCTACGGCTGGCCCTGGTTCTATATGGGCGGACATCAGGATCCGCGGCAGCAGGGCAAGCATCCGGAACTGCGCAGCAAAGTCATCACGCCGGACATTCTGCTTCAGCCGCACAACGCGTCTTTGGAAATGACCTTTTATGACGGAAAGCAGTTTCCCGCCGAATACCGGGGCGATATTTTCGCCGCCGAACACGGCTCGTGGAACAAGGCCGTGCGCACGGGTTATGAAGTAATTCGGGCTGCGTTGAATGACGGTCGCGCCACGGGCGAATATGAGGACTTCCTGACCGGCTTTGTGACGCCGGATGGCCAGGTATGGGGCCGCCCGGTGGGCGTCGCGGTGGCGCAGGACGGTTCGCTGATTGTGACCGACGATGGCTCGAACACTGTCTGGCGCGTCGCCTTTGTGGGGCGGGCAGCCGGCTTTTAGCCCGCTTCTCGCTTGCCCGTGGCGCACGCTTCAGCGTGCCGGCGGGACTTTTAAGTCCCGCTTCAGTTTACCCGCAAACAGCGCATGGTGGGCCAGAATAAACAAGGTGCGCCCGCCAGCGCCGCCGAAAATGATATCGATGGGACGTTCCGGCACGTCGATCCTGCCGATCGGCTTGCCGCTGCGGTCATAAACAAAGATCTGCCCATTCGCTACGTAAACATTGCCCTTGGAATCGACGGCAACGCTTTCCCCGCCGCGTTGCGCAAAGGGGAACAGATCGCGCAAGGTGCCATCCGCGCCCACTCGCGCACGGTAGGTGATGTCTTCCGCTTCGCTGCTGACATACACATGCTCCCCCGGGCTGGCGCTCAGGAAACCGTATGTGTCCAGGTTGTCCGAGAAACGCCAGCCGGCGGTGGAGTCCGCCGGTCCCTGCTGAAATACGCGCCCGGCGGGCAGGAACACGCTGCCGTCCGCCGACACGTATTCCCTGGCCTTCGGCGTGGAGACATCTTGCTGGAACATCTGCGCCAGCGTCGTAAACACGAACGTATTGAAGTCCAGTTGATCCTTGAATTCGCCGTTGTTCCAGTAATTGACCGGCAGTACCACTCGCGCGCCCGGATGCGGTCTGCTTGGCTGCGGCGCCAGCAGGGCGATCTGGTCTGCCGGCGATCCGGGACGGAACGAATAAACCGTTCCCTCCGCGCCCGACGAAGACACCACCAGAAGGTTGCCCGCCTTGTCGAACGCCAGGTTCACCGGATCGAGCGGGCTATCGCGCTCGATCGTGAGGCCTTCGGCTGCCGACCATCCATAGATGCGCTGCTGGTGGCGATCGACAAAATACAGCTTGCCGGAGGTATCCACGGCTGCGCCGGAAATGGAAAAAAATCCGTCTTCCAGCTTCTGAACTTTCGCGCCTGGCTCCAGAACCGCCGAAGCCTCGCCGGCCACTGGCGCGGGTCGTGCGGCCGGAACATCGAGCACCGCAAATTCCCGTTCGCGCGTCACCAGGCGATGCGTCACATCCTCAATGGAATTCTCGTAGGGATATTTGCTGGCACGCAGAAAAGTGCCGCAGCCGTTTTGGTCGCAGGTGGCAAACCCGCTTTCGGCATTCACGTGCACGTTGCGGAAGTGAATGTCCGCGCAATGATAAAGACGGACCGCAGACGGAAATGGCGCGCGGGAACGCGTGACGCGATAAGCGTGATAGTTCGCGATGGTGATGTTCTTCGACCAATCCAACTCCATTGACAGCGATTCGGGACTCTCGCCGGCCTCCTCTTCGGTCTGCGGTGCGTTGATGTCCCAATTCTCCACGTGATCGAATTTGATCTCGGTGCGCATGTGGTGCTCGTTGGAAAGCTCGTAAACATGGCCCGGGGTGCTGGTGTCGGAGACATAGAAGCCCGCCTGGGCGAAGGTATCGGGAGTCCAGATATCGGCGAAGGTTCCTCCACCGCCGTGCGTCACCCACAAGCTGGGATAATGCCCGTCCCATCGCCTGCGCAGATCGGAATCGGCGGTGTGGTCATTGTTATAAGGATTCGTGCCGCTGCCGTGACCGCCCAGAAAGCGCACATCGTCGATCAGCGAGGTGGACCCGGCGCTCCACAGCACGCCCACCGCGCGGGGGTTCATCCCTCCCGCCTGGACGCCGAAGCCGCTCAGGATGTTGGCGCCGCCCGCAGGCGCCGCGATGAGTGCCCTTGGCACTCCCACCCCCTGATAGCCGGGCGTCCCATCCGGCAGATCAAATTGCGTAAGCGTGGGGTGCAGTCCGGCCAGCACCGTGTCCGGCTTCAACGTGAGCGTATCGCTGACAACATAATGCCCGCTCGGAAAATACAGCACCCGATGCGAGTCGATCGCTTTCCGGATGGCGGCGGTATCGTCGGTCTTCCCGTCTCCGGCGACGCCCAGCGAGTGAACGTTGACCCAATCTTCGGTGGGCGGCAGCGCCGGAATCGCGGGCGGCAGTGGCGCGGGCAAGGCGGCCAAACTGGTGGCGTCGTACAGCATGCCAATCGTGCCGGTCATTCCCTCGCCGGGGACGATCAGCCCGTAGTTGAAATTCTTAATCCGGTACACCCGGCCCTTTCCGGCGACCTTTTTCCCGCTCTCCCGGAACAGCGCAAATACCGGCACATCCTTTAATACTGCGTTCTCGAAGCCGATCTCGTTCAGCGGACTCCGCTCACTGCCGATCACCACGGCCGCGCCGGCGATATTCTCGAAGCGGCTGTCTTTGACCCACAACTGGTCGTAATACTGCGGGTCGATATCGATTGCCGTCGGGACGTCCCGGAACAAATCGCGGATGAGGGTCAGTCCCGCCTCATGTTCGCGAATGGCGGCTTCGCGCTGCCCCTCAAAGACGGAGTCGATCAGGGTGAACTGCCAGGCGGGCGACGTCTTCTCGGTCAGAATACCGTAACGCCCTCCATAGAAGTGCAGATCCTCGGCTTCGTTGCCCACCTGGTACAACGCGGCGAGGCCGGAACCGATATGGAAGTCCATGTGGCTGAGAAAAGCGTGCTGCGCCACGTGAAAGCGGATCGCAACGGCGGCCGGATTGCCGTCGCCGATCTCGAAATCAATGTTGCTCATCGCGGAATAGAAAGTGCCGGAATTCGCGTCGGCGATCTGCTCGTTCGGGGGCACGCTATCTGGTGGCGGAAAGGGCACGCGGAAGCCTGCCGCCATGGCGCGCCCGGGACGCGCGCCAGTGAACGTCACCATCACGCCCACACCTCTCTGAAAACCCGGCGTATTAGCCGGCAGCCGGAAGACGGGACGCGTTGCGCCGTAGCCGATGACGCGGACTCCCGGCCATACATACACCGTGCGCGTCAACCTGTATTGGCCCGCGGCTACAAAAACAATTCCCTCACGAACGTTGTTTTCAGCTTCGTCGATGGCAGCCTGCAGCCGTGCGCTGCCGTCGCTTTCTCCGCCGGTACGAGCGCCGGATCCGGACGCCGCCACATAAACCGCTTTGGGGTCGTCCAGGCGCGTGGCGATCGCCGATTGAGCGCAGGCCGTCGAAGCGACGCCGAGCCACAACGGGACGAACAGTAGATCCCTTCCGATACGGGTGTGCATTGCCGTATCTTTTGTTTTAACGCGTTTTAACCAATCGCACGGTGAAATCTACGTCCCCGACCCGGTCAGTGAAATCGTCTGCGGACTATCGCCGGCATTGTCGCTGATCGTCACCGAGCCATTGTCCGTTCCCGTGATGCTGGGGCTGAACGTCACTCCGAATGTGCAGGTCAGCCCCGGCGCCAAACTCGCCGGACACGTATTGCTCACGATGTTGTAGTCCTTGGTTGCCGTAATCGAATTGATCGTCAGGGCCAGGTTGCCGGCATTCTCCAGCGTGACGGTCTTCGCGGGGCTGGTGGTGCCGTGCTGCTGGTTTCCAAACGCCAGGCTGGTCGTCGAAAGGTTCACCACCGGCGCGGTCCCGTTTCCGGCCAGCGCCAGGACGTCCGATCCGTTGGGCGTATTGTCCGTAACCGTGACCGCCCCCGTCTGGTTGATTACGGAACTGGGCGTGAACGTCACCTGAATCGTGCAGGTTCCTCCTACCGCAACGCTGCTCGGGCAGTTGTTGGTCTCCGCGAAATCGCCGGGCACGGTGCCGCTGGTGGCGATGTTGGTAATGGTCAGGGCTGCCGCGCCGGTATTCTGCAGCTTGGCCGTTTGCGCGGAACTGGTCGTGTTCACGGGCACGTTGCTGAACGTCAGGCTGGACGGCGTAAATGTCACTACCGGCGTCGTACCCGCCGTGCCGGTCCCCGAGAGCGAGACGGTTTGCGGGCTGCCGGCCGCGTTGTCTGAGATGCTCAGGCTGGCCCCCTGCGCGCCCGTGGCCGTGGGCGCGAACTTCACCGAAATCGTGCAACTGAATTGCGGCACCAGCGCGGACGGGCAGTTGTTGGTCTGCGGAAAAGCTGTGGCATTCGCGCCCGTGACGCTGATACCGTTGATGGTCAGGTTGGCCTCGCCGGAATTCGTCAGGTTGATGTTCTGCGCCGCGCTCGTGCTGCCCACCGGCTGGCTGGCGAAGGTCAGTGAGCCAGGCGTGACCGTCGCCTGGGGCGCCGCCGCCGCAACGCCCGTTCCGGATAAGTTGATCGTGCGCGGGCTGCCCGGATCGGTGTCGGTGATTACGATCTTGCCCGTTCGCAGGCCTGTGGCAGTGGGATTAAAAGTGACCTTAATACTGCAACTCGCTAACGGCCCCCCGGTCCCGCTACAGCCATTGTTCATCGCGAAATCCGCACCCGTCAGCACCACGCTGTTCAAAGTTACCGAAGTGCTGCCCTGGTTGTAGTAATAGATTACCTGGGGCTGGCTGGCTACCCCCACCACTTGCTGGTCGAATACCACGTTGGTCTGCGAAAGCGATATTGAGGCGCTGGAGGCCAGACCCGTGCCGGTCAGGCTCACGGTCGTCGTAGCGGGCTTCCCGGTAGTTTTGATGGTCAGTGTTCCAGTGGTGACCTTCGCGGCGGTGGGCGTAAAACTGATACTGATGGAGCAGTTCGCCGTAGGCGCCAGTACCGCGCCGTTGCATCCGTTGCTCAACGAATAACCGGTAGTTACCGTCGCGCTGGTCACGCTAATGTTGGTATCTCCGGCATTGGTGACATACACACCTTCCGTGAAGCCGCTGCTGGTGCCTACCGTCTGCGGGATGAATGCCACGTTGACCGGCGTAACATCTACCGTGGAGGTGTCGCTGACACCGAGTCCGGACATGTTGATCTTGAGAGGACTGCCCGGCGCGCTGCTCGTGATCGTAAGCGTTCCCTTCCGTGTGGTGGCCACGCTGGGGGCGAAAGTAATGGACACTTGACACGTGCCCCCATTGCCGCCCAGCGTCGACGGACTGAGCGGACATCCGTTGTTCACCACGAAGTCCGTGCTCGACGACACGATGCTCGAAATCGTCACCGGCGAATTTCCGGTATTCGTTAAGGTAATCGTCTCCGGATCCGGTTGATTCGCCGAATCGCCGATGGACTCGGTGGGGAAGACCAAGGTCGTATAGTCGGCTTCCAGAGTCTCGGTGGCTGTCAATCCGGCGCCCGAGACCGTCACGGTCCGCGGGCTGCCCGGCGCGTTGTCTGTGATGGTCACGGTCGCCGTGCGGTTGCCCGCTGCCGTGGGAGTAAACGTCACGCCCACCGAGCAGCTCTGGTTGGGGAGCATCGTGCTAGGGGAAAGCGGGCAGCCATTGCTGATCGCGAAATCGCCCGCGCTGATGGTCACGCTCGAAATCGTCAGGGGGACGACTCCATTATTCGTCAGCGTAGCGTACAAAGTGCCGCTGCTCGTCGCAATCACCTGGCTGGGGAAGATGAGCTTGGAATCGTGCACGTAAGCCGAGAGAGTGGCTGCCTCGCCGAAGCCGGCCAGGTTCAGCGTCTGGTTGCCGGCGCTGTTGGAGATGGTCGTCGTGCCGGTACGGCTGCCCGCGGCCGTGGGGGTGAAAATTACCTGGAACGAGCAGGAGGCGTTCGCGTTCAAGCTGGTACCGCAATTGTTACTCCCCGAAGCGATGACGAAGTCAGGTGCGCTAGGGCTGCCCACACTTAGCCCGGTGAGGGTCGATGCGGTAGTATTCGTGACAGTAACGGTCTGCGCACCGGCAGCGGTGCCGATCGGTTCGATCGTGAATGCCAACGCGGAAGGCGAAAGCTTCACCGCCGGCGCGGCAGCCACATTCTGGCCGCTTAGATTGACGGTCTGCGTGCCTGCGTTGTCGGTGAAAGTGACGGTTCCGGTTTGCGTGCCAGTCGCCCCACTCGGAACAAAGTTGACGGTTAGTGTGCAGCCGGCGTTCGGCTGGATAGTGGTGACACACGGATTGCTGACCAGCGTGTAGTTGCCGCTGATTCCTACGTTGGTAATGCCCAGAGCTTCATCCCCGCTGTTCACTACGATCAGCAACTGGTTCGGGCTGGTAGTACCGGTCGCCTGGGATTGAAACGTCATGCTGGCGGGAACGAAACTGGTGGCGATGCTGGCCGTCAGCCCCGTCCCGGAGAGAGTGACGGTCTGTGTCCCGGCGTCGTCGGTGACATCGAGCGTTGCCGTCCGGCTGCCGGTGGCGGTGGGGTTAAAAGTGACCGCGAAGGTGCAAGTGCGCGCAGGCGTCAGAATTCCCCCAACGCAGCCGTTCGTCTGCCCAAAATCGCCCGCGTTCGTGCCCGTAATGGTGGCGCTGTCGATCGTGATCGGCACATTGCCCGTGTTCGTGATCACTACATCCTGGGCCGCGGTAGCCAAACCTATTGGTTGGTTGCCGAAATTCAGGCTTCCAGGCGACAGAGTCGCGGTCGCATTAACTGCCAGCCCGTTCCCTGTAATGGTTACCGTCTGCGGACTGCCGGTGGCGCTGTCGGTAAGAGTAATCGTTCCGCTCCGCGTGCCCGTGGCCGTGGGCGTAAAGACCACGTCGATATAGCACGTAGCAGGCGGCGTCCGCACGCTAAGGGTGCCGCATGTCGTGCCGGTGATGCGGTAATCGCCGCTTTCCACGATGCGGTCGAATGTCACCGTAGTGGTACCGGTATTCGTCACATAGATGGGGAGTGCATGTGCGGTAGTCTGGCCTACAGGCTGATCGGAAAAGACCAGCGCGGTGGGTGTAATCGTGATCGTGTCGGCGTCGGCCAGGCCGGTACCGGTCAACGTGAAGCTATGCGGGCTGGCGGGCGTGGTATCTACGATAGTTACCGAACTCGTGCGGGCCCCGGCCGCGGTCGGCGTAAAGGTGACACGCACATCGCAACCGGCGCCGGGGTTGAGCAACTGCACACATCCGGTCGCGAGATAGTCGCCGCTGGCGTTGGCGCTTTGGATAGTGACCGGCACATTCCCCGTGTTGATGATCGCTATGCTCTGCGTTGGGCTCGTGGAACCGACCGCCTGCGGATTGAAGACCAGCCCGGAACCGTTCAGCGTCAGCGCCGATGTCCCGGCCACGCCCGTGCCGGTCAGGCTGACGGAAGCATTGGGGCTCGCGTTGTTGCCGGCCGACACCGCCAAACTCCCGCTGCGCAGCCCTTCCTGTGTCGGCAGAAACGAGACACTTACCGTGCAACTGGTGTTCGCGGCCAGCGAAGCCGGGCAGTTATTGCTTTGGGCGAAATCTCCCGAAGTGCCAAAAGAGCTCGCGCTCAGGGTCAGCGCCTGGTTCCCAATGTTCGAAAGGGTTATGGTTTGCGACGCGGTAGCCGAACCGACCATCTGGCTGCCAAAATTCAGGGTTGCAGGTGTGAGGCTCGAATAACCGGCATTAGCCCCGCTGCCGGTCAGGTTCGCTATAGTAGACCCGTTTAAGGTGATGGTTCCGGTGCGCGGATTGGTCGTGCTGGTAGGCGTGAAAGTCGCGGAGATACTGCACTCGGCGCCGGCCGCCAGGCTCGATCCACAAGTATTGGTCTGGCTATAGTCGCCGGCCGTTGCTACGGTTGTGGCTAGGGCGGTGCTGCCCAGGTTCCGTAGGGTAATCGTTTGCTCCGCGCTGGGAACGCCGATCGTCTGGCCGGAAAAGGCCAGGCTCGTGGGATAGGCTACCGCTAACGATCCCGCCGCGGCGTTGATGCGCGCGGCGAAAATGGGCACCGGGTTAGCCGCCAACGTAATCGGGAAACTGTCGGATTCGGTTTCGCCGCCAATGACCACGTCGCCTGTGGACATCACCCCAATACCCGGCAAATGCGGGAAACCGCCGTTGTTGCTTTCGTCGCTCGATCCGCCCAGGTAGGTGGAGTAAGTCGCCGCCGCGCCGTTGCCGGACAATTCCACGATAAAGTCGTCGTTCCCGCCGGCCTCGAAGCTCTGGATGGGGCTGAGGACCGGGAAATCTATGGCGTTCGTGAATCCCGCAATGTAGGCGCTACACGCCGACGTACAGCCAGGCGGCAAGGCGATATCCGTCGGAATCGCCTCGGTGTAGTCGATGCCCGACGAAGGCCCGGTGAGGAAAGTCGAATAGATCGGCGAGGTGGCGGTAGTGTTTAATTCGAGGACGAATGCGCCGGGATATGAAGTTTGATAGGCGCCCGTAGTAGTGGGGAAGTCCGATATTTCGGCGTAGCCGGTCACGTACGCATTGCCCGAGCCGTCAACGGCCAGCGCGGTGCCCACCCCATAACCCAGGTAGGCCGAGTAGGCAAGCGTAGTGCCCGTAGCGTTCAGTTTGGCGGCAAACACGCCGCCATCGCCCAGAGCCATGCCTTTGTACTGATAGGTCCCGGCGGTCACCGGGAAGTCCGCTCCGCCCTGACCCGTCAAGTACGCGTTGTTGGAGGAGTCCAGCGCGATGGCATACAAGTCCGTGGCGGTGGTTGGCCCGCCCAGGTAAGTGGAATACACCAGCGATGCGGCGCCCGAGGCCGACGGGTTGATCTTGCTCACAAATCCCGTCTGCCCGTTGGTGCTCGCGGTAGATTGATAAGCACCCGCCGTGACTGGAAAGGTGCTCGAATCCGTCAGCCCCGTAATATACGCGTTCCCCGTCGAATCCACCGCGATGCCATTCGCCTGGTCTCCTGCCGGCCCCGTGCCCGCAATGTAACTGCAATAAGTCAGTGTGAGGCTGGAATTCAGAACTGCAATAAAGGCGTGGTTGCCGCTCGTCACCGAGCCCAGATATGCGTTGGCCGTGGTCGGCAGACCGGCATCGGATGTGCCGGTAATATAGACCGCTCCGGCGCTCGTAACGGCTACAGCCTCCGCATTGAAGTTGTAAGGCGTGGTGCCAACGGTTTGGCGCAGCAGGACGGCGCCGGCAGGGCTGACTTTTTCCACCAGGATCACACCCGAGGCTTTGCCCACCAGGTAGGCGTTGCCGGAGCTATCCGCCGTGGCTGCCGATACTCCATCGCCGTTCTGGCCCACGAAAGTCGCATACGAAAGCACCGGATCGATCACCAGGGGCTTGGACCGGTCATAATCCCCAATTCGGAAGGATACACGATCGCCATCGACTGCATAGCCGCCGCGAATCGCTTGCCGGACTCCGTCCGGTCCCGCCTGATAGATAAACGGAGCGTCGAGACGCATCTCGCCCGCGGTAGTGCGCGCCAGCAATGTGCCGCCGGTACCGATTCCCACCGCGGCGCCGGCAATCGCAAAAGCGATTTTGCCGGGATCGCCGCCCGGCGCAACCACGAAGTCGTATTCCAAACGCTCGCCGTGGCTGTAATAGACCAGGTCGATACCGGGGTAGACACCGCGATAGAACACCTCGGAAGAGGCCCACACGCCCTTCACGGAATGGGCACCCAACAGCTGCAGACGGCCCGCCGGCGTCACCATGGCGCCATCGTCGGATACCCAGGCATCGTAGCCCGTCCGGTGGGCTGCGAAGCCGGCCTGTAGCCCCTGAAACCGCAGCCCTTCTGCGCATACCGGACCTTCCGCCCAGCCCCAAGCCCCGCATAACACCAGCAGTAATCGAGCCGGCAGCCGCATGCTGATCCTCTCCTCTGTCCCGGAATTCCTAATAAGGATGCGCAAGCCGTTTCTGAAACCCGCCATGCGGCGCATGATAAACTCATAGGGCTTTCTTGCATGCCTGCCGTGGACGCAAGTTCGGTCGCGGGGATTACGCACTGGCTGGTCCGCTGGCGCGACGGCGACCGCGATGCGCTCGACCGCCTCACAAGTCTCGTCTACGTGCAACTGCGGCAACTGGCCGCCGCTCTGCTCCACAAGGAGCGGACTGGGCATACCCTTCAGCCTACGGCGCTCGTGCATGAACTCTACTTTCACCTGGAGGCCGCTCGCGCCATCGACTGGCAATGCCGCGGCCAGTTTTTTGCCATTTCCGCTAAGTTGATGCGCCGTATCCTGCTCGATCATGCCCGCAGACGCATTGCACGCAAGCGCAGCGGTGGCGATGTCCTGCCATTGGAACAGGAGATGCTTTCCATTCCCGGCCCGGACGTCATCCAGCTTGACGCGGCTTTGAGCCGCCTGGCCCAGGAACATCCCCGCCAGGCCATGGTAGTCGAACTCCGGTTCTTTGGCGGACTCAGCACGGAAGAGGTCGTGGAAGCCATGAATGCCTCCGGAGAAAAGGTCTCCCTGCGGACCATAGAGCGCGACTGGCGATTCTCCCGCGCATGGTTGCAAGATGAACTCGGAACATTCTGAGCGGCCATACGACCCGCTGCAACTGCGCGAGATCTTCGCCGCCGCGCTGGAACTCGACCGTGCCGAGCGCGGCCGTTTTCTCGATGTACGGTGCGCCGGCCTGCCCGAACTGAGAAGTGCGGTAGAGCGGCTCCTCCGCGCGGATGCCGACGCCGCTTCGCAAACCCTTTGGCAGTTCCCTGCCGTTTACGCCGAAGCGCGCCACATGGCAATCGAAGAAAGCCTGCCGTTCGATCGCCTGGGCCCCTACAGCATCCTGGCGCGCATTGGGACCGGCGGCATGGGCGCCGTTTACCTGGCCCAGCGCGATTACGACGATGTGCGCCGCCAGGTGGCCCTCAAAGTCATTCCCCGCGTTTTCCTGGATGACGACATCATCCGCCGGTTCCGTCAGGAGCGCCAGATCCTGGCGCGCATGGAGCATCCCAATATCGCCGGGATGCTCGACGCCGGTACCACTGCCGACGGTGCGCCTTACCTGGTCATGGAGTACATCGACGGCGTCCCCATCGACGAATATTGCGCCGCCCATAGCCTGCCGCTCCGCACCAGGTTGGCCTTATTTGAAAGAATCTGCGACGCAGTGGCGTACGCTCACCGCAACCTGGTGGTGCATCGCGACCTCAAGCCGCGGAACATCCTGGTTACCGCGGACGGCGTTCCTAAGCTTCTCGATTTCGGAATCGCCAAGCTGCTCAGCGAAACATCGGACCCGGAGGCCACTTCCGCCGCCATGATGACCCCCGGATATGCCAGTCCCGAACAGTTGACTGGCGGCGCCATTACCACGGCATCGGATATTTATTCGCTCGGCGTGATTCTGCACGAGTTGCTGGCCAACGAGAGGATCTCGACCCCGCGCCGCCGGTTGCAAGGGGATATGGAAAACGTGGTGGCCATGGCATTACGCAGCGAGCCGGAACGCCGCTACGGCTCGGTGGGCGATTTTGCCGCAGACGCGCGGCGCGCGGCGGAAGGTTATCCGGTGCGGGCCCGTCCCGATACCCTACGCTATCGTGTCCACCGTTTCGTTGCGCGGCGGCCGGTCGAAACCCTCGTGGTTCTGGCCCTGGCTGCCGCCCTCGTCGTCGCCGCTTCAGTAGCGTTTGCGCAATACCGGTCCGCCACGGAGCGCTTCGATCAAGTGCGCGGCATCGCCAATTCCTTTCTGTTTGAAGTCTACGACGCGATC
>JBEKIM010000203.1:0-11945 GCA_050011755.1 Bryobacteraceae bacterium | reverse complement strand
TTTTGTGACCAACGAACCCAATAAGTTGCTTCGTTGCCTTTATTTGAAAAAAGGACGAAGCCAAGGGCCGCGGCGCGATTTGGGACGTAGTGATCGATATCCGGTTCCGATTTCCCAATTTCCCGCTTGTGGGCAGGGCGGCTGGCGGCCCCACCTCCTGGGTGCGCGAGGGCCGGTACTTTCAGGGCCATGAAATCTTGTTTTGTGACCAACGAACCCAATAAGTTGCTTCGTTGCCTTTATTTGAAAAAAGGACGAAGCCAAGGGCCGCGGCGCGGTTTGGGGAGGCGGCGGTCGGCTTTCGGTTCCGATTTCCCGATTTCACGGTAGCACGGGGATTCGTTGGGGGCGGTGTTTGGTAGGGCCCGGAAAAAGGTGGATCTGCGGCAGGTTGCTGAGCGGATTGCGGATTCCGAGAGGGTGGATTTTGCGGGTTGGCTTGTGACCACGGAACCTCTGGCTAAGTGTGCTTCAGGTTGTCCAGGAGATGCTCGGTGGTACGCAAGGAGAAGGCCAGGATCGAGATGGTGGTGGTCTTGTCGGTACAGTTGGGAAAGACGCTGGCGTCGCAGACGTATAAGTTCGGCACGTCGTGCGTCTGTCCGAAGCGGTTGGTCACAAATCGCTTCGGATCGCTGCCCATGCGGAGGGTTCCGGTCTCGTGCAGGCTGGTTCCAGGCATGTCGGGCTCGGGCGCGGATCCCAGGTATTCCGCACCGCTGGCGCGCAGCAACTGCTCGCAGGATTGCTTGCCGTGCTCCCACATCAGGAGGGTGTTCTGGTCCCACGCGAAGTGCATACGGGCGGCGGGAATGCCGTAAGCATCTTTCACTTGCGGATCGATATCCACATAATTCGAGTCGCTGCGCTGGGTGGGCGCCTGAATATAGAAACTGACCGGAGTGGGATAGCGCCGCTTGATTTGCCGCTTGTATTCGCGGCCGAAGCCTTCAATCTCATCGAAGTACCAGGGGAACCCGGCACATCCGCCATCCGGATACACGGAGTAGCCGCGAATGAATTTTTCCTGGCGCGGGTTATCGAGGTTCTGCCAACGCGGCATCCAGGCTATGGTGCTCGAAGAGACGTTATCGGGAAAGCTGGGCTGCCCGAGTAACTGCGGAAAGTAGCCGCGGGCGGTGGTGCCGTAGAGGTGATCGCATAAATTACGGCCAGCCTGACCGCTGGAGTTGGCGATGCCATCCGGCCAGTAACGGGACTTCGAGTTGAGTACGATGCGGGCGGACTCGACGCAGGATGCCGCGAGCACGACGGCTTTGCCGTAGACCTCCACTTCCTGGCGGGTGATGCGATCGATGTAAGAGACGCCGTTCGCGCGGCCATGGTCATCGACGACGATTTTGCGGCAGAGCGCGTTGGTGCGCAGATCGAGGTTGCCGCTCTTTTCCGCGGCGGGCAGGAAGAACCAGGGCGTGGAGAAAAACGCGCCGACGTCGCAGCCCTCCGTGCAGTTGGCGCAGTAGTGGCAGGCGGGATGCCCGGCGTGCGGGACGGTGAGTTGGGCAATGCGATCGGGCAGATAGGGAATGCCGATTTTGCCGGCGCCGCTCTCCAGAATGCGATCGATGCAGCGGAAGTTCATGGGCGGGAGATACTCGCCATCGGGGTTGCTGGGGCGATTCTGGACGGTGCTGGCGACGCCGATCATGCGCTCCACACGGGAATAATATGGCGCGATTTCATCGTAGGTGACGGGCCAATCGACGTCGTAGCCATCGCGCGAGGCGGCGCGGAAGTCGATATCGGCGAAGCGGGCGGAGGAGCGGCCCCAGAAGTTAGTCTTGCCGCCGACGGCGAAACAGCGGCGCCAGGTCCACTCGGTGCCGGGAGCCTTGGTGAAGACGATCTCGTGTTCCCAGACACCCTCGGTATATTCGTTATCCATGTAGCCGATCCACTGGCCGCGCTTGAGCGGGTCGCCGAAGCCGCGGAAGGGCATATCGTAGGGCTGGCGATGATTGCGGAAATCCTTCGCGGGATTGAGACGGCGGCTGGCGTTGAGCGCGCAGACTTTGGCGCCGGCCTGGCAGAGGGTGTGAATGGCCATGCCGCCTCCGGCTCCGGTTCCGATCACGATGACGTCGTATGTGGGATTGGGCATGGTCTAGACTCGGGGCGGCGGGAGGTGGCGATGCTCGGGATCGCCGGTGTGGGGACAGGCCGGCGATTCGGTGTAGAACCGCAGGCCGGGATCGTCGAGCTCGGCGAGTCCGATGCGGCTGGTGTAATAGCCCATCACGGTATATCGGCGTATCAGGCGAAAGAAGGCTCGGCCTTGCCGATCGGGCTGGGCCGCGGGATCGGGATACGCGACGCTCGACAGGATGGCGGTTTGGCGATCGGGCGACAGGCTGACGAAGTTTGCGCCGTAGCGGCCGGCGGCGGTTGCGTCGAGCCATTCGAGGCCGCTGCGCATGGGCTGCCGGAGCTGTTTTTCGCCATGCGCGGCGAGAAAGTCGATGAATTCGGCGACGCCCGCTTCGAGCGCGCCCGGAGTTTCATCTTTGGGGATGGTTAGATCCGTCAGGATTTCGATGGCGCGGTATTCGGATGTGGAAAAGTACGTAGGGCGGTAGGGGGCCGTGGGAATAGGCGGGGAAGCCGGCGCGGCGTGCTGGTGTTGTTGACCAAACGCCCAGCGGGTGAAGCCCGGGAATTGGCTGGCGGCCGCAGCCTTGGCGAGCATCTCCAGGACGGCGCGGCGATCGGATCCTTGATTTGCCATGGAGGTTCGGAGTCCCTATCGAGTTTATACCAAAGGCGCGAGGTTGATGGAGATGCCGGCGATTGGATAAGGTTGAGAGGGAGCTGCGCCTTGGAAGTCCACCTGATCGACGGCACGTACGAGTTGTTCCGGCACTACTACGCACTGCCATCCGCGCGGGATCGGGATGGCCGGGAAGTGGCCGCGGTACGAGGGGTGGTCGGCTCGGTGATGGGCATGATTCGCGGCGGCGCGACGCACGTGGGGGTGGCCACCGATCACGTGATCGAATCGTTTCGCAATGAGTTGTGGCCGGGGTATAAGACGAGCGAAGGGGTCGAGCCGGAACTGCTGGCGCAATTCGAATTGCTGGAGGCGGCGCTGGTGGCGGCGGGAGTGGTGGTATGGCCCATGGTGGAGTTCGAGGCGGACGACGCGCTGGCTTCGGCGGCGGCCATCGCGGCGCGAGATCCGCGGGTGGAGCGGGTGGTCATCTGCACACCGGATAAGGACCTGGCGCAATGCGTGCGCGGCACGCGCGTGGTGCAGTTAAACCGGCGGACGCGGGTGACGATGGATGAGGCGGGAGTGGCGGCAAAATTTGGCGTGCCGCCCGCGTCGATTCCGGATTATCTGGCGCTGGTAGGCGACGCAGCGGACGGTTATCCGGGTTTGCCGGGCTGGGGAGCAAAGTCGACGGCCGCGGTGCTGGCGAAATTCGGGCACATCGAGTCGATACCGGCGGACTGGCATGCGTGGAGCGTGAATGCTTCGAATGCGGGAGCCTTGGCGCGTACGCTGGCGGAGGAGAGGGAGAATGCGCTGCTGTTCCGGAAGCTGGCGACATTGCGGAGCGATATCGCGTTGTTTACGGGCGTGGAGGAGTTGGAGTGGCACGGGGCTTGACGCGCTAGAGCGGGACTTAAAAGTCCCGCCGGCACGCTGAAGCGTGCGCTACGGGCTTCGCGCGGTTTTCCGCTGTGTTACCATCCGGTTTCAAACGGGAGGTTTCCTGTGAAGACCTACGAAAGCAAGGACATTCGGAACGTCGGTGTGGTGGGCCACGGCGATTCCGGCAAGACGACGCTCACCTCCGGGATGCTATATACGGCCGGGGCCACCAACAGGCTGTTGCGGGTGGACGAAGGCAACACCATCACGGACTTCGACGAGGAGGAGGTGCAGCGGAAGGTCAGCATCTCGACCGCCTTGGCTCCCGCCGAATGGAAGAAGGCCAAGATCAATATCCTGGATACGCCCGGCTACAACATCTTTATTAACGACACGCGCGGGGCGCTGGTGGCAGCCGACGCGGCGCTGGTGGTGGTGGATGGGGTGGCGGGCGTGGAGGTGCAGACCGAGAAGGTCTGGAGCTACGCCGACAATTACAAGCTGCCGCGGGCGGTGGCGATCAACAAGCTCGACCGCGAGCGCTCCTCGTTCGAGCGGGCGCTGGCCAGTGTGCAGGAAACCTTCGGCCGCACGGCGATTCCGGTGCAGATCCCGATCGGGGCGGAGCGCGACTTCAAGGGCGTGGTGGACCTGGTGCGGATGAAAGCGTACACGTACACGCCGGACGGTGACGGGAAGGGCAAGGAGGGCGATATCCCGGCGGACCTGGCGGACGCCGCGCAAGCCGCGCACGAGGCGCTGGTAGAGCTGATTGCCGAGGGCAACGATTCGTTGATGGAAGAGTTTTTCGAAAAGGGCACGTTGCCCGAGGAGCATATTCTGGACGGCATCCGGGCGGGCACGAAGGAGATGCGGCTGTTCCCGGTGCTGTGCTGCTCGGCACTGCACAATATCGGCACGGACCTGATCCTGAACTTCGTAGTGGACAACCTGCCATCGCCCATTGAGCGCGAGGTGGTGGTGCAGATGAATGGCGAAGAGAAAGCCGGCAAAATTAACGATGCCGGCCCATGCTCGGCCTACGTTTTCAAGACCACCGCCGATCCGTTTGCGGGCCGCATCACCTATTTCAAAGTCTACTCCGGGGTGCTGAAGAACGACGCCAACCTGTACAACCAGAAAGGGACGGCGGAGCGGCTGGCGCACATCGGAGTACCGGTGGGGAAGACGATCACGCCGGTGACGGAAATCCATGCGGGGGATATTGGCGCGGTCGCCAAGCTGAAGGACACGCTGACGGGCGATACTCTGGCCGATAAAGGCGTGACGTACAAGTATCCTCCGGTGCAGCTTCCGGAGCCGTCCATTGCGTTCGCCATCGAGGCCAAGTCGCGGCAAGACGAGGATCGCATGGGCAACGCGGTACACCGGATCCTCGAAGAGGACCAATCTCTGCGCTTTTACCGCGATCCGCAGACGAAGGAATTTCTGCTGGGAGGCAGCGGGCAGCAGCATGTGGAAGTAGTCGCCAGCCGGTTAAAGAAACGCTACGGCGTGGAGGTGATTTTAAAGGCGCCGAAGATTCCATACCGGGAGACGATACGGGGGCACGCGGACGTACAGGGACGGCACAAGAAGCAGACCGGCGGTCACGGCCAATTCGGCGATTGCTGGATCAAGATGGAGCCGCTGGCGCGCGGGGCGAAGTTCGAATTCGTGAACGAGATTTTTGGCGGGTCGATTCCAAAGAATTACATTCCGGCGGTGGAGAAGGGCATCCTGGAAGCGGCGGAGGGTGGATTTCTGGCCGGCTTCCCGATGGTGGATTTCCGGGTGGTGCTGTACGACGGCTCGTATCACGATGTAGATTCTTCGGAGCTGGCGTTCAAGCTGGCGGCGCGCAAGGCGTTCAAGAACGCCATGCAGGAAGCCAAGCCGACGCTGCTCGAACCGATCATGAACGTGGAGATTCAGGCGCCGGTGGAGTATGCGGGGGACCTGATGGGCGACCTGAATAGCCGGCGAGGCCGCATCTCCGGCATGGATACTAAAGGTAATACCCAATTTGTAAGGGCCCAGGTACCCATGGCAGAAATGTTAAACTATCAGAATGATCTGACTTCCATGACGCAGGGGCGCGGCTCCTTCACCATGGAATTCGATCATTACGACTATGTTCCGGCGTTGCAAGCCGATAAGATTATAGCCGCAGCGAAGGCCGCTAAGACTGGCGAAGAGGAAGAAGAAGAGTAGAAGGAGCGCAGTTTTTGCATGGGGTGTGTCGTTGGGACACACATATACTTTCGGGATACCCGGTTGACCTCGACCGGGCAATGCGCTAGATTCTAGGTTTCATTTCGGCTACAACCGTCACCGGCAGCAGTAAAATCCGTTCGAAGGATCGTTTTAGTGACCAATCGAACCAAGCGATTTCTCTATACCTTTGGCTCCTCCGTGGCCCTGATCTGCTCAGGATGCGCATCTAATCAGCAATCCAAGTTCCAAACCGCATTCTTACCGTCCACACCGGCGCCGTCGTCCACCGAGGTGGAATCGCCGCCGAAGCTGGAGCCGAATCCGTACCTGTATGACACGCCGGCGGTTTTGGCGCAAAGAGCGCCGATTGCGCCCTCGCAAGGCGATCTGCTGATGCAGCACGCGGATCAGGCCTTCCAGCGCGGCAAGAGGGCTTACCACGCGAATGATTTTCGACAGGCACGGCGGGAGTTCGACACCGCCGTCGATTTGATGCTGGAGGCCTCCGCGAACAATCCGTCGGACCGGCAAGCGTTTCAAGCCAGGCTGGACGAGATGGTGGACGCAGTACACCGGTACGATCTTTCGGGATTGGGAGCGGGAGTGGATGCGGAAGAGGCCCAGTTCGACAAAGCGCCCAACGAAGACCTACTGCAGATGACTTTTCCGGTCGATCCTAAGTTGAAGGACCGGTTAAAGGAGCAGGTCCAGGCAACGGCTTCGCAGCTTCCGCTGTCGGTGAACGACGCGGTAACGGGGTACATCAACTATTTTTCGGGACGCGGGCGCAAGACTTTGATTGCAGGGTTGGAGCGAGCCGGACGGTATCGGCCTCTGATCTCGCGGATTCTGCAAGAGGAAGGCGTTCCGCAGGAGTTGATCCACCTGGCGCAGGCTGAGTCGGGCTTCTATCCGCGCGCGATTTCGAGCAAAGCGGCCGCGGGAATGTGGCAATTCGTGGCGTGGCGCGGGCAGGAATATGGCTTGATGCGCACAGCCTATACGGACGATCGCCTGGATCCTGAGAAGGCCACGCGGGCATCCGCCAGGCATCTGCACGATTTGTACAACATGTTCGGCGACTGGTACCTGGCGATGGCCGCCTACAACTGCGGTCCGGTAGCGGTGGCGCGGGCGGTGGAGCGGACCGGGTATGCGGATTTCTGGGAGCTACGCAGCCGCCACGTGCTGCCGGAGCAGACGACGAACTACGTGCCGATCATTCTGGCCATGACGATCATGACCAAGAACGCCGCGGAGTACGGGTTAGAAGGAATCGTTCCAGAAGCGCCGCTGGAGTACGACACAATTGAAGTGGACGCGCCGACGCACTTGGGTCTGGTAGCGGATTTGACCGAGATTCCGATGCCGGAGTTGCTGGATTTGAACCCGGCTTTATTGAAGGGCGTGGTTCCGGCGGGTTACGTTCTGCATATTCCTAAAGGTTCGGGCAGCGCGCTTTCGGCCTCGCTGCAGATGATTCCCGCCGAGAGGCGGGCATCCTGGCGGATGCACAAAGTGACGAGCGGCGAGACGCTGGCTTCGATCGGCAAGCAATACGGGATGGCGGCGGGGAGCATCGCGGCGGCGAACGGGCTGAAGCAGGCATCGCCGACGGCCGGCGAGCGGCTGCTGATCCCGGCGGCGTATCGGGCTCCGGTAACGCCAAGGCACGTGGTTACCGCAAAGCACAAGGCGGCGAAGGGGCAGCGGAAGCGGCTGCCGTCGGTCACGCACAGCGCCTCCAATCGGACGGTCCACACGGCAGGCGAGTAGGCTCGCCGAGCACTCAATTGGAAGCCGGCTGTAGCGGGACTCAAAAGTCCCGCCGGCACGCTAAAAGCGTGCGCCACGGCAATCATTTGCAGTGGCGGATTAGAGTATCGCAAAAGGGCGCTCCGTTTTGCTTTGCGGCCGCCGCGGTGGCCAGCGCGTCGGCGGAAGCTTGCTGGGCGACCCCTAGCATGTGCGCCGCAGCCATAAAATGGCTGCAGGCGTCGATTACGTCACCCTCCGTGAGCTCGTAGCCCTGACCTTCGAGGATTCTTTGGAGGGCGATGCGCCCCACCTTGAGGCAGAACTGGGCATCCTTGGGGAGCAGGTCGCGCGAGGCACGGCTGAGAGTACGCGGATCGGTGCGGCCCGTGTTGGCGAATTCCAGGGCCAAGTCGAGAAATCCGGCGCCTTTCGCGGCGGCAAACCATCGGCCGGGCTCGCCGCTCAATTCCGCGAGATCCCGCAGAATCGTGCGCCGGTCCCGGCCGGGATATTTCCTGACAATCGCGCGGAACGTGGAAAGGCCCGTGGAGGAGGCGTTGGCGGTGAGCGCATACTTCCGGTAAGCCTCGCCGGTCCTGCCGGCATCCAGCAGGATCTTCTCGCAGGCGGCGTCAATTGCTATATCCGGCTGGTTCAATCCGCGGGAGGCTTCGGCGAAAGCCAGGGCTTCGTCGAGCCGGCCGCGCGCCAGCAAGGCCTGGACGCCGAACTTGCGGTAGTCCCAGAAGGGGAAGCGCTCCAGCGCGAGCAGCGCCAACAATTCTTCATCACGGCCGGCGGCGAAGAGGCTCGACAGACAGAGGCTGGCGCCGCGCGCGTAGGCGCCCGGCCGAGGATCGGACCAGGCGGTCCGCACCAACTGGATCAGTTGGTCTGCCCAGTGGGAGGCGACCTCGGGGGAGGCGCACAACTCGCCCCAGCGGTCCTGAACCATCCACAGGTAATCGACGCCATCATCCTCAATCGCCTGCCAAAGGCGGTCCAGCCATTTCTTGCGGGTCTTGGGGTCCGCGGGAGCCTGCGCCAGGATCGGCAACAACTCGTGTTGCGTCCAGTTGACCGCTCCGCCCAGAGCGCCGGAGGACGTATCGATGTTTTGAAAGGCCGGCCAGATCCTCTCCATGAGGGAGACAACGCCGTCGGCGGCAGCGACCGGATCGGCCCTGGCGATGAGCTTGATTTCGGTTACGGCTTCCTTCAGGCGCTGGCAGGCGAGATGCGAACCATTCCAACCGAACGCCCGGGTGCGGAGGCGGGGCTTGAACGTCCAGGTATGTTTTGCAGCCATGGCTTCAGAACAATTCTGGCACGACGCGTTACACGTCCAGATTCTTGACGTCGAGCGCGTTATCCTCGATAAACTTGCGGCGGCTTTCGACGTCCTCCCCCATCAGGGTGGAGAAAATCTCTTCGCTTTCGACAGCGTCTTCCAGGCGGACCTGGAGGAGGGTGCGCTTCTCGGGGTTCATGGTGGTTTCGGCGAGTTGCTCGGCGTTCATTTCGCCCAGCCCTTTGTAGCGCTGCACGGAGGCGTCGCGTTTGCCTTCGGCCTTTACGAAGGCGAGCAAAGTGGTGGCGTCGGCCTGGGTGTCGCGATGCTCGCCGCGCACCACCACGAAAGGCGGATCGTTGTAGCGGGCGATCTGGCGCGCCAGCGAGCGGAATTTCTTATACTCCGGCTGGGCGGCCAGGGCCACGCCGATGTGCCGCTCGGCATTCGTGGAATCGTGGAAGACTACCGTCCAGGCGGAATGCTCTTCGTCCGCGCGCAGTTCGGCGGGCACCTGGGCGGCGGCGATCGCGGCGGCCAGGCGCTCCATGTTCTCCTTGTCCTGGAAATCGGCTTTGTGGTCGGCGCGCAGCTCGGCGTTGCCCAGCACGGTCACCGCGCGGGAGTCGCGCAGGCGCCGCTCGACCTTCTGGAAGATCTGATAGTATTCATCCAGGCTCATCAGAAAGGCGCGCAATTCGCCGCCTTCGAGGATAGCCTTAGGACCGGCGCCATTGGAGCTGATCTCCACGGTCACATTCTCGGTGGCGCGCCGCATGATCTCGCGGGTGAATTCTTTTTCGTCCTTGATATACTTTTCGGCCTTGCCCTTCTTAATGCGGTAGAGCGGCGGCTGGGCGATGAAGATGCGGCCGCGGTTGATCAGCTCGTTCATGTGGCGGAAGAAGAAGGTCAGCAGCAAGGTGCGGATGTGCGAACCGTCCACGTCCGCATCGGTCATGATGATGATCTTGCCGTAGCGGATCTTGGCGGCGTCGAAATCGTCTTTGCCGATGCCGGTACCGAGGGCGGTGATCATGCAGCGAATTTCCTCGTGGCCCAGCATCTTGTCGTAGCGGGCCTTTTCGACGTTGAGGATTTTGCCTTTGAGCGGCAGGATGGCCTGGAAGCGGCGGTCGCGGCCCTGTTTGGCGGTGCCGCCGGCCGACTCGCCCTCCACCAGGAATAACTCGCAGCGTTCGGGATCTTTCTCCTGGCAATCGGCCAGCTTGCCGGGCAGGCCGCCGGAATCGAGGGCGCCTTTGCGGCGGGTGAGGTCGCGGGCCTTGCGGGCGGCTTCGCGGGCGCGGGCCGCGTCGATGGCCTTACCCACGATCTTGCGCATCACCGCCGGATTTTTGTCGAAGTATTCGCCCAGCTTGTCGTTGACGAACTGGGTCATATAGCCGGCGATATCGCTGTTCAGCTTGCCCTTGGTCTGACCTTCGAACTGCGGCTGCGGAATCTTGACGCTGACCACGGCCGTGAGGCCTTCGCGGACATCGTCGCCGGTGAGGTTCTCTTTCACGTCTTTGAATAGTCCGGCCTGCTGGCCGGAGGCGTTGATGGTGCGGGTGAGGGCGGTGCGGAATCCGGTGAGGTGCGTGCCGCCATCCACCGTGTTGATGTTGTTGGCGAAGCTGAAGAGACTCTCGGAATAACCGTCGTTGTATTGCAGCGCGACTTCCATGGAGAGAATTCCGGCTTCGTTGGGGAGTTCGCGATCGGCTTCGAAATGGATGGGTTTTTCATGCAGGACGGATTTGCCGCGATTGAGATGCTTGATGAATTCCGCGATGCCGCCGCTATAGAGGAACTCGTGATTCTTCACGGGGTCGACGCGCTCATCGCTCAGGGTGATTTTAAGACCTTTGTTGAGGAAGGCCAACTCGCGCAGGCGCTGGGCGAGGGTATCGTAGTTGAAAGTGGTTTCCACCATGATGGTGGGGTCCGCCTTGAAGGTGATGCGCGTTCCGGTTTTGCGGCCGGCGCGGCCGGCGCGCACCAGCGGACTCTTGGCATGGCCGCAGGCAAACTCCATCTGCCAGGTATAGCCTTCGCGCCAGATTTCCAACTCGAGGCGCTCGGAGAGCGCGTTGACGCAGCTCACGCCGACGCCGTGCAAGCCGCCGGATACTTTATAGCTCTTGGAATCGAACTTGCCGCCGGCATGCAGTTTGGTCATGACGACCTCGGCCGCCGAGACGCCTTCATCGTGCATGTCCACGGGGATGCCGCGGCCGTTGTCGACGACCGTCACGGAATTATCGATGTGGATGGTGACATCGATCTGGGTGCAATAACCCGCCAGGGCTTCATCCACGGAGTTGTCCACCACCTCGTAAACGAGGTGATGCAATCCCATCTCGCCGGTCGAGCCGATATACATGGCGGGCCTGAGGCGCACGGCTTCGAGGCCTTCCAGGACCTTGATACTGGTTGAATCGTAAACTTCCGCTGCGTTTGTTTCGTTGAACGTCGATGCCATTAGGTTTAACTCGTACTCCACGCGCTCGATTGCCGGATCCACCTGCCGGGCGATGGCCAGCAATTGCGGCGCGTATTCCGTCTCAATCCATTTCCGGGTTTCTTCGTCGGCCACACTGACGAAAAGAGTGCCGCCGTCCAGACGCGCGAAGGCGGTCCGGCGAATCCATTTCTGGTAGTTCGCGGGACCGAGCCTGGTTTCCAGCTCCTGCTTGATTCGATCCCAAAGATTCATACATCGTTGCCGAATGCGTCAGACGGCGTCAAATTCGCATGGGCATTACCACATAGCGGTAATGATCTTCCGTGCTATCGCTGACGGGCCGCAATTCGCCGGCGCTTTTTTGATCCTTCAACTCGAAAGCCACATGCTCCTGATTGGTGGCGCCCAGGAAATCGAGCAAATACTGCGCGTTGAAACCAATCTCCATATCGGGGCCGGAGTACTCGCTGGGAACGCTCTCCTCGCTTTCTCCGGTTTCGACTGAAGAGGAAAATATCTTGACCTCGCCGGCCATGAACTGCACGCGAATGGCGCGGGAGCGCTCATCGGCAAACTGCGATACGCGCTGAATC
>JBEKIM010000202.1:0-11945 GCA_050011755.1 Bryobacteraceae bacterium | reverse complement strand
CCAATATTAGCACGAAAGCACGTGTTTTTTTCCGATATTTGCCGCTACAATTCGCGAAATTACGGTACTGTTTCAACCCTCGGTCCCGGCATTAAGGCCACCCGCGCGCGAACCAGTTCTCCCAGGACGCCAATAAACCGCGGGGAATCGTTCAATCCGGGCATCATCCGAAACTCCTCAATGCCCAGTTTGTGCGCTTGCGCACGATGCTCAATGTCGATCTCGTGCAACGTCTCCACGTGGTCTGAAACGAAGGAAATCGGAATCGTCAGCAGGCGCCGGCTGCCCTCTTCCGCTAGCCGCTTGATGGTCGCGTGCATCGACGGTTGCAGCCATTTCGATGCACCGACTTTGCTTTGGTAGCAAAGATGCCTCCGTCCCGGCCAATGTCCGCGCTCCCAAACGAGCTCGACCGTACGTTCGATTTGCCGCTGGTAGGGGTCGCCCGCGTCGATCACCGACACGGGCACGCTGTGCGCGCTGAACAACATGTCCACATCCGCCGGATTGCCGAATGCCGCCAGCGACTCCCCAATCGCTTCCGCCAGTGCGCCGATATAACCGGCATTTTCGTGAAACTCCGTAACTGCGTGCACCCGCGGATTCCACCCGTTTGGCTGGAATCGCCGTTTCCATTCGTTCAAGCTGCTTCCTGTGGTCGTGCGCGAATATTGCGGATAAAGCGGCAGCAGCACGATTTCCTCCGGCGCGAACGCCTCCAGCTCGCGAATAGCTTCCGCGGTAAACGGATGCCAGTAGCGCATCGCCACCACCACGCGCACCTCGAAATCGCGCCGCAGCTCCGCCTCCAGCGCCCGCGCCTGGCGCCCGGTGAATTCCAGGATCGGCGAGCGGCCCCCGATTTCCGCATAATGATTCCGCACGTGCCGCGCCCGCGTCGCGGATATCAGGCGCGCCAGCGGCTGCCGCGCAATGCGCGCGAACGGAAAGTCGATGATATCCGGATCCGAAAAAAGATTGTAAAGGAACGGCTCGATGGCGTCGAGAGAATCCGGCCCACCCAGTTGAAAAAGAACGACCCCTATTTTGAACATCCCGATTACGTGAGTGTAACAAGACCGCGAAGCTCGCCGCATGCGGACCCGATTACACTAAAGAAATGCCCTTCTTCCGCCTGATGCTGCTTGCCGGCATCGGACTGTCCCTCTTCGCCCAGTCGCCTTGCGCCAATACGCCGGCCTTCACCCCCTGCGAGTTCGTCTTCGACCTGAATCCCCAGGAAGCCGCCGCGCACCCCAACCTCTACGCCGATGTCGACCTCTCCGCCGAGTTCCGCTCGCCCCACTTTCATACCTTCAAGCTGCCGGGCTTCTGGGATGGCGGCCAGCGTATGGTCATCCGCTTCACACCCTCCGAGCCGGGCGAATGGCTGTTCCGCGTCAGCAGCAATATTCAACGCTGGGAGGGCCAGAACGGCTCATTTACCGCCGCCCAATCGGATGCGCCGGGATTCGTGCGCGCCGCCAATCTGCACCATTGGGCCTGGACCGCGGGACTGGGCCACCAGCCGCATCTCTGGATGGGTGACACTCTCTACCCGTTCGCCTTCCTCGACCAGGGATTGTTTCAGCGCATCGTGGACGCCCGGTCCGCCCAGAAGTTCAACCACATTCGCGGCCTGGTGCTCGGCACCGCCGAACAAGCCGCACACATTTTCCCTTCGCCCGACCACCCCAATGTCGAGCATTTCCAGCACCTCGACCAATGCATCCGTTACATGAATCAGAAAGGCATCGTTGCCGATCTGATTCTCGCCGGACCGCAAAATCAGCTCGCCCGCCTCTTTCCAACCTGGCAGCAGCGCCGGCGTTATATCGGCTATATTGTGGGGCGCTATGCAGGCATGAACGTCACCTGGCAAGGTGTGCAGTCCTTCGAGACATACGATACCGGCCGCGCCCTGATGAAGGAAATCGGCACGCTGCTGAAGCAGATGGACCCCTATCAGCATCCCCGCACCAGCGGCAGCCTGGCGACTTCCGGCCCGCTGCTGGATGACGGCTGGATGGACTTCGTGGCGCACCACACGCCTGAAGACCAGATCTGCGCCATCGAACATCAGCTTTTCGCCACGCCCTTCGTCAACTTGAAATTCGGCGGCGAGGACAGCGGCGCCGGCAAATCGCAGCCCGACGACATGGATAGCAACGCCTTCCGCCACCATCTTTGGAATGCCGCCATGGATGGCGATTATCCAACGTACTTCAACACCGGTACGGCCGGCGCCGCCAACATCCCGGTGGATGCCCGCTATCTGGATGCTCCCGGCGTGAAAGCCATGTCCGTCTGGTACAAGCTCTTCGCCGGCAGCCGTCACTGGGAATTGGAGCCCTACTTCGACGTGGATGGCGGCCGCGCGGTGGCCATCCCCGAAAAACAGATTCCCATCGGCGACGGCAGTCTGGACAACGATACCATCTCGTCGGTCGAATACATCGTCTATGTCGAGAATCCGCGGCCCGTGGAGTTACGCGTGGAAAGCCACACTTACGAAGTCACCTGGATCAACCCCATCGATGGCGATGAGATCAAAGAGAAGAAAGGCTACCACGGAGAGCATTTCACCGGCTCGCCGCCCGACAACTCGCACGATTGGGTGCTGCACGTGTCGCGCGAAGGTCACAAGGAAGGCATGCTGAAGTCTTACAAGTTCGAGTCGCGGCGCATCGACATGCAAGTCGTCGAACAGGAAATCCAGAAGGTGCCCTTCGAGATCGCCCAGCCCGCCGACACTTCCATTTCCGAGACGAAGCTTCCCTGGTTCGAGGCGAAGTTCAAGAAGGAATCGCGCGCGACACGCAGCATGATGTGGCTCTGGACCGGCGAAGCCACCGTGGACGGCGAGGGCTATCGTGTGATCGGCACCGGCCAGAAAGGCACGGTCAGTTTCCCCCCGCACATCGCCATCAATTATCCGGCGGTCATGGACCTGCGCCTCTACGGCATGAATGCCAACGGCAAAGTCTATAGCGTGGACAAGACTTACCAGCTCGACAAGTGAACGAACCGCTGCTGGCTCTCGACACCACGCACGAATTCGGCAGCCTGGCGCTGTTGCGCGGCCCGGAGTTGCTGGAAGAGACGTTGCTGCATTCGCCCGCGGGCTTCGGCCAGATCCTTTTCGGACGCATAGCCGAACTGCTGGCCCGCCACGGCTGCACCGTCGCGGATGTAGGCTGCTTCGCGGCTGCCTCAGGCCCTGGCTCGTTCACCGGAGTGCGCGTCGGGTTGGCTTCCATCAAAGGACTGGCCGAGGCTACCGGCAAACCCGCGGTGGCCGTATCGAACCTGGCCGCCATGGCTACTTTTGGATCGTCCGCCCTTCGCGCCGTAGTGCTGGATGCGCGCCGCGGTGAGGCTTACGGCGCCGTTTACGATGCCGGCGGCGCGGCTGCCGTCCCCGAAACCGTGGGGCCTTTCACTGCCTGGCTGGCAACTTTGCCGGAAGACGAAATCGAGTTTGTGGCCATGGATTTCAGTCCTTTCGCCCCGGCGCTCGCGGGTACCCGCTTCTCCTCCGCGCACGTCACCACAGTCCCCCGCGCGCTGGCCGCCGCCGTGGGACGCATCGCGCGCGATCGCTGGCGCGCCGGCCAAGCCGCCGACCCCGCCGCCATCGACGCCAACTACGTGCGGCGCTCCGACGCCGAGCTCTTCTGGAAAGAATGGTAGCTATTTCTGGGGCGGACCTACAGGTCTGCATCGGGTCTCCAGACCCGCACCTGGCTTGTGTATGTTATAGCCTGAATTGTGATGCAATCCACCTGGCTCGATTATGCCCGCCGCCTCCAGGCGATCGCGCAAAGCGGTCTCGCTTACTCTCCGAACCAGTACGACCTCGAGCGCTATGAAACGGTGTGCGAAATCGCCGCCCAGATGATGGCTGCCATATCGGCCGCGCCCGTCGCGCCCATCCGCGTCCTTTTCGCCGGCCAGTCCGGCTACGCTACACCCAAAGTGGACGTGCGCGGCGCGCTCTTCCGCGACGAGAGGATTCTGCTCGTGCGTGAGCGCGAAGATGGCGGCTGGACCCTGCCCGGCGGGTGGGCCGACGTCGGCGAATCTCCCGCGGACGCCACCGTCCGCGAGGTGCGCGAGGAGTCGGGCTACCGGGCGCGCGCGGTCAAATTACTGGCCCTCTACGACCGCAATCGCCACGGCCATCCACCCATCCCCTTCCACGCCTACAAACTGTTTTTCCAATGTGAGTTGCTGGGCGGCACGCCCGCTCCCAGCAGCGAAACCACCGCCGTCGATTGGTTCGCCGCCGATGCGCTGCCCGCGCTATCCACTTCGCGTGTCACCGCCGCGCAGATTCACCGTTTCTTCGAACACTATCGGAACCCCGGCTGGCCCACCGATTTCGATTGACCGCAAGCACCTACTCTTCGACGATCGTTCCCGCATGCAAACTCGAAATGTTGCGCCGTTTGACATCCGTATTCACGCTACATACGCGTGGTTAGTGGGTCTGAATCTGCATCACAAAGTCCCATTCCGCCGACGCCCGCGCAACTACCGGAGTCTCGTCCCGTTCCAATAAATAACCGCTCTTCACCAGATCGTCTGCCGCGGCCCGCACTTTGTCCAGATACGCCTGTTTACTGCCATACCGCTCATCCACCGACAACCGCGGATCGCCCGCCTTGATCCGGTCCGCCTTCGTGCGCGCAAACGGAATATAGGATCCCGTGAAGGTATATAACTCATCCGGCGCGCCAATCTCCGTCGCCCGCGGATTCCATCCCGTGTAAGTCGCCAGCGGCACGGCTGTCGCGGGCATCCGGATACCTGCCGTATCGTTGCCGTCCGCATCCACCTGCGGCAGCAGCACGGGAAATGCCTTCCCCACTTTCGGCGGCTCAATCGTCACGATGCCGGCGCTACGGAATTCCTCGCCATAATCGACGTGCCATGCCTCGTGGATGCGCGCCGGAAACTGTACGCCCGGCAGCTTCGGAAACGCGACCGCGGGCAGCGGCGCGAGGCTGCCATCCGCAATCTTCGGATAACGCGAGGGCGGCGGATCTTCGCCGGTCTCGACCCACCGGTCCAGCGCGATCAACAGCGCGCGCAGCGTCCACCGGTAGTTATTCGGATTCGGCAGGTTTTGCGCCATGCCGCGCGCGGGCGGAAACGCGGCCGGCCCGTGCTGGCATCCTGCCAGAAAATAGATGCGCGTGTCGGGCGCAATCCGCGCGTCCTTTGTGCCGTCGATGGACGTGTGGATGAGCGACGCCGCGCGCCCGTAATACTCATACGAAGTGTTCGTATAGAAAATCTTCGGCACGGCGAGGGACGGCGTATGATGCGCCAGCAAGCCGTCGGTAATGCCCGTTTCGGCATCCGTTTCAGCTAGGTCCGTGAACGGGAAGATATCGGTCGGGTAAAACGTATTCAGAAACGGATGTCCATCGCGCGATGGCTGCGCGAAACGGTGATTGAAGCTTCCCCGCCCCGCCCCCGCGACGTGCACCAGCATGCCGTCGAATACCCGCCGGCCCTGCTCGTCGCGGTTAAAGCCGTCGTATAAGAACTTGCGCAGAAATCGCCCGCTCTGCGAAATGCCGAATCCGTAGGCGCGCTTGATGTAGCCGTGCTGATCGCCCAGCATCGTTTCGGCCGCGATGCCATAGTTGAAAAACGAGATCAGGTCGCGTACCGCCGCCGGTCCCAGCCCCGCGATCGGCGGATCCTTCGCCGTGTATACTAACTCGTAAATCTTGCCGGGGTCGAATCCCGCCGGCATCGCGATCCCGGTGCCGCCTTCGATGTGCCACGCCTCCCGTGGCAGCGCGCGCCGCGGGCTCTCGGGATGCTCCCGCACGGTCAACGTCAGCGCCGGATCGTCCGGATTCATTACCGGATAGGCCAGCATGCCGCCGTCCCCCAGCGATCGGCGCGTCTCCCTGCGATCCACCGTGATCTCCGCGCGTACCAGCCCGGTAATTCCCTTCGCCACAGGCGCGTACAGCCGCAAGGCTCCCGGCCCCGGCGGGACGTCGAATTCCCAGCCGAGCCACACCAGCGTGTAGCCTTCGTCCAGCAGAAATCCGTCGCCGAATTCGGATTCCGTGCGCGGGTCGGAGGCTCCCGTTGCCAGATCGAAGGTCCCCAGCATTCCCTTGTGGCCGCGGTTCGAGACCTCGAATAGCACCGCATGGTTGCCATTCTTGGAATCGCGCGGCTTCAGACAATAGAAATCGGCCGAAAACTCCACCCGCCCGTCCGAGTCGCGCGGCGCCTTCGCGATATCGGTGATGATTTTGTTGGCAGCCAAATTGGGATCGACCGCGAAATACGCCTTGCCCACGAGGCGCTCGTATGGGCCGGCCGCGAATGCTTTGCCCTCCAGCACATCGCTCCGCTCGGAAACTTCGATGCGCAGCAAAGCCCCCTGCATCAACGCCGGAATCGTCAACGTCAGAATCCAACCCCTAAGCATGAAAATATGGTATTCCAGTGTGGGGCAAGCTCGCAGCCTGCGCGGGTTCTCCAGAACCGCTCTTGCTTTTTGTGCGCTGCTACCTTATAACCTGATAACCATGAAACCGATCCACCCGATCTCCCTCCTGCTGCTCTCCCTCCTGGCCGCCCCGTTGCTCGCGGCGGACTTGCCCCCCGCCAAGCCCGAAGACGTGGGTATGTCTACCGAGCGCCTCCGCCGTATCCACGAAGCCGTCCAGCGCCACGTCGATGCTGGAGAAATCTCCGGCGCCGTCACCCTCGTCGCCCGCCGCGGACGCCAGGTCCACTTCGAAGCGCATGGCCTGATGGATATCGAATCGAAACGTCCAATGGAAAAGGACGCCATCTTCCGCATCGCATCGATGTCCAAACCTATCACCGGCGTGGCCGTCATGATGATGCTCGAAGAAGGCAAGCTCCACCTGAACGACCCGGTGTCGAAGTTTCTCCCCGAGTTCAAGAACGCCAAAGTCGCCGTCGCCCGAGGAACCTCCGGAGAGTCTTACCTGATCCCCGCCGATCGCGACCTCACCATCCGCGACCTGCTCACCCACACCAACGGCCTCATGACCGGCGGCATCGGATCGAAATCCGGCCCCGCGCGCATGGTGGAAGGCGACACCCTGGCCACTTACATCCCGAAGCTGGCCGCGGCTCCGCTCGACTTTCAGCCTGGCACCCAATGGGCCTATAGCGGATACGCGGCGCCCGACACGCTATCCCGCATCGTGGAAATCGTTTCCGGCCAGCCGTACGACGAATTCCTGCGCACCCGTATCTTTCAGCCCCTCGGCATGACAGATACTTTTTTCTATCCTCCCGATGACCGCCGCTCCCGCATGACGACCCTCTACCGTAAAACTCCCAATGGCCTGGTGAAGGCGGACAATCAGGATGGATTCTCGCTGAAGTCGTATTTCTCCGGCGGCGGAGGATTGATGTCTACGGCCGAAGACTATCTCCAATTCGCGCAAATGCTGCTGAATGGCGGCGAACTGCGCGGCAGGCGCCTGCTCAGCCCGCGAACCGTGGAGTTGATGTCGTCGAATCACGTGGGCGATATGTTCAACGGCAAACTGGGCCGCCCGGCGCATGGCATGGGATACGGGCTGTTGGTAGGCATCGTCGAAGACAGCGTGGCCGCGGGCCTGCGCGTCTCCAATGGCAGCTTCGGCTGGGATGGCGCCTACGGCACCCAGACCTGGATCGATCCGCGCGAAAAGATGGTCACTATCGTCATGATCCAGACGCAGGTTACTTCCGTACAAAGAGATTTCGAGAACGCCGTTATGCAGTCGATTATCGACTGATGTGGGGCAGGCGCGCAGCCTGCAGCGGGTTCTCCAGAACCCGCTCTTGCCCTATCGGAACTACATGGTTCATCGGTATGGCGAGGCACGAGTCGTATGGCCCTCCCGTGAATATAGTGTGCCAGCCATGATTGACGAGTTGGCCATGCCGAAAGGCCGGGTATCTCGCGGCATCGTGACCCTGGATTGTTAATTGCAAAACAGATCCAGCCTCGAACAGCGTCGCGGAAGGCCAAATCTCGATCTCCAGCGGCACAATTTCGCCGGGGCGCACTTTTTGAATGCGTGTATGACTGTGCCATGGACGCAAGGCAGTCGTTCGCGACGCGTCCAACTCCCGGTGGGAAGCGCGAAGCCATCCCTTAGCGACGCCATCTCGAGGGAATCCGTTGTACCCGGAGAAGAAGACCTCGTTGCCGTTCAAGTCGAACTTGCGCAGGACCACGAAAAGGTCCAAATCATCGCCTTCGGAAGTGCTCACCCAGACCTTCAAGCGCATGCTGCCAATCAATTCAGCGCCGCTCTCGAATCGGTGCGTAAAAGTCGCCCTTCCATTTCGGCTTACCGGCCGGTAGCTCACCCCGCCTTCCGAAACAACTGGTTCCCTCAGCAGACGGTTCGTGTTCGCGCATAGATACAGCAGGACTGGTTGTACGGAGAGGAGTGGCCAACTCTCCTCATTGCGAACCTCTTGCCGATAGTACCCGCTGCGGACTTCCAGGCGCACCCTTGGCCAATCCATCCCGTTGCCGGCGTCCTTCAGAAAATGATCCAGAAAACGCTTCTGGAGAGCCCGCGCCTCCTCACCGTAAAACGTCTCCCATTTCTTCCGCCCATGCGTGAACAACCACTTTTGGCGGGAGGATATGCGGTCAAACGCCGCGATCGAACCGCGAGTATGCAATCCGTGATCGGACCAATTGGCGCAGATCAATGCCGGCACGTTTATGTCTTCGAGGATGGGCCGTTTCGACGCCCAATATCGATCGTCAAGCGGATGCGCCGCTCTTAACGCCAGGAAGTTCTCCGCCAACGGAAATCGGTGGTTGCGCCCTCGTTTCAGCCGAATCTCGGACCATAGGAAAACGAATCTTGTCTCGGGTATTCCGCCATGGAACGCCAATTCACGATATAAATCGGTGACGCCCTCCCACGCGACCATCGCACAGAGGTGCGGCGGTTTGAGGGCTGCCACGTACCATTGCGACATCGCCAGATAAGAAACGCTCATCAGACCGACTCGCCCAGTAGACCAGGGCTGGCACGCCGCCCATTCGATCAGGTCGTAGTAGTCTTCTGCATCCTGCTGCCTGAGGACGCCTGCCTGTCCCTCGGACTTATGCATTCCTCGGACATCCGCTTGCAGCACGATATAGCCTTGTCGCACCCAATACATCGGATCGGGTGATTCGAAGCCCGTAAGCCCCGAGCAATTGAGCTTACCGAACTTGACGCCGGAGAGGCGCATCAGGAAGGTTCCGAGGCGATCGGGAAGTTTGTCCTTGCCATAGGGCGTGACCGACATGATCACGGGATGCGGCCGGTCCGACGACGGTCTGAACAGGTTCACAAACAGACGCACGCCGTCGCGCATCGGCACGGCAGCGTCACGTTCTAGAAAACCTGAGCTCATATAGTAGGGTCGGCTCCGGCGTGACGCTTAGCGTGCCGGCGGGACTCTTAAGTCCCGCTTGGGTCGGCTCCCAACCGGCCCGCCCCCCACGCCGCGATCAGAATAGAATCTCCGCCAGGCACCGCCCGACGCTTCCGCTGGGTGTCTCGATGTCAAGGTAAGTCGCTAGCGTGGGCGCCACGTCATTCACCGCAATCTCCCGATCGTAGCGGCCCGCCTTGATTCCTGGACCCATGAAGATCACGGGCACATGCGCGTCGTAGCTGAATGTGGTGCTGTGCGTCGTGCCCTTACTTCCGTAAAGCCAGTACGGCTCCAGCAGAACATACATATCGGGGCACCTCGGCGCGTAGAATCCGTTCATCACCCGCCGCCCCACCTCCAGATCCACGGCGCCGTGCAGCAGCATCTCGCGCGTGTAAACGCGAAACACATGCGCTACGCCCCTCGCCGCATCCGCGGCTGTACGCTCTACCTCGGCTGCGTCCAGCTTCTTCTGCTGGATCAGGTCCCGGTTGAAATAGAACGCCGTATCCGAGGGGTTCAGCATCCACTGCCCCGCCCCGTATTTATCGGTCAGCGCCGCTTCCACCGCTTTTCGCACCACTCCCGAAGGCATCCGCCCGCCCGGCATCCTGCGTGCGACATTCACTTCCGGAACCGCCGCCACGCCATGATCCGCCGTCATAATCACCAGGACGTTGCCTGCCCCCACCGCGGCGTCCAGAAAGGCGAAAAACTTGCCGAAGACGCGATCGGTTTGGATAGAGATCTCCTTCACCTCAGGCGAGTCCGGCCCGGAGGCGTGACCCACATAGTCGTTCGCCGAGAAACTCACTGCCAGCAGATCCGTCACATTCCGTTGTCCCAGCTTTTCCGCTTGGATGGCGCGTTCCGCGAACGTCTCCACCAGGTCGTTGCCGAACGGACTGCCTTCCATTGCGGCATAGACCGATGTATCGCCAGGTAGCGTGTGGCTCAGCCAGTGCGCGCCGCGAAATGCATCCGCCGGGCGCGAGGAGTTGTAGGCCGTCACCCACTCCGGCAGCTCCGCGAAATAGTAAGTGCTGCTGACAAAGTTACCGCTGCGGGGGTCGAACCAGTATGCACCATCCGCCATGTGCCCGGATGGCAGGATGGCGCTGCGATCCTTCAGCGAGATGCCAATCACCTTGCTGCCGCCGCGGGCCATCTTCAATTCGTCGCCAATGGTATCCACCAGCATGCGGCGGGGCGAAGCGCCTTCACCGCTGGCGCCCAACATTTTCACCGAATCGTCGCTGACGCTCGTCACCACCTTGCCTGTCTCGCGGTCGTACCATTCGTTGCCCACGATGCCGCTCATGGACGGCGTGGCGCCCGACAAGAACGTGCTGTGGCCCACCGCCGTCACCGTGGGATAGTGCTGATACCGGGCATTAGTGAACACTGCGCCCTTGGTAAGCAGCCTTTCGAACCCGGCGTGGTAGTCGCCGCGAAAACGGGTCAGATAATCGTAGCGGAACTGGTCAACCACAATGGCCACCACAAGCTTGGGAGGCGCGGCGGCCCACGCGTGCAAACCAAATAATAAGGCGGACAACGCCGCCAATCGGGCGGCGAGAGATTTAGGCATGATCCTTCCATCATAAGGCCGATCCGGTCACACGCCGCTCCACAAAGCATCCGCCAACTCGTCAAATCATCGGTTCCTGTGCTGTTTAATCTGCGTTCATCGGGTGCAAATACGTTCTGTTACACTGAAACGTTTATCCCCAATGGATGCCAACGAAATCTTATTGGCCAGCCAGGATTACCTGTTCCCGGCTGTCTTTCATTACTATCGCGAGCCCCTGATAGTCGCGCGCGCGAAAAACCAGTTCGTGTACGATACGGCCGGCCGGGCGTATCTGGATTTCTTCGGCGGCATCCTCACCATCAGCGTGGGCCACTGCAACGACCGCGTGAATGCCGCCATTCATCGCCAGGTAGACACTTTACAGCACGTCTCCACGGTATTCGTCACCGAACCGCAAGCGGCTCTCGCGAAGAAGATTGCGTCGCACACCCCCGGTGGACGCCTCACCAAATCGTTCTTCACCAACAGCGGCACGGAGGCCAATGAGACCGCTATCCTCGCCGCCCGCTGTTACACCGGCAGCAGCGAAATCATCGCCCTGCGCCATTCTTATCACGGCCGTTCCGCCCTGACGATGGCGCTCACCGGTCAAGCCTCCTGGCGGGTCGGCGGCGCCATCCAACCGGGCATCGTGCACGCGCACAATGCGTATTGTTATCGCTGCCCGTTCGGACTCACTTATCCTTCTTGCGACGTCCGCTGCGCGCAGGATGTGGCGGATGTCATCCGCACATCGACCTCCGGCCGCGTGGCTGGATTCATCGCCGAGCCGATACAGGGCGTCGGCGGATTCATCACGCCGCCCCGGGAATACTTCGGCATCGTGGCCGGAATCGTGCGCGCCGCGGGCGGCATCTTCATCAGCGACGAAGTGCAGACCGCCTGGGGACGCACC
>JBEKIM010000201.1:0-11946 GCA_050011755.1 Bryobacteraceae bacterium | reverse complement strand
ATATCGCTCAACATCGCGGTCGCCACGCGCACCCGCGACTCGGCCCGCACTTCTTCCGGCTCTGCCTTGCCGGAACCCCGCCGCTTCAAGAACGAGAACATAGGCTTCCGATTACTCCGGCTCCAGGGTGTAGCTATAGGTGGAGCGCTCCGTCACGTCGAACCGCACCGGCTGGTTCCGGCAACCCGCGCGCCGCAGTTCCAAATCGACCCGCTCCCCCATGGCCGCTTGAAACCGGTAAGGCGTAGCTCCCACCAGCCGCCCGCCCTGATAGACTTCCGCCGTACCATCGAGCGTATCCACCGTGATCGACTTCAATGCGTCCGCTTGCCTTCCACCGCCCGCGCTGATGGATGTGCGCTTCTCTGGATCCTCGCCGCCGGACCGTCCCCAGTAGAGCGCCAGCCCGGCCAGCGCTAACACCGCCAGCACTACCCCGCCAATCGTCAGCCGGCGGCGCCCGGTGTCCCACGGCGGACGGATCGTACCAGTCGGCGCGGGCGGAACTACCGGCAACGTCCGCGGCACCCCGTCCAGCGCGGCGATCAATTCGGCAGCCGACTGAAACCGCTGCGCCGGCTTCTTGCGCAGGCAGCCCGCGATCACCTGCTCCAGGCCCGCCGGTACCGCCGGATTCAGCGCCGCGGCCGGGGTATACTCCGCATCCCGGATCTTCCCGTAAAGATCCACCATGGATTCGCTCCAGAACGGCGGCCGGCCCGTCACCATCTCGTAGAGCAGGACTCCCAAAGCCCAAATGTCCGAACGCGCATCGCCTTCGCCCCCGCCGATCTGCTCCGGCGCCAGGTTCTCCAGCGTGCCGATCATCATGCCCACGCGCGTCAAGCGGTTGCTGCGCGTGCTGCGCGCAATCCCGAAATCCAGCAGCTTCACCCGCCCGGCCGAGTTGATCTTGATATTGTTGGCCTTCAGGTCGCGATGCACGATGCCTTGCGCGTGTACATATCCCACGGCCTCGGCTACCTGCCGCAGAATCGCGCACGCACTGCCGGCCGTCATCGGACCGCCCGCGCGGATGCGCTCGGCCAGGGTTTCTCCGTCCACCAGTTCCATCAGCAGGCACGGCCGGCCCTCGAACTCGTGCAGCCCGTAATATTCCGCGATGGCCGGATGGCGCAAGCTGGCCTGGATGCGCACTTCGTTCTGAAATCGCTGCACGAACGGCTCTTCCAACTGGGTCAGGATCTTGACCGCGATCTCCCGTCCCAGGCGGATATGCACCCCCCGGTAAACCTCGCCCATGCCGCCCGCGCCGATAAAGTCCACCAGGCGATACTCACCGATATTGGCATTCAGCGCGGACATCGTCGGCCTTCGTAGGGCGGGCAATCCTGCCCGCAGCCGGCTTTCAGCCGGCGCAGGCTACTTCCCTGGAGAAACGCCCATCAGTTCCATCCCATATCGTATGGGCACCGCAAACGTGATAAACGGCTCCCCGGCGCGCCAGATGCCGTACGAGAATATCCCGATTACCCGTCCATGGTCGTCGAAGACCGGCCCGCCGCTATTTCCGTGCCCGGTCGTGTTCACCGTCAACTGATACACATCGCCGAAGCTGCTGACCGTCGACTCGCTCAGCCCCACCTGCCCGCGCACCACGCGCGCGATATTTCCGGTGCTTAGCGTGGGATCGGGAATCTCTCGCCAGTTTGCCTGGCGGTTCAGCGGATCGATCGAAGCCACCGATCCCACCACCATGGGCGACGCACCCGGATAACCCATCACCGTGACCGCTTCTCCCTGCTTGATCGAATCGTAGTTGTCGTTCATCTCCGTCTTATGCACCGAGCGCGGCAGATCGATTTTGATCATGGCTACGTCCGCGCGGTCGGAAATGCGTGCGGTCTTCGCCGGAATGCGGATGCGGTTCTTGGCGAAAGTCACTTCCAGGTAATCGTTGCGCCCGTCCACTACCTTGCCCGATGGCATCGACCGCAGATCGCGCGACGTGTCCGGGTCGCATCCCGACCCCTGGCACAAAAACTTCGCGTTAGCCGGGATCCAGTGCGGGAAATCTCTATTGGCGACCGGCACCAGCGTCTTTACCCTCTTCCCCTTCACTTCCACCACCCCCGGCTGCAATCCGTAGGGTTCGTCCCAGCTATAGGAGGTGTTCCATCCGGCGGCCACGTGCCGGTTCGTCAGGATGAATCCGTCCGAACTGATCACAAACCCCGAGCCCGATCCGGATTCGCCGATCGCTTTGTTGTGACCGTCCCCGTCATTCGTGGTCAACAACGGTTCCAGATTGTCTCCCACCGGGATGAAAACCGGAAGATACTCCAGATCGATGTTCCAGCGGGGAACGATTTTGCCCTCGGAGTCCTTAATGGCGTTGTGCGCGTACAACTGGTAAATCTGTCCGCCGCTCTCGATGCTGACCATCTTCCAGGCCACTTCCACCAACACCACGGAATCGCCATATGTGGAAGCGATCTGCGCCGGCGTCGAGCCGTCGGGCGCCATTGGCACGTTGTTCGTGATGACGGTATGTGTCGGCTTGCGCAGCGCCACAAAAGCCGCGATCGCCGCGATCAGCACCACCAGCAATCCGCCCACTACAAACATGTTGCGGTGAGTCTGGGACTTGGTCTGGGCTATCATGCGCTCCACCGTGGCCTTGCCCACGCCCGCGGACACGGGCGGCGGCGGGAGAGCCGTCGGAACCGCGGATGGCCCCGCGGGCGCCTCCCGCGTAGGCGCCAGCACGGCTTCGCTGACCCCGGCCAAACGCGTGGGACGGGCCGCTCCCTGAATCGGGGGGTCCACTTCAAAACGGAATTCCGGTCCGCCGGCGCCCAGTTGCACGACGTCGCCCGGCAACAGCTTCGACGGCCCAAAAATCCGCTGCCGGTTGATGAAAGTCCCGTTCCGGCTCCCCAGGTCGCTCAGCGAGAACTCCGGAGGATCTTCCTTGTCGATCGAGATCTTGGCGTGCCGCCGGCTCATCAGGTCGTCCGAATCCGGATCGAACTTGATCTCGCAGGATGGGTCCCGCCCAATGGTCAGCTCCTTGAAATGCTTGAACGGGAATTCTTCCACCTGGTTGGCCTTCGACGGGCTCAGGTGGTGTATGGCAACGCGTCTATCCATCATGCCTCCGGCAGCGTACGATTCCGAACGATCCTGCGATCAGCCAATTATAGGTGCCGTCTGGTCCGTCCGCAACCCTATACGTCCTATTACCGCAAGAGTCAAAAATCCAGCAGCGCGTTGAAGAAGAGTTTGAAGGTCTGGTAGCTCTGCGCGCGGTACTGCGGCCGCATGCCGAACAATATTGCGTGCCCCGCTCCCAACCGCGCGTCGACTAGCGCGGCCTTGCCGGCCAGATATTTTTCGCCCAGCAGCCAGCCCGACGCCAGCACCGCCGAATCCGGATATCGTACCGGCGCGCTCTCACGTGTGTCCCACGCCGGACTCCCCTCCGACCAGATGGCCAAGTCTTCAGGCAGCCCCGTGGCCAGCGGATGATGCAAATCCAGGCGCGCGTTCAGCAGCGAGCCAGGCGAATAATACTGGCTGCTGGAAACGCCGTGTACCACGTTGCGCGCCGCCACACCCAAATACAGCGAGGCATACTCGGACGCGCGGTTGAGGAAGATCAGCCTGCCGCCCGCCGCGGCAAACTCGTGCAACGCATCGGCGCCGGCCGGTCCTAGCCCCCCAGTGAATTCCGCCGGCATACGTCCCTCCCGGTAACCTTCTTCCATCGATCCCGGGGTCGCATCCGGAAACACAATTGCGTCGAAGCTCTTTCGCAATCCGCCCGCCTGAATCGCTTTGTTCTCCAGCGACCTATAGGCAAAGCCGAATTGTTCCAGCACCCAGCGCGTCCAGCCTTCGTCGTTATTCGGGATGAAGCTGCGGTACAGGCCGATCCGCGGCCGTTGGATCTGCTTCCATCCGGCGCCCTGGCCGGCCCCCGCGAAATCGCCCGTGGCCACGTTCCGCCACACCGCGCCGCCCGATGCCCAGATCCGATTGATCGTCTTCCACGAATCCGAATCCGCCGCCCCCAGCCCCGCCGAACGCCACGCCGTGACACCCGGATAGAGGCTCGCCGCCGGCGTGTCGGTGGCTTCCACCCGCACCCCCATCAGCAACGGAAGCGTGTGCGCGGTTACATCGTAAGGCCGCTGCGGCGGGCCGCCGGGATACAGCCGCATGTCCGGATAATGCTGCCTCTCCAGCAGCGCCTTCGCCCACCCGCTATAAGGCTGCGCCATCCGGATGACATGCTCCCCGGCATCGTTATGCTCGATCTCCACCTGCCCCGCCGCCAGCGTCTCCAGCAGCGCCCGCGTAGCCCCCGGATCGCGCTGCTCAGCCGGAATCACAAACCCCCACGGCGACTTTCGCGCCGTCTGCCGCTGCCCGATCCGATAGAAATTCTTGAGCAGTTCCTCGCGATGAATGGCCGCCTGGTAAAGGCACGACTCCATGGCGATCAACTGGTCGTCCACGATGTCCCGCAGCCGCCACACGCCGCCCAGCCATGGCTCCAGAAAGTTCCAGCTTCGCTCCCGTGCGTTGTAACCCAGCGCATCCGCCTCGAGTTGCCCCGCTTCAACCTTGATCGGGCTGGCCAGCTTGGCGCTGGCCGATTCCGTCAGGATGCGCATCCCGCCATGGAACGCCTGGTAGTGCCGCGATGGCGTCCAGAAATCGTACATGGCATGAATCGCGACGCCCTTTTGTCCGGCCGCGGTCAAATCCGCTGCCATCGCCGTCCCGATCATGTTCGATTCCTGCATCAGGATGGCGTCGATATTCGGTTCGATCGGATCGAGCCATGGCGGTACGAAAATGCGCGCCGCATTCGACCCCATCTGGTGTACGTCGTAGACGATCTGCGGATGCCACACATTGTGCAGCTTCGCGATGGTCAGTTGCGTTTCCTTCTGCGTGAACATGTACCAGTCGCGATTGTTGTCGTGGCCGGCATACTTCTGGTAAAGCTCGGGCGGGCTGGTCCCCTCGAAGGGTGTGCCCAGAGTGCGCCGGTACCAGCGCGTCACGATATCTACGCCGTCCGGATTCAACGAAGGCACCAGCAGAAAGATCGTGTTTTCGAGAATCGCCCGCAAACGCGGTTTGTCGTCGGTCAGCAGCCTATAGGCGAACTCCACCGCGGTCTCGGTGGATGCCAACTCGGTGGCGTGAATCGAACAGGTGATCAAAACGACGGTCTTGCCTTCCGCCGCCAGTTTCCCGGCTTCGCCTTCCGAAGTCAGGCGCGGGTCCGCCAGGCGCCGCTGAATCTCCAGGTACCGGTCCAGGTGGCGCAGCGTCTCCGGAGACGCGATCGTGGCCGCGATAAACGGGCGGCCCTCCGTGCTCTTCCCCAGCTCGTCCACCCGGATCCGGTCGGAATTGGCTTTGATCGTCTGAAAATACGAGACCACCTTCTCCCAGTCGAGAACCATGTGGTCCGACCCCATCCGCTGCCCAAAGTAGCTCTCGGGAGAAGGCACCGCGGCGATCCCCCGCGAAGCCAGCAACAGACAAAACCCCAGCCCCCAACCCCTGACCCCCAGCCCCCTCGTCATGGCAGGGCCTCGAGCATGCGCCCGATATCGTCCGGACTGATATAAAAATGCGGCGAAACCCGCACCCAACCCTGGCGCGCCGCCGCCGTCACATCCGCGGCCTTAAGCGTCTCCACAATCGCTCCCGCCTCCAGCCCCGCCTTCCTGAAGCTCACGATGCCCGCGCCATTCGCCGGCGACCGGCTGCCCAGCAACTCGTACCCCTTCGCCGACACCCCGTCCGCCACCAGGTCCCCAAGACTCTGCACGACCGGCCCGACGGTCTGCACCCCTACCTCCAGCAGCAGCTCGATGGATGCCCGCAACCCATAGCATCCGATCGTGTTCAGCGTGCCGCATTCGTAGCGCCCGGCGTCCCGCCTCAGCGTCATATCGCGCGAAGAGTAATCCGCATATCCTGCCACATTGGTCCAGCCGAATTCCAGGGGTTTCACGGATTCCTGAAATTCTTGCGACACAAACAGAATCCCGCAGCCTTCCGGGCCCAGCAGCCACTTGTGCCCGTCGGCCGCCAGCGCGTCGATATGCGCCCGCCGCACATCTACCGGGAACGCGCCCAGCCCTTGAATGGCATCCACCAAAAAAGCGCATCCGTGGCGATGGCAGATTTCGCCGATCGCTTCCAGATCCGCGCGATGTCCGCTCAAATACTGCACGAAGCTGATCGCCAGCAGCCGCGCTCCCCGGCATGCCTGGTCGATGCGGTCGAGCGGATCGAGGTATGATAGCCATTCTACGCGTACGCCGCTCTCCTCCAGCCTTTTCCACGGATAGTAGTTGGAGGGAAACTCTTCCCGAAAGGCCACCACCTTGTCGCCGGGCCGCCAATCGAGACCCACGGCGATCGTGGAGATGCCTTCCGACGTATTCTTGACCAGGGCAATCTCCCCGCGGTCCGCTCCGATCAAGCGCGCCGCCGCGGCTCGCAGGCCTTCATAGGTCTCCAGCCACTGCCCGTAATGCAGGCTGCCGTAGTCCATGGCGTCCGCCGCCATCCACCGCATGGCTTCCGCCGCGGGCCGGCACAACGGCGACACGGCGGCATGATTCAGATAGACGAGCCGCTCCCGGACGGGAAACTCTTCGGCGTAGCGCAGCCACGGTTGTTCCTGCGATTTGGCAATCGTTTCAAAACCCATTATCATGAATATACGTTATGTGCCCTGAAAGGAGGGGTGCCATGCGGCTGCTCCCGGCCGGCATGCTGCTCTTGATTTCATCGCTAACCCCTGCGTTAGCCGATGATAATAAAGCAAAAAAAGACGATCCCGACCAGATCGGCAACCGCGATGTGAGCGGCTTCAATTGCTATTCCATGCAAAAAGAAATCGCCATGGGGAAGCAACTGGCCGGCGAGGTCCAGCGCCAGGCGAAGTTGATGGACGACCCGATCGTATCGGAATACGTCAACCGTATAGGTCAGAACCTGGCGCGCAACTCCGACGCCAAGATGCCTTTCACCTTCCAGGTGATTGAAGATCCGACCCTCAACGCCTTTGCCCTGCCCGGTGGATTTGTCTTCGTGAACACGGGACTGCTGACCGCGGCCGAAACCGAAGCCGAAATGGCCAGCGCCATGGCCCACGAGATCGCCCACGTCGCCGCCCGCCACATGACCCGCCAGGCCTGTCGCGCGCAAGTCGCCAGCATCGCCACCCTGCCCCTGATTTTCATGGGCGGCTGGGGCGGTTATGCCATCCGGGAAGCCGCCAGTACGGTCATCCCCATGACTTTCCTTTCGTTTTCGCGCGGCTATGAGGCCGAAGCGGATTATCTGGGCCTCCAGTACCTCTATGCCGCCGGTTACGACCCGACGGCCGCCATCGACATGTTCGAAAAGATGATGTCGCTCGAAAAGACGAAGCCCGGAGCCATCGCCAAAGTTTTCTCCACTCATCCCATGAACGAAGATCGCCTGAGGAAGACCCAGCAGGAGATCCAGAAGATCCTGCCCCAGAAGGCGGAATACGTAGTGAATACTTCGGAATACGCCGCAGTCCGGGGACGTCTGCTGGCCATCGAAAACCAGCGCAAACAGCGCTCCGTGGAGAAAGATTCCAAGGTGCCCGTCCTGCGCCGGTCGCCCGGCAGCGGCGATCCCGGCGCCGCCGAACCGTCCGGCGCGGGCTCCCCCGGCGGCCCCACCGTCAAACGGCGCGATTGGATAGAGTAACCCCGCATCCCTGGCGTGCGTATAAGACTCAGGGGTGTAGGCGCACCCGTTTGGGCGTATAGTAAAGTATCAGGAGTTTTTCCAACATGAAGCGCTTCTTAGTGGTACCCGTGGCCTTCCTGGCGGCGTTTGCATCTCTGCCAAACCGTTCCTTCGCGCAAAGCAAAAGCGAAAAAGATCCCGACGAAATCGGCAATCGGGACGTTGGCAAAGGCGTCAATTTCTGGTCGTTGGAAAAAGAAATCGCTCTCGGCAAGCGTCTGGCGCAGGAAGTCGAGCGCCAGGCGAAGATCATCAATGACCCCATCGTCGCCGAGTACGTGAATCGGATCGGCCAGAACCTGGTCCGCAATTCCGACGCTAAGGTGCCCTTCACCATCAAGGTGGTCGATTCCGAAGAGGTAAACGCTTTCGCCCTGCCCGGCGGGTTTTTCTTCGTCAACTCCGGCCTGATCCTGAAGGCGGATAGCGAATCCGAACTGGCCGGCGTTATGGCCCACGAGATCGCGCACGTCGCCGCCCGCCACGGTACGCGCCAGGCTACCCGCGGTGAACTCGCCCAGATCGCCATGATCGCCGCTTCCCTGGCCGTTCCTTATACCATGGGCGGTTACGCGGCTATGCAGGGCGCCAACATGGCCATACCGATGGGATTCCTGGTTTTCACCCGCAAAATGGAGCGCGAAGCCGATTATCTCGGCCTGCAGTATATGTACAAGGCCGGCTACGATCCAACCTCCTTCGTGGACTTCTTTGAGAAGGTCCAAACCATGGAGAAGCGCAAGCCCGGTACCGTCGCCAAGGTATTCTCCACCCACCCCATGACGGACGACCGCATTTCCGCCTCCCAAAACGAGATTCAGCAGATCCTGGTGGCTAAGCCCGAGTACGTGGTCAACACTTCGGAGTTCAACGATGTGAAGGCGCGCCTGTACTCCCTGCACAACCACAAGAAGCTGGAAAAAGGTAAGGACGACCCAAATCGCCCAACCTTGAAGCGCACTCCCGGCAGCGGCACCGGCCCGGTCGACGATAACAATAAACAGCCCGCCGATCAGGACGACCGCCCCACGCTGAAACGGCGCGACAGCGACAACTCCGGCAGCTAATACCTCTCCGTGGCGCACGCTTTAGCGTGCCGGCGGGACTTTTAAGTCCCGCTACGGTAGATAGTGCACTACAAAACCGGCAACAATTGCCGGTATCTTCCCTACTCCTCCCCCAAAGGGTGCTCTTTCGGTAGGTTTTTCGCATTGGTGCCCAATCTGCTTGCACCCAGAAACGAAATGCGAAATCAAATGCGAGATCGCAACTCGCTCAAGCGAGTGCATTTTCCTGAATTAGTGTTCAGGTAAATTGAGAGACCGCAAAGAAACTAAGGAGCACCCAACTATGTCCAACAAATCACGTTCACGATCGTTTCTGACAATGCTTATAGTCCTGCTGGCGGCGGCCGCGGCCGTCCAACCCGTAGCTGCCCAAACCAACTGTGACTCGGCTTGTTCAGCGTTCATTACGAAAGTGGAAGCCGCCATCACCGCGGTAACCGCCAACTTGAAACCAACTCAACCCATTATCATTGGCGGCCAGGAGGTCGCAGCGCACGGCAGCAACGTCGCCAACTATCCCCCCACTGTGCTGGTCGATTACGCGGACGGATTGAAGGCCGTAGGAGTCCAGCGGATTGAATTCAACCCGGCCATCTCTACCATCAACATTCCGGCGGCGGAGGCTAACCTCGACATCCTGGTCTGGCACATTCGCGAATTGGGCCTGCAATTGGCGATCAATCCGGAATACGACAACGGCGAGTTTCCTGTCAGCACCTTCCAGGACTTTCTCAACGTGGCGATGCAGACCTATCCCGCGCTCGCCGCCCGCTATAAACCCGATAACTTCGTAATCGTGCACGAGCCCACTACTATGGCGGCGCGCATGGGAATCGCCATCACTCCTGCCCAGTGGGTCAGTTTCATTCAGGCCGTCGAGCCTCTGATCAAGCAGGCCTCGCCCCACACCAACGTGGGCGCGGGCGATTGCGTCGGATGCAACGAAAGCGATTATTTCTCCGCTTTCGCCGCCCTTCCCACCTGCAACGCCACCAACCAGAGCTCTGGCTGCCTGGACTTCCTGACGGTGGATCTCTACTCCACCGATTTCATCACCGTAGAGGCCTGGGTACAAATTGCCCAAACCAATAAAAAAGGTATATATATGGAGGAGACTTGGGCCCCGACTTATCTGCCCAGTACTTTACCTACGGGGATTCAAGCCAATCCGGCAGGACAGGAAGCTTATGCCGTCATCGGCTCCGTGGATACCGTCTTCGAACGCATGGATCAGGATTGGCTGACGGGAGTCATCCAATTTGCCTCCGCGGTAGGCATGCAAGGCGTGACACCGTTCACTACGGAAGCGTTTTTCCTGTACGTCAATACACCTACGCCATCGGACGAAGCCACCAATGCGAGTTATCTCTCACAAGCATCGAAGGCCATCCAGTCGGGTCAATTGACCACCACCGGGCAAACCTACCTCCAGGACGCGGCCCAATACGGGGTCAAGATGGCCACCACCATCTCCAATGCCAGTTACGCGACGCTCCCCACGGTTTTTGACCCGAGTTGCGGCACGGCGTATAATCCGTGCTTGCCGGACAGCGTCGTGGCTCCCGATATGATCGCGAGCACTTTTGGAGTCGACTTAGCCAACCAGGTGGCTCTCTCATCGAACTGGCCCACCACTCTGGGCAATACCACGGCGACCCTCGTAGACAGCACGAATACCAGTTATCCGGTGCCTCTCTACTCCGTCCAGGCGACCCAGATCAACTACCTCGTGCCATCCGCCGCAGCCACTGGGCCTGCGACCTTGACCATCACTAGCGGTGACGGGACCATTACTACCGGTATCGTCGAGGTGGCACCCGTCTCGCCCGGCCTATACACTTACTTTGCCAACGGTCAGGGCACGGCTGCCGCCGTCGCGGTCTGCGCGGGGACCTGCACCGGGTGGCCGAATCAGATGGCCAATGGCCAATTCTGGCAATATACGTTCGTCGCCAATTGCACAGCCGAACCCTGCGAGGCTCCATTGACCTGGGGCATCGATGATACCCTTGTCATCACCTTCTACGGCACCGGTATCCGCCATCTCGCCGCGCTATCTAATATCACGGCAACCGTTGGCGGAACCAGCGTCCCGGTGCAGTATGCCGGCCCGCAGGGCACCGATACCGGATTGGATCAGGTGAACGTGCTGATCCCGAACAACTTCCGTGGCGCCGGCCAGGTCAATCTGATCCTGACCACGCAGGATACCGTGAACAAGGTGAGCGAGGTATCCAACCCAGTGGCAATCGACTTGCAGTAGCGCGGCCTTTGACGTGAACGGGATTGCCCGCTCCTTGCGCGGAAGCGGGGGGCTTTAGTACCTCTTTGTCCCTCTTGCCGGCAGGCCATCCGCCTGCCGGCTTTCCTCTCCCTCCTGGAAAAGCCTGTGCGGATAAACCTGCACTCTGTTGTAATATGAAGTTTACCGCATGAAGGCCTTACTGGAATCCCTCCGCCCCCGCGACAGGGATTGGGAAATCGCCAGAGCGCTAGATCCGGACAGGCTGCCGGCTCATATTGCCATCATTATGGATGGCAACGGGCGCTGGGCTGCCCGCCGCCGCCTACCGCGCGTAGCCGGGCATAAAGCCGGGGTTGGGCCCGTGCGCAGCACGGTCGAGACCTGTGCCCGCCTGGGGATCCAGGTCCTCACCCTCTACGCCTTTTCGGTCGAGAATTGGAAGCGCCCCCGCGCCGAGGTCGAAACTCTCTGGCGCCTCCTGCGCTTCTACCTGCGTAAAGAACTGCCCGAGCTCCAAAAGAACGATATCCGCCTCCAGGCCATCGGCCGGTTGGATGCCTTACCTCCCGATGTGCGTCGCGAGCTGGACGCCGTGGTTGACGCCACCGCCGCCAACCGCGGCTTGCTCGTCAACCTGGCCATCAATTACGGCGGCCGCACCGAGATCGTCGACGCCGTCAACTCCATCATCGACCGCGCTCGCGCCGAAGGGCGCCTGTCCTCGCTGCACGTGGACGAGGACCTCATCTCCGCGCACCTCTACACCGCCCTGTCCCCGCATCCCGACCTGCTCATTCGCACTTCCGGCGAAATGCGCCTCAGCAACTTCCTCCTTTGGCAGATCGCCTA
>JBEKIM010000200.1:0-11997 GCA_050011755.1 Bryobacteraceae bacterium | reverse complement strand
GGGACTGGTCCAGGCGACCGACGGCAACCTATATGGCGCCACCTCCAGTGGTGGCGCACAGGGCTACGGTTCGCTCTTCGCCATGACCTTGAGCGGCGCGCTGACCACGCTGCACAGCTTTGATAACACGGACGGTGCGGGACCTGACGGGACGCTCGTTCAAGGCACGAATGGCGACTTCTATGGAACCACATCCGGCGACGGAGCGGGCGGCGCCGGAACAGTCTTTGGCCTGTCCGTAGGTCTCGGCGCGTTCATCGAAACACTGCCCACGTCAGGCAAAGCCGGTGCGGCCGTCAAGATTCTGGGAACCGGTCTGACCGGCGCCACCAGCGTCACCTTTAATGGCGTAGCCGCTGTCTTCACGGTGGTTTCAGGCTCCGAAATCACTACCACAGTACCCACTGGCGCGACCACCGGCCCTGTGAGAGTGAGGACGCCCGCAGGCACGTTCACGAGTAATAGCGCCTTTCGGGTGCCCTAAACGGCCCGTGACAACACCGCCGCTTCCAGTCACCCAAAAGCAGGGGCTCGAGATGCCCGTTAGTACGACCTACTGAATCGGGGTTTACGCAGGCGGCGCGTAGCTGACATCTCCTTGAAGATCGACGCCGAACACCCCGATTCCGGAAGGGCTGTAGTCATTGCCGGCCACACCGAAGGTGCAACCGTTGGTCGCGCTGGCGCTACCCGAAACACCGTAACCCGAGTTACTGGCGGAGTCCCGTTTACACCGAACCCACGGGGTCCGGTTGCGATGCCTGAAACGCCATCCGCATGTCCCGCCGGGAGCTCTGCAGGCCGGCGGCCGCCGGTCGCAGCGTGATTCCTTTCCCCTCCCTGCCGATAACTTCACATTTTGGCATAGATGCCATGAAACCGACGGAAGCCGCCTCATCATTGCGTTCGCGCAGGGCGCCGACTCCTGGGATTTCCAAAAAGTCGGGTCAAGACGGCGTAAACTGATAGACCGTCTGCACGGTCGTGTACGTGTCCGGCGTGACTTCTTTCAATTCCACATGGGCCGCTTCCCACACCCGCTGGCGCCTCTGCCGCCCACTTTCAGCAACTGCCGCGCCATCCCTGCTTATCGCCCGCTTCGGGCTTCTTCGGTCCAAGGGCAGTCACCGGATCTACGGCTTAGGCCGTCTCTGGGTGACTGTGCCGTTCCATAGCGGGGAGATCTTGCACCCGAGAATCGTGAGGCAAGTCCTCGAAGTCATGGAGGAGGCGGCACATGCCTCGGCCTCAGACGAGACTCTCTAATGGATTCATGCTATTGTGCCAAGCGGGCAGTTGCAGCTATGCTCACCTAAGCGGGGGAGGGGTCCAATTCCAATGTCGGACACGGATGTGATCGCCAACCAGAAACTGATTGTCGATAACCAAACTAAAATCCTGGCGAACCAGGAGACCATCAAACAAAACCAGGTAGCGCTGGAGAGCATATTGAAGAACCAGGAGCGCATTCTGGCTTTATTGCAGAAGTAGATACACACTGAAATACCGGCATGAGGAGTAATTCTTTTCGCCAATTCTGCCTGATCGTCCTGCTCGGTGCGCAATTGGCTTTTCCGCTGGTCTACAAGCGCATCCAGGCGGGCAATCAGCCGTCCGCGGCTGACGATCCAACCACCATCCTGGCCCGTTATGGCTTCCACTTTCAGGAGTCCGCCGAAGCCGCCGGCATCGATTTCAGGCACACCGCGGCGACCTTCGATCCCAAGCTCGGCCACATCATGCCCCAGGTGGCATCCATGGGGGCGGCGGTATCGATTGTGGACTTTGATCGCGACGGGTGGCCGGATATCTACGTCACCAATAGCGGCGAGGGCAGCCACAACGCCCTCTATCGGAACCTGGGCGACGGCACGTTCCGCGACGTGGCCCCGGAGGTGGGGCTGGCCGACGTCAACCAGCCGGGAACAGGCGTGTCCACCGGCGCGGTATGGGGCGATTACGACAACGATGGCTACGAAGACGTCCTCATCTATAAATGGGGCAAGCCGGAGCTCTTCCATAACGACGGCGGCAAACACTTCACACGTGTGACCGAGCGGGCCGGCCTGCCGAACTGGCTGAATGCGAATTCGGCCCTCTGGTTCGATTACGATCATGACGGAAAGCTCGACCTCTTTATAGGCGGCTATTATCCCGAAGACGTAGACCTCTGGCATCTGAAAAACACGAAAATGATGCCCGACAGTTTTGAATATGCCCGGAACGGCGGGCGCAAGTACCTGTTCCACAATCTTGGCGGCGGACGTTTCGAAGAGGTCTCCGCGCGGATGGGCATCGACTCACGGCGTTGGGCGCTGGCGGCAGTAGCAGCCGATTTGCGCGGCACAGGCTACCCCGATCTGTTTGTGGCCAATGATTATGGAGTATCCGAGGTTTACTTCAACGAAGGCGGCAAGCGGTTTCGCGAAGCCGGCAAGGAAACCGGCATCGGGGCCGCACCCAAGAGCGGCATGAACGCGGCGGTGGGCGACGTGCTCAATCAGGGGCGATTCGGCGTTTATGTTTCGAATATCTCGGAAGAGGGTGTGCTGGTGCAGGGCAACAACCTGTGGATGCCGCGGGCGGGCACATCCGGCGCGAATATCCAGTACGACAACATGGCTACCGCGATGGGGGTGGATTTAGGCGGCTGGAGCTTCGGCGCACAATTCGGCGATTTGAACAACGACGGCTTCCTGGATCTGTACGCCGTCAACGGGAACGTATCGCTCGATCGGAATCGCAGCTATTGGTACGACTACTCCAAAGTTGCGGGCGGCAACTCGGCCATCATTTCCGATGCCGTCAACTGGCCTCCGCTCGACGGGCGCAGCCTGTCCGGTTATCAGCAGAAACGCGTATGGATCAACGACGGCGCGGGTCAATTCAAGGAAGTCGCTCAGCTTGTCGGCGTCACGGATGTTTACGATGGCCGCTCCATTGCGTTGGCGGATTTTGGAAATCGGGGCGCCCTGGACGCTGTGGTAGCGAACGAAAGAGGTCCGCTGCTGTTGTACCGGAATACGGTGTCGCCGGAAAACCGGTGGATCGAGTTCGAGTTGGAAGGCCGCACCAGCAACCGCAGCGCAATCGGCGCCCAGGTAAGGGTGCTGTGGAACGGCCAGGAGCAGCTCCAGGAAGTCTCCGGCGGCAGCGGTTTTTGCGCACAAAACCAGCGCCGGCTGCACTTCGGATTGGGTAAGACGAGCCGTGTCGAGAAAGTCGAGATTCGCTGGCCGTCCGGCCAGAAGCAAACCATAACCACGCCGGAGTTGAATCGTATCCTTAAGGTAGTTGAGCCGTTATGAGCAGCGGACTCGCCACAGCCGCGGTTCCCAAACCCAGGTCCGCTTTAGGGCGCTTCTTCAGCGCTGAAAATCGCTATCTCTCGCCGTTGTTCATCACCCTGATCCTGCTGGTGGGCAATCTGTCGTTCGGCCTGCTGGAGAGCTTTTCGCGAACACTGCTGGCAATCGGCGCGGCGCTCGCGCTGGAGATCGTATTAGGACGCTGGTTCTGGGGCAGGATTCCGAATCTCGCCGGCGCCTACATCACCGGCATCAGCGTGGGCATTCTGCTGCGCTCGCCGGAATACTGGCCGTATGCGCTCTGCAGCGCCATTGCGATTACTTCCAAGTATGCGGTTCGCGTACGCGGCCGCCACATCTGGAATCCGTCCAACTTCGCGATTTGCGCCATGTTGGTGGTCGCGCCGGAGTTCGTCGCGGCGCTGAGCATTCAATGGGGAAACACGGTCTGGCCCATGGTCGTGATCTGGGTGCTGGGAGCGTTTATCGTTTATCGCGTACAGCGCTTTCATATCACCGCGACATACATGGCTTCTTTTGTGGCGATGGCGCTGTTGCGTACGCTGATCACGGGGCACCCTTTTCTGGCCGAAGTGGCGCCCATCACGGGCCCGATGTATCAGCTTTTCATCTTCTTCATGATTACCGATCCGAAGACTACGGTGACGCCGAAGTGGGCGCAATGTCTGGTGGCCGGACTGGTAGCAGTGGCGGAACTGATTCTGCGCCTCGCACACGTCGTCAACGCGCCGTTTTTCGCCCTGACAATCGTCGGGCCCGCGGCGATGCTGGTCGAAATCCGGCACAGATCAGGGCAAACGAAAACCCAAAGATAAATCTCCCAGCGGCGTGGAGCGTGCCGCGGGATGTGGCACTCCGCCGACAGCGGCGCGATCATTTTGATGGGCATGTCTGTTGACCCGGCTCTCCAGCACCCTCATGATCGATTCCATATGCTGTAATATTGAACGACGTGAATTGCCGATTTACAGCGGATTCACCGGTCGCGTAGACATTCTCAAGGAGATTCCATCGCATGCACTTTGAACTGACCCGTAGGTCGCGTTGGTGTCGTTGCCTACCCGGGATGGGTATCCTTCTGTTCCTGCTGGCGGGAGCAGCTTCGGCCGGCGAGTTGAAACCGCCGCGAATGTTTGGCGCCGGGAGCTTTCCTTTTGGGGTCGCCGTAGGAGACTTCAACGAAGATGGCAAGTTGGATCTGGCGGTGGCAAACTCCAACCTGCTCTCACAGCACTCGAGCAGCCTCGGCGTATTCCTGGGAAATGGAGACGGTACCTTGCAGCCGATGGCCGGCTACCAGGTGGGCCGGACGCCCCGGGCCGTGGTCACCGGCGACTTCAACGGCGATGGGCACCTCGACTTGGCGGTGGTGAACCAGGATGGGTTCGTCAGCGTGCTTCTGGGCGACGGCCACGGCAACTTCGGGAATGCGGTCAATTTCGCTGCGGGTCCAAGCCCGCTGTCCATTGCCGCGGGTGATTTCAACGGCGATGGACACCTCGATCTGGCCGTGGCTAATTTTGTCGAGAAAGCCACGCCGGGGCAGGTCAGCGTTCTGATTGGCAACGGGGATGGTACGTTTCGCCCTCCTGTACAGTTTGCCGCCGGCGTCGTGCCGCAGGCCATCGCCGTCGGCGATGTTAATGGGGACGGACGTCCCGATCTGATCGTGGCAAACGACGGGTACGGCAACATTCCGGGTAAGGTCGGCGTGCTGCTCGGGCAGGGGGACGGCAGTTTCGGCCCGGTCAAAGAGTATGGCGCCGGAGTCAATCCGTTCGCCGTCGCGCTCGGCGATTTCAACGGCGACGGCCATCTGGATGTCGTAGTCGCCGACGAAACCCAGCTTCGTGTCGAAGTGCTGCTGAACGATGGCACGGGCGGTTTCAACGCCGCCGTCTCCTACCCCACCGGTCAAAATCCGTTTTCCGTAGCTGTCGGAGATGTGAATGGCGATGGTGTCCTCGACTTGGTGGTGGCGAATATGGCGGACCGCACCGTCAGCGTGCTGCTCGGCACCGGCAACGGAACATTCGAGACGGGAATGGCCTACAACGCGGGATTGGGAGTAGCCACTTCCGTATCGCCGCAGGCAGTGGCCTTGGGCGATTTCAACGGCGACCGCCATCCTGACGTAGCCGTCGCCAATGCCACTCTGCCGCTGGGCACCGTCAGCCTGCTGCTCAACACCGGCTCCGCGGCGCTGCTGGTCTCACCGACGGTTCTTAGCTACGTCGCTACGGGTGTGGGCACGTCCAGCCCTCCTGCGACTGTAACCGTCAGAAATAATGCCAAGGTCAGCCTGCCGATCGCCGCAATCACGGTCGCCGGGATGAATGGGAGCGATTTCCTGAAGAGCGGCACATGTTCGTCGAGTCTGGCGCCGCAGGAAGCCTGCACGATTAGCGTCACCTTTCATCCGAGGCAGAAGGGGGATCGCACCGCTGTCCTGGTAATCGGCGACGGAGCACCCGATAGTCCGCAAGAAGTACTTCTCCGGGGCGTCGGGCAGTGAGCCGATCGCGGCCCTACGGGCGCGAGTAAACCGCACGACCCTGCCGCGCGGGCTGCCGGCCGGAAATCGATCTATCTATCCCCACGCCTCTTTGCGAAACAGTAGATTGCGTCGCGGGTGCGGACGTAGATCCGCCCATCCAGAATGGCGGGCGTGGCAAAGATGTCCTCGTTGAGGCTGTTGACGGCGAGGATCTCCCATTGCGGGTCTGCGCGCAGCACCACGACCTTACCGTCTTCACTTGCCAGAAGGATCTTGCCGTCGGCGGCGACCGGCGAAGCCCAATAACGTCCGAGTGCGCCCGTGAGACGCGCCTGCTTGTACACCTCGCCAGTCACCGGGTTCAAACTGGTGAACACTCCATCGCGCACCAGATAGATCACGCCTTCATATAACAACGGGGACGATGTATTCGGCAGAGCCTTGCGGTATCTCCAGAGCACGCGGCTTTTGGTCACATCTCCGCGGCCGCCGGCGCGAATCGCAACCAGACAATTCTCCGAGGCAGTTCGCGCCCGGTAGAGTTGCCATTCGCCTGCGTCGATGTAGCCGTCGTGGTTCAGATCGTTGTCGTCAAACCATTCGGCCGTGTTGCTCGGACGCATCTCGCCACGTGACAACTTGCCATCGTGGTCCTTATCGTATTTCGCCAGAATCTCGGGGAATTCGGGGATATCGCGGCGTTGCCGATCGCCATCGGATTCCCAACCGTTTACGAAAATATGGTCGCCGTCGATGAGTGGCACGGTCTTTTGTTGCCAGGGTAGACCGCGCACCCACCAGAGTTTCTCGCCGCTATCGAGGATGTAAGAAGCCACTTCAAACGAGCCGGGGACGATCACCTCCGCCGGCCCGCGTTTCGGGCGGTAGACCGCGGGCGTGGCGTAACCGCGCGTGTATTCCGGCCGCATCGTCTTCCATAGCACTCGCCCATCCGTGGAATCGACCGCAATCAGGTACGACCCCGTGTCCTGATCGCAGACGAGCACCAGCTTTCCATCCGCGAGGATGGGCGAAGTGCCGTGGCCGTTTGGATTGTTGAAGGGACCCAGCGGCAAACGCCAGCGCTCTTTGCCGTCCGTTCCGTAGGACAACAGCCCGAAATCGCCAAAAAACACGTAAACGTTGGCGCCGTCGGTGACTGGAGATGGCGACGCGGGTCCATTCATCGGTTGGAAACTCTCCACGCGTTCGCGGGGCGCCTCGCGCCGCCATATCACTTTACCGGTGTCGCGATCGAGGCAGATCGTGAGGAGGGTCTTGCCCTCGAATGCGGTGACAAAGATGTGATCCACGGTGAAGACGGGTGAGGAATGTCCCGGCGGCAGCGCCATTCTCCAGAGAAGGTTCTTTTGCGGGCCGAATTGCTCCACAACGCTTTTTGAGGGAGAGACGCCAGAGCCGTTCGGTCCGCGAAATTGTGTCCAATCGGCCGCTGCAAGAACCAGTGGAATCGATAAACAGCCAAGCCAGCGCACTGCGATTAGTGTACATCGTCCCGGCAAGGACCGCGGCGATTGAGTTATGATTTAGACGAGAGCGGCTCCATCCGATTCGGGTTCAGAGCGTGTTCCAGGACATCGTCACCGGCCGGCTGATCCTTAGCGATCTCGCGCCCGCGACGCGGAGTTCGCATTGCTCTATCGCTCGGCGCCGGATGTATCTCGCTTCCAGTCTTGGGAACCCGCATCGCTCCAGGGTCGGCTACCTGTTCGGCAAACTTCGAAAGCATCGCATCTCCGCTTCCGTCGGCCCGCGCAACACCGGCTCGGTCCGGCTCATGCACAGGCTGGCTTTCCGCCAGGAAGCTCACATGGTCGAGAGTCTCTGGTTCAAGGGCCAATGGGTCGAACGACTTCGTCTTCGCGATGCTCGCAGGGGAGTGGGCACCAGGCCAATAGACCGACCACCCGATTTTGGTCTGTTCGCTGATACAATCGGCGTTTTAGGAGAATCAGGCTCAAATTACGAAAGAGCGGTGCGCCGCGCGGCCAGGCCCGCATTGAAACAAAAGCAATCTGCAATCGAAAGGACGAAAGAAATGAAATCCAACAGACGGCAATTCATACAGACGCTGGGAACCAGCTCGGCCGGGATCGCCGTAGGCGCGGGCGCCGTGGCGGCAGCCCCGGAAGAGGCGCTGGCGAAGAACCAGGATGGACCGGTCTTGCTGGTCGGCGACAACATCGCGATCACCAATACCGAATACGGCAAAGTCCGCGGCTACATGTTGCGGAATATCTACTACTTCCTGGGCATTCCCTATGGCGCCGACACGGCCGGCGCCAACCGCTTCATGCCGCCGCAGAAGCCCAAGCCGTGGACGGATGTCTATCCGGCGCTATGGTGGGGCAATTCCGCGCCCCAGAACATGGACAACCGCTTTGCCAACAAATACGCTTCCTTCCGCGATCATTGGAACTATTACGACGTGAACGAAGATTGTCTGCGCATGAACGTCTTCACGCCGGCCCTGAAGGACGGCAAAAAACGGCCCGTGCTTTTTTGGATTCACGGCGGCGGCTTCACAGCTGGAAACGGCATCGAACAGGACGGCTACAACGGAGAAAACTTTGCGCGGCTGGGCGACGTGGTGTTCTGCTCAATCAACCACCGGCTCGGTCCACTGGGTTACTGCAATTTGGCGGGCGTCGGCGGCGACAAATTCGCGGCGTCGGGCAACGTGGGCATGCTCGATATCGTGGCCGCGCTCGAATGGGTGCGCGATAACATCGCCAACTTCGGCGGCGACCCCGGAAACGTCACCATCATGGGGCAATCGGGCGGCGGCGCGAAGGTCTGTATCCTGACCGCGATGCCCTCCGCCAAAGGCCTGTTCCACAAGGCGGTCGTGCTGAGCGGCGCCTCGCGCAAGTCCGGCGAAAAGGCTTATTCGGAGAAACTGGGCGCAGCCGTAGTGCAGGAAGCCGGGCTTAGCGCCGGAGAACTCGATAAGCTGCAGTCCATCCCCTGGAAAGATTACTATGCGGTGGCCACCAAGGCGCAGCAGGCCCTGGCTAAGGAATCCGGACCGGGCGGCGGCATGATGCGCGGCTTCAGCCCCGTGGTGGACGGCACCATCCTGCCGCAGCATCCTTACGATCCCGAAGCGGCGCCCACCGCCGCCAACGTGCCCATGATCATCAGCTCGGTCGAAAACGAGATGTCCATGAGTTGGGCCGATGCCTCGCTCGAATCGATCACCATGCCCCAGGTGGTGGAGCGGCTGAAAACCAGGGCGGGCTTCGGCGGAGGGTTCGGCGACAAAGCAGGCGAAGTGGTGGAAGCTTACGCGAAGGCGTTCCCCGGCCGGAAGCCGGTCGAGATCTGGACGCTGGCCAGCAGCAACCGGCAAGGCGTGGTGGCGCTGGCCGACGTGAAATCGAAGCAGCCCGCTGGTGTCTATGTGAACTGGTTCGCGTGGCAGCCGCCGTTGTTCGACGGCCGCATCCGCGCGTTTCACTGCGTGGATATCAGCTTCTGGTTCTACAACACGGACCTGATGCTGACCCACACCGGCGGCGGAGGCCGTCCGCGGGCGGTATCGGCCAAAATGGCGGGCGCCCTGCTCCAGTTTATGAAGACCGGTAATCCCAACGGTCCGGGGCTGCCGAACTGGCCGAAGTACACCGCCGCAAAAGGCGAGACCATGGTCTTCGACGATACCTCGGTGGCAAAGAACGATCCAGACCGCGAGGCGCGCAAAGCGCTTCCCGCGCTGACGTAATCCGCCGGGCCAATGCCTTCAAGTTTGCGCTGCGGGGCGAAGTCGAAGTTCGTCTGGAAACCCGCGGCGGCCAGGCGCGGCTCACCGTCCGCGATACGGGAGTGGGCATCCCCGCCGCGGAATTGCCGCGCACGTTCGAAAGGTTCCACCGCATTGAGCACAGCCGCAGCCGCACGCACGAGGGTACCGGCATTGGACTCGCATAGGTACAGGAATTGGCTCAAGTTGCACGGCGGGAAGATCAGCGTGGAGAGCGCAGTCGACCAGGGAAGCGCTTTTTCGTTTATGAATAGTTCATGAAATCCAAAGGTATGACGATGTCCCAATACCGGGCGCTATCGGAGTTTCGCTACCAAATTCGTAAGTTCTTGCATTTCAGCGAGAACGCAGCCCGTACCGCAGGCCTTGAGCCGCAGCAGCACCAGTTGCTGCTGGCCGTGAAAGGGTATGCCGGGGATGGGGACGGCCCCACGATTGGTTACCTCGCCGAGCGTTTGAAGCTGCGGCATCACACCACCGTCGAGCTCGTGGATCGCATGGAGGAACGCCTGATGGTCTATCGCCGGATCGGTGAAGAGGACCGTCGGCGAGTCATCGTGGGATTGACTAAAAATGGCGAAGGCCTTCTCGACAAGCTTTCAAATGAACATATTACAGAGCTCCAACAGATGGGGCCGGGGTTGATCCAGGCGCTGCAGCAAGTCATTGCAGGCGCCCGCTCAGGTGTGCCGCAAATCGAATCCAAATAAGTATTTCTGTTAGTCTGTTAACAAACTAGCCTACTCGCTTTACGACCTAAATTCATCGGGCCGCACCGGCCTGACGGGGAGGCGCCGCGGCCGCGGCGGCAGCGACGAGGCTATAATGATCCGGTGGCGCAGCGTCTCGGCCTCGAAGAAGCGTTAGGTCTTGCCCGTGACTTGGCGCAGTCGGGCGATCTGGCCGGCGCCGCCCAAATCTGCGCCAGTATCTTGCACGCCGTGCCGGACCAACCGCGGGCGCTGCACATTCTCGCGATCGCCGCCGTGCGCCAAGGCTATCCGGGCGAAGCGGTAGCGTTACTCCGCCGGGCCGTCCGCTCCGATCCTCACTTCGCGGTGGCGTTCAACGACCTTGGCTATCTGCTGGCGCAACAGGGTATGCTCTCCGAAGCGGCCGGCAGCTATCGCCACGCGATTGCGGAGGCGCCCGCCTTCGCGGGGGCGCACAATAACCTGGGTCATGTACTGGAGATGGCCGGCTCGTTTGAGGAAGCGGCGGCCTGCTATCGCAACGCGATTAGCCTGCGGCCCGACAACGCCGATGTGTTCCGGAACTTGAGCAGCGCATTGCGCCGGCTCGGCCGCCTGGACGAGGCGGTAGCTGCGCTCCGCGCGGCGCTGGCGATCAAGCCGGAATTCGCCGCGGCGATCGCCCAATTGGCGTATCAGTTGAAAGAGCTTTGCGATTGGAGCCAGTTGGACGATCTCACTGCGAAACTGATCGGGATTGTGGAGGCCGGCTCGGGTACGGTGAATCCGTTCGTGTTTCTGAGCCTTGACACCACCCCCCGGCAGCAGTTGCTGTGCGCGCAACGTTGGGCGGCTGAACAACTGGGGGCCCCCGCGCAACCGGCCGCGGCACCCAAAAGCGCGGGACTGATTACCGTTGGATACCTGTCGAACGACTTTCGCGAACACCCCGTGGCGCACTTGATCGCGGAACTGTTCCACTTGCACGATCGCGGGCGTTTTCGCGTCATCGGGTATTCCTACGGGCGCGACGATGGCAGCCCCACCCGCCGCGCGTTACGGGAATCGTTCGACCATTTCGAGGATTTACGGGATTGCTCACACGCCGAGTCGGCGGCTCGCATCCGGGCCGGCGAAGTGGATATTCTGGTGGACCTGAGCGGCTACACGACCGATGCTCGTCCCGAAATTCTGGCTCTCCGGCCGGCTCCCGTTCAGGCGAACTACCTTGGCTATCCCGGCACCATGGGGAGCCCCGCCCTGGACTACATCGTGGTGGATCCGGTGGTGGCTCCAGCCCCTGAGCAGGCTTACTTCACCGAACGACTCGTGCTCCTGCCGGATTGTTATCAGGCCAACGACCGGCGCCGCCCGATCGCCGCGCGCATACCGGCCCGGTTCGAGTGCGGACTTCCGGACGCGGCGTTCGTGTTCTGCTGCGTCAACTCCACATACAAGATCACAGCGCCGATGTTCGATATCTGGATGCGATTGCTCGCCGGCGTACCGGGTAGCGTGTTGTGGCTGCTCGAGACAAACCCGGCGGCGATGGCCAATCTGCGGCGCGAGGCGGAATCCCGGCTAGCGGGAGGCGCCGCTCGGCTGGTCTTTGCGCCGCGCGTGCCGAATCCGGAACACCTGGCGCGTCTCGCCATCGCCGACCTGTTTCTGGACACGCTTCCCTACAACGCACAC
>JBEKIM010000199.1:0-14783 GCA_050011755.1 Bryobacteraceae bacterium | reverse complement strand
TGAGCGGAGCCGATCCGCAAGCGGCCGAGGCAAACGGCGCGCTCACGCTGACCCTTGCCGGCATCCTGGATCACGAAGTCATCGCTATCGATTTGTGATCGATGGGAGGCCGCGTACGCCGGAGTGTAGAGTCGTTTCCCCCAAAATCGCGCAAATTAGCGTGAATTTGCGCAATACCCCGTGCATACTCCCGAGTGGGTCTTTCACAAAGTTAGGCGTTTCCGGTTCCCTGCCAGTGGGCAGGAAAATGCAGAAGCAAACCGACATTTATTTGCATGCGGTGTTCGCACTGCGAGTAGGGCGGGCCGTCCCCCCGGTCACGGTGGACGATGCGCGCCCGGAAGTGGAGCAGCCGATGATGATATCCGCTGACGAGACCGTTGGATGTTTCGATTCCATCGAGAGCGCACAGGATTTCATGAAGGTCCTGGCCGACACGATTCTGGATTCGATGAAGGATCTCAATGCCGATCAGCAAGCGGCGGTGCAGGAAGGCGAACCGCGCCGCGCGCAGGCGATCGAACTGGCAATCTTCAAACTGAAGACGCTGAACTGCCACATTCTCAAAAGCCGGATCATCCTGAACGATCTGCGTACCGTGCGGCGCCTCATCTTGAACGAGCGGCAGCCGAAGGCGCGCGCGATGTCTACCGGCGCGCCGTTCTAAGGCCGCTCCATAATTAAATACTTTGAGGTATTGTACTGCATAATATCTCAACGGCAAGGACGTTCGGTATGGCGACGACGATTCAGTCGCCCGCAGAGGCGACATTCTGGTTCATCCAAGGGCGCATCCTATTCTGGATCGTCAATCTCCTGGGATCTGCGTGTTTCGCCTACATCCTGGCAAAACGTATGCGGCCGCTGCTGCGTGGTCAGCGCGATCCGCGATTCGACCGGCCTCTAATCCGGCTGGGCCGGCTTTTGCAGTTCTGGTTCGGGCAGTGGCGGCATCCGCGCTATCTCGGGGCGGGAATCGTCCACATCCTATTCTTCGCGGGATTTCTGGTTCTGGTCGTTCACACGATAGAACTGTTGGCGCTGGGAACGTCCGGCAGTCCCGTGGCGGCGGGCGGCCTGTACGGCGCAATCTCCGATTACGCGGCAACCGTCGTCTTCCTCTGTATGATCGTGGCGATGGTGCGGCGCCTGCTCCATCCCGCGCGATATGCGGTGCCGGCGCGGTACGGCAGAGCGCATACAGCCGACGCGATCTTCCTGCTGGCGCTGATCGCCGTGCTCATGGCGGCGGATAGTCTCTTCGAGGCGGGCTATGCCGCGGGCCATTGGCAGCGGCACCTGCCCGCTGCGCCTCTCCCGGTTTTTTCGCTGCCCTGGATGTTGCAGGGTGCCTTGGCCCGCGCCTCATTCGCGCTGGTCGCCAACCTCTATCTGGGCGCCTACCTGGCACACGAACTGGCCTTCTTTTTCTTGCTCTGCTACCGGCCGTTTGGAATTCAGTTTCATGTGGAGACGTCATTATTCAGCGTGTATTTCGCCAATCTGGACCGGGGCACCGTCAAGCCGGTGCGCTGGGGCGTTCCCGACGCCCGCCTGGATGAGGTGAAGTCCTTCGGTGTAAAAACATTCGAAGATTTCACCTGGAAGCACATGCTGGACTTTTATTCCTGCGCCGATTGCGGCCGGTGTTCGGACCAGTGTCCGGCCAACACCGTGGGACGGCCGCTCTCGCCAAGATTCCTCACGATCAAGGCGCGTGATTACAGCTTCCAGCATTTTCCCGTGTGGGGCAGTGCGCACAATGGCGACCGCCTGATCGGAGGGATTTATTCGGAAGACGAGATCTGGTCGTGCACCACCTGCGGAGCTTGTGAAGCGGAATGCCCGCTGCTGGTCGAGTACATCGACAAGATCGTGGATTTGCGGCGCGGCATGGTGGACGACGGAAACGTGCCGCAGTCATTGCAGAAGGCGCTGCAGTCCCTGGAGAGCCGGGGCAATCCGTTCGGCAAAGCCGAAAAGAAAAGAGCCGATTGGGCGAGGGCCAAGGATTTCGTTCAAACCTGCAGCGTCCGAATCGCGAACGGCAACGCCCCCGCCGACACCCTGTACTTCGTGGACAGCATCACCTCCTACGACGACCGCATCCAGTCGATCGGACGGGCCACTGCCAAGATCCTCAACAGAAGTGGTGAAAATATCAGCATTCTTGGCACTGTTGAAAAAGACAGCGGCCATGACGTGCGGCGCTTCGGCGAAGAAACCCTCTTCATGGCCTTACGCGAACACAACACCGCCGCAATTCACGCATCCGGCGCGCAGCGCGTCGTCACTTCCGATCCACATGCGTACAACGCCCTGAAGCACGACTACCGGAATATGCCGCCAGTGGAACACATCAGTGAGTGGATCGCGCGGAAGGTGCGGGCTGGCGGCATGAAACTGCATGCGCTCGAAAACGATGGCGATGTTTACGCGTACCACGATCCCTGCTACCTGGGCCGGCACAATGGCATCTACGATGCGCCGCGCGAAGTGCTCGATGCCATTCCCGGACTGCGGCGCGTCGAGATGCGCCGTTCGCGCGATCGTTCCTTCTGCTGCGGAGGCGGCGGACTGGCGCTCTTCTACGAGCCGAAGGAAGATCAACGCATGGGCGTGAAGCGTGTACAAATGGCCGCCGAAGCCGGAGCCAATGTAATTGTTACCGCTTGCCCTTTTTGCATGGTGAATATGGAAGACGCAATTAAGGTCGCCGGCATGGAAGGAAAGATGACCGCCATCGACCTGACGGAGTTGGTTGAAAAACAAAAAGATGACATCGAGCTGAATGAGGCGGGAGACGACATTGCACGCGACGGCCTGGTTTATTCGGTGAATGAACCGGACAACTATGCGGTGGAAGAAGCGCTGAACATCGTGGAGCGCGATGGCGGCACGGTCACGGTAGTGACGGTCGGCGGCGATGAGGACGAAGAGATCCTGCGCCGCGAGATGGCCATGGGCGCAAAGAGCGGCGTCCTGCTTTCCGACGATGCCTTCGCTGGATCGGACGGCAGAGGCATCGCCGCGATCCTGGCGGCCTTCGTCAAGAAGGGCCATTACAATCTGATCCTGACGGGAGTGCAGGCCGAAGACGGCGCGGCCCAGGTCGGCGGTATGCTGGCGGCGCTGCTGGATTATCCGTTCGCCTCGCTAGTGAATTCGATCGAAATCCTGCACGGGAAGCTGAAAATCGGCCGCGAGATCGAAGGCGGTAATAAAGAGATGAACGAGATCGATCTGCCGTGCGTGCTCTCCATCCAGACCGGCATCAACGAGCCGCGATACGTCGGCATGCGCGGCATCCGGCAAGTGGCCTCCCTGCCCATTCCGACTCTCGGCGCGGCGGACCTGGGCGTGAACGGCGACGCCGGCGCCAACGCCGCCAAGGTAAGGCGGGCGGATTATTTCATGCCGCCGTTGGGCAAGGGCGCCGAGATGCTCGAGGGCAGCACCGAAGGCATTGTGGACAGCTTGATCGAACTCCTGAAAGCCAAAGGAGGGCTGAACTAAATGGCCAGAATTTTCGCGTATATCGTGCACAAAGGCGGCGTGGCCGACGATTCGGCAGCCGAACTGGCGGCGGCTGCCGGCAAGATCGATAGCGCGCAAACCCCAACAGCCGTGGTCGCCGGCTGGGGACCCAACTGCGATGCCGTTTGCGATTCGCTGCGCACGCGCTTTGCCGAAGTCTGGAGAATTGCCCACGAATCGCTGGCTTATCCGAACCCCGAACTAGTGCGCAAGGCGCTGGTGCGCGTACTGCCGGCCGGCAGTATCGTATTAATCCCCCACACGCATTTCGGAACCGATCTGGCGCCCGGCCTTTCCATTAAGATGAATGCCGCCTACGCGCCGGATGTGCTGGACATAGAGAGCCCGCGGGGCACCATGTTGCGGGTCGTGCGCCAGGAATACGGCGGACAGGTAAACGCGCACTTCTGTTGCGATGTTTCAACCGGCGTGGTCATCACCATACGGCCGGGAGCATTCAAGCCCGCTGAAACCGCCCCCGCCGGCGGCGTGATCGTCGACCAATCCGCGGGTGTCGGCCAGCTAACTTCGGGACGGCGCTACCTGGAGACCATCGCGGCCGAAACCGGCGACGTGGACATCACCCGCTATCCGGTGCTGGTTTCCATCGGCCGCGGCATTGAAGAGCGCGAGAATGTGGCCATCGCCCAGGACCTGGCCGATGCTTTGGGCGGCGCCGTAAGCTGCTCCCGCCCCGTGGTGGACGCCAAATGGATGGAGAAATCCCGGCAGGTGGGATCTTCCGGACAGACCGTCAAGCCCAAGGTCTACCTGGCGTGTGGCATCAGCGGATCGTTCCAGCACCTGGCCGGCATTAAAGGCAGCCCGTTCATCGTAGCCATCAACAAGAATCCCAACGCGCCCATATTCCGTGTGGCGGACGTCGGCATCGCCGCCGACATTCTGGAATTTCTGCCGGAATTGACCGCCAGGATCCGCGAAAGGTAAACCCAGCCATGATCGCAAAAAAGACCTTGAAATTAAGCTTGAAATCCCTCAGGGATTTCGGCAAAAAGCGCCTGCCGGACCAGGATCTGATCGCCCTCGATGCGCGCGACGAATGCCCGCTCGAGATTGTGCGGGACATGTGCAGCCCCGACAAGCTGGGTATTCAACTCCTCTTCGTCCCCGAAGAGTACGGCGGCATGGGAGGCGGCGCCTTCGATGTGTACTGCATCTGCGAAGAGATGGCGCGTATCGACCTGGGGGTGGCTACGTCGGTGCTGGCCACATTCTTGGGGAGCGACCCGATCACGGTTGGCGCCACGCCGGAACAGAAGAAGCTTTGGCTGACGCGGATCGCAGAAGAAGGCATCTTGTTTGCCTATGGGGCCACCGAGCCGGACGCGGGCAGCGATCTGGCGGCCTTGCAGACCACTGCCGCGCGCGTGATGGACGGCGACCGGATCGCGGGCTACAAGATCGACGGCAGCAAACAATGGATCAGCAACGGCGGCGTGGCGGACGCGTACACCATCCTGGCGAACACGCCCGGCGGCCCAAGCTGGTTCATCGTCGAGAAGGGGGCCAAGGGCTTCAGCCATGACGAACCGGAAGACAAGCACGGCATCCGGCTGAGCAACACGGCCGCGCTTTCTCTCAGCGAAGTCTACGTGGACGCGGACCGTCTGGTGGGCGGCGTGGAAGGTCAGGGCCTGAACCAGGCGCAAGCCGTATTCGGTTACACGCGCCTGATGGTGGCGGCGTTTGGGCTGGGGGCCGGATGGGCCGCGCTGGATCGCGCGATTCCGTATTCGGCCAAGCGCATCCAGGCCGGTGCGCCGCTCTCTCAAAAACAGGGATACACCCACAAGCTGATCGTGCCCAACGCCGCGCGCCTGGAGGCTGGCCGCGCCTTCATCGAAGAGACGGCCGAGCGCATCGACGCCGGCGAAGGCAGCTTGAACACCGAGGGTGCCATCGCCAAATACATGTCGACCGAAGCCGGGAACCTGGCGGCGGATGCCAGTATCCAGGCGCTGGGCGGCTACGGCTACACGCACGAATACCTGGTCGAGAAGATCAAGCGCGACGTGCGCATCACCACCATCTATGAAGGCACCTCCGAGATCATGGAGATGACCATCGCCCGCGACCGCTGGCAGCTTCATCTGAAAACGCGCGGCCAGCATTATCACGACCAGGCCCGCGAGCTTGAGGCCATCGACGCCCGCCATCCGGATGTGGGAGCGAGCATCGCGGCGCTGGCACAGCACGCACTGGCCGAGGTGCTGGAGAAGGCGCGCATCGGGCGCCTGACCCGCTATCAACATATCCTGCTGCGGCTGGGCGAATTGATCGCCTACGCGGAATCCGCCGGCAGCCTGGCGCGGCGCGCGGCGCGGATGGCCGGAGCCAAGCTCCACGAAAAAGCGAATCGGCGTTTCGATGCGGCCGGGTTGGCCGCCATCAGCCGGATCTTCGCGCGTGAGGCGGCCATGAAGGCCGGCGCGGAGGGCTTGCGCTGGGTCGTGGGAGCCGGTGGCGTGAGCGGCGCGGACATGGACGCGTTCGAAGCCCGCTTGGGACTGCCCGCGATTCACCGCGCGCAGGCGGGACTGATTTGCGATATGGATTATACCGGCGACGTGCTGTACGGACGCGCCGCGAAGCAGGCCGGACAGGCCGCTTAAGCAATCGGCCGCTTGAAAGCGCGGCCGCGGGCAGGATTGCCCATCCGCAAGAAGTGTTCTTTGGCATGGAGGTCATCATGGACGATACTGCGTATCGCGCGATAGCGATTGTGGGGACAGGTGCGGTTCTGCCCGACGCCCCGAACGTTCCTGCTTTCTGGCAAAACGTGAAGTCGGGCCGCTACAGCATCAGCGAAGTTCAGCCGGACCGCTGGGATCCGGCCCGCTATTACGACGCCGATCCCAATGCGCCGGATAAAACGTATTCGAAGATCGGCGGTTGGGTGCGCGAGTACGAATGGGACCCGATCAAGTGGCGCATGGCGGTCCCGCCGCGCGTGGTGGACGCCATGGACGAAGCCCAGAAATGGGCCATCGCCTGCACCCGCCAGGCGCTGGACGACTACGGCTATCCCGCACGCCCGATCGACACCGACCGCACGGCCGTGATCCTGGGGAATGCCATGGCCGGGGAACGGCACTATCTCACTTCGTTGCGCGTCCACTTTCCCGAATATGCCCACGAGTTGGCCGAGAGCGGCAGCTTTGCGGCGCTGCCGGAAACCGCGCGGCGCGAAATTACGCGCGAACTCCACGAGCGGATGGGCACGCGCCTGCCCGAGATTACGGAAGATTCCATGCCCGGCGAATTGGCCAACTGCATCGCCGGCAGGATCGCGAACATTTTCAATTTTCACGGTCCGAATTTCGTCACTGACGCCGCCTGCGCGTCGGCCATGGCGGCGTTCCAAGCGGCGGTCGTGGGATTGGTCGAGAAAGACTTCGACCTGGCGGTCACCGGCGGCATCGATCGCAATATGGGTGCGCCCACCTTCGTCAAGTTCTGCAAGATCGGGGCGCTCTCGGGTACCGGCACGCGGCCTTACGCCGAGGGTGCCGATGGCTTCGTCATGGGTGAAGGCGCGGTCATTTTCCTGCTGAAGCGCCTGGCCGACGCGGAGCGCGATGGGGACAGGATTTACGCGGTGCTGCGCGGCATCGGAGGATCGAGCGACGGCAAGGGCAAGGGCATCACGGCGCCCAACCCGGCCGGCCAGAAGCACTGCATCCGGCGCGCCTGGGAAAATGCCGGATTGTCGCCCGCCACCGCAACCCTGATTGAAGGCCACGGGACCTCCACCCGCGTGGGGGACGTGGTGGAAGTGGAAAGCTTTACCGATGTGCTGAGCAGTTTTCACGTCCCCGCGCATTCCGTGGCGCTAGGCTCGGTGAAATCCAACATCGGGCACCTCAAGGGAGCCGCGGGTGCCGCCGGATTGCTAAAGACCGTCCTGGCGCTGCGGGACAGGGTGCTGCCGCCCAGCGTGCACTGCGAGCATCCCAGCCCGGATATCGACTTTGCGCATTCGCCGCTCTACGTGAATGGCGAGCTGCGTCCGTGGCCGGCCGCGGCGGATGGCGCGCGGCGCGCGGGCGTGAGCGCGTTCGGATTTGGCGGCACGAATTTCCATGCCGTGCTGGAGGAATATGTCCCGCACCGGTTGCACGGAAACGGCAAAAAGGTCGCCGGAGCCGCTGTCGACGACGGCGCCAGGACCGGAGTCCCCGGCCACCGCGCTCCTTTGCGGGGCGCCTTGTTGATTGGCGGAGGTTCCGCGGACGATCTGGCCGAGCGTTTGCGCGCCATACAAACCGCCGCAGCCTCCGGGAACGCGCCCGCGCCGTCTGCGCCGTCCGCATCGGATCTGCGCGCACCCGAGCGCCTGGCGATCGACTATGCCGATGCCCCCGACCTCGCCGCCAAGTCCGCCAAAGCGCTGAAGGCGCTGGCGGCCGACCAGCCTATGCAGTGGAAGGCCCTGCGTGCGCAGGGCATCTTCCGCGGCCACGGTCCCGCGCCTAAGGTGGCCTTCCTCTATCCCGGCCAAGGCTCGCAATACGCGAACATGCTGAGCGGACTGCGTGCGGCCGATCCCATTGTCGCGGCGACTTTTGCCGAAGCCGACGGCGTGATGTCCCCGCTGCTCGGCAAGCCCCTGAGCGAGTTTGTCTTCGTCAACCCGTCGGATACGGCCGCCGTCTCCAGGGCGGAAGAAGATCTTCGCCAGACCGCTATCACGCAGCCCGCCGTGCTGGCTGCCGATCTGGCGCTGACGCGGCTACTGGCCGCATTTGGCGTCCGGCCGGATATGGCCATGGGGCACAGCCTGGGCGAATACGGAGCCCTGGTGGCCTCCGGAGCAATGCCTTTCGCGGACGCCCTGGAAGCCGTCAGCGCCCGCGGCCGCGAAATGGCCCGCGTCTCGATGCAGGATAACGGCCGCATGGCGGCGGTGTTCGCGCCGCTCGCTGAAATCGAGCGCATCCTGCGGACCGTGGATGGCTACGTGGTGATCGCGAACTTGAACAGCAACAGCCAGGCCGTGATCGGCGGCGCCAGCCCGGCCGTCGGGCAAGCCATCGCGCTTTTTGAGAAGGCCGGCTACAATGCGGTCCCGCTACCGGTAAGCCACGCTTTCCATACGTCCATCGTGGCGCCCGCCAGCCAGCCGCTGCGCAGCGTGCTGCAGCGTCTGCACCTGGAATCGCCGCACATCCCTGTAGTCGCCAACGTCAGTGGGGAATTCTATCCCATGGGGGGACAATCCGTGCCGCGGATGCTCGATATCCTGGCGCGGCAGGTGGCCTCGCCCGTCCAATTCATCCAGGGCCTGCGCACGCTCTACGATGCCGGCGCGCGGGTTTTCGTGGAAGTTGGGCCGAAGAAGGCGCTGCAGGGATTCGTGGAAGACGTCTTGGGCGACCGTCCGGATGTGTTGGCGGTCTTCACCAATCATCCGAAATTCGGTGACTTGCCTTCGTTCAACCAGGCGTTGTGCGGGCTCTACGCGTCGGGTTTGGGGGCAGCCCGGATCGAGAGCGCGGCGGCGGCCGGGCCCGCGAACCAACCCGCCCTCCAGCCCGCCTCCCAACCAGTTGCAATCACCGGCGCGGCGCTGGGGCTGCCCGGTCCGGGGCGTATTTTCGACGATGCCAACGTCGCCCGCATCCTCGGCGGCGAACAGGCCATCGACGTGATCCCGACGCGCTTCCGCCGGGCCATGCTCGACAAGCACATCACGCGCCTGGTAAAGAACGACCGTGGCGCCGCGAGTTTCGAAGCCATCGCCAATCTGTCGGAGGTGATCAAACTGGCCGGCCGCGGCGGCGATTTCGATCTGGAGAAGGAGTTTGGCGTCGCCGCCGAGCGGCTCGCCGCCCTGGACCGCGCCACGCAACTGGCCATCGCTGCCGGTCTGGACGCCCTGCGCGACGCCGGCATTCCGCTGGTGATGCGCTACAAGACCACCAGCAAAGGCACGCAATTGCCGGATCACTGGGGATTGCCGGACGCGTTGCGCGACGATACGGGCGTGATTTTCGCTTCCGTTTTCCCGGGCTTCGATTCCTTTGCGGATGAGCTCGCGCGCTATTATGCCGACCGCGCCCGCCGCGATCAGTTGGCCATGCTGGAGAGCATGTACGCACGGCTGGTGGAAGCGGAAGGCCGTTCCACGGTGGGGCAGGAGATGGCGCGGCGGATCGACGACCTGCGCGCCGGCCTGGAACGGGAGCCCTATCGGTTCGACCGGCGCTTCCTGTTCCACGTACTATCGATGGGGCATTCGCAGTTCGCCGAAATTATCGGCGCGCGCGGCCCGAACACCCAAATCAACTCGGCCTGCGCCAGCACCACCCAGGCCGTATCGCTGGCCAACGATTGGATTCGCGCCGGGCGCTGCCGCCGGGTCATCGTCGTTGCGGCGGACGACATCACCACCGACCGCCTGATCGAATGGTTTGGCGCGGGCTTCCTGGCTAGCGGCGCGGCCGCCACCGACGATGTCGTCGAAGAAGCCGCTACGCCGTTCGATCGCCGCCGGCACGGCATGATCATGGGGATGGGCGCGGCCGCCATGGTGATTGAGAGCGCCGAAGCGGCCCGCGAACGCGGCATCCGCCCGATCTGCGAGGTGCTCTCCGCGGTGACGGCCAACAGCGCTTTCCACGGTACCCGCCTGGATGTGGAGCACATCTGCGGCGTGATGGAAAACCTGGTCGCGCAAGCCGAAGCGGCCAACGGATTCCGGCGGCGCGAGGCGGCTCCGCGCATGGTTTTTGTGTCCCACGAAACTTATACACCCGCGCGCGGCGGCAGCGCCGCGGCCGAGATCCACGCCCTGCGGCGCGTATTCGGCGACGTGGCGGATCGCATCGTGATCGCCAATACCAAGGGTCTCACGGGCCATGCCATGGGCACGGGCATCGAAGACGTGGTGGCGGTGAAGGCGCTCGAAACCGGATGCGTGCCGCCCGTGGTGAACTTCAAGGAAGTCGATCCGGAACTGGGCGCATTAAACCTGTCGAAAGGCGGCGGCTATCCCGTCGAATACGCGCTGCGCCTGGGAGCCGGGTTTGGCTCGCAGATCAGCATGACCCTGTTGCATTGGATCGCGGGCAAGGATGGCGCGCGCACTAGCCCGCATGCGTTGGGCTATGCTTCGCGGATTGCCGACGCGGGCGCCTGGAGCGTGTGGCTGCACCGCATCGCAGGCAACGGCGCAGCCGATTTGGAAGTGGCGCAGCGTACGCTACGCATCAAGGATCGCGCGGCGCATCCGGTGCCGGACCCGATCCAGCCCCCAGCCCCTAGTCCCCAACCCCCAGCCCCTAGTCCCCAGCCCCCAGCCCCCGCGGCCGCGGTTCCTGTGGCCGCAGATCCGGTCAAAGAGCGTCTGCTGGCGCTGGTCGCGGAGAAGACCGGTTACCCGCCGGATATGCTCGATCCCGACCTGGATCTGGAAGCGGACCTGGGCGTCGATACCGTAAAGCAGGCGGACCTGTTCGCCTCGGTGCGCGAGATCTACAACATCCCGCGCGACGAGAATCGAAAGCTGCGCGATTTCCCCACGCTGGCGCACGTCATCCGCTTCGTCTACGAGAAAAGGCCGGACCTGAACACCCAGCCCCCAGCCCCCAGCCCCCGACCCCCAGCCCCCGCGGTTGCGGTTCCTGTGGCCGCAGATCCGGTCAAAGAGCGGCTGCTGGCGCTGGTCGCGGAAAAGACCGGTTATCCGCCGGATATGCTCGATCCCGACCTGGATCTCGAAGCCGATCTCGGCGTCGATACCGTAAAGCAGGCGGACCTGTTCGCCTCGGTGCGCGAGATCTACAACATCCCGCGGGACGAGAATCGAAAGCTGCGCGATTTCCCCACGCTGGCCCACGTCATCCGCTTCGTCTACGAGAAAAGGCCGGACCTGAACACCCAGCCCCCAGCCCCCAGCCCCCAACCCCCAGCCCCTGTTGTCGCAGCCCCAGCGGTCGCAACCCCTGCCACCCCGCGGCGCGTGCCGGTCCCCACCTTGCGCCCTCCGCTGGCGATTTGTAATCGAACACCGGTGACCCTCGGACCGGGTCGCCGCGTGGCGATCATGCCGGACCAAGGCGGCGTAGCCGCCGCCCTCGCGGAACGTCTGCGCGCCACGGGCGCGGAAGTCCTCATGCTCGATGGCGCCCTGCCGGCCGGCCCGGTACACGGCGTCTACTGGCTTCCCGCGCTGGACCACGAAGGCGACCTGCGCGGCATGGATCTTCCGGCCTGGCGCGAGGCTCTGCGGGTACGCGTGAAATCGCTGTACACCACCATGCGCGCGCTCTATGAGCAGATCGCCGCGCCGGACACTTTCCTCATATCGGCGACGCGGCTGGGCGGGCAGCACGGCTATGACGAGGCCGGCGCGGTAGCGCCCATGGGCGGCGCGGTGACCGGATTCACCAAAACATACAAGCGCGAGCGCCCGGACGCGCTCGTCAAGGCCGTCGATTTCGAAGCTTCGTGCGGCGCGGCGGCGGTGGCCGACGGGCTGCTGGCGGAGACCCTGCGGGATCCAGGTGTCATCGAGATCGGCCATCGGGGAGGCCTGCGCTGGAGCATCTGCCTCGCGGAACAACCCGCGGCGGATGGACAACCCGGTCTGCAGTTGAACGAGAACACGGTCTTCCTGGTCACGGGCGCGGCGGGCAGCATCGTGTCCGCGATCACCGCCGACCTGGCGGCCGCATCCGGCGGCACATTCTATCTGCTCGACCTGGTCCCGGAGCCCGATCCGCACCATCCGGACTTGCGCCGCCTGGCGACGGAAAAGGAAGGCTTGATGCGCGACCTGCATGCCCGCATCAAAGCCCGCGGCGAACGCGCCACGCCGGCCCTGGTCGATAAGGAGTTGGCCGGCCTGGAACGCGCGCAGGCGGCCCAAAGCGCCATTGATGCGGTGCGCGCGGCCGGCGGAACGGTGCATTATTACAGCGTGAACCTGACCGACGCGGAGGCGGTGGCTAAAGTCGTCGGCGAAGTGCGTGAACGCAGCGGGCGCATCGACGTGCTGCTGCACGCGGCCGGCATGGAGCGCAGCCGCTTCCTGCCGGATAAAGACCCTGGCGAATTCGATAGGGTGTTCGACGTGAAAGCCGACGGCTGGTTCAACCTTTTACACGCCGCCGGCGACCTGCCTTTGCGTGCGACGGTGGTTTTCAGTTCGATTGCCGGCCGCTTCGGCAACGCCGGGCAAGCCGACTACAGCGCCGCCAACGACCTGCTCTGCAAGATGTCGTCGAGCTTCCGCTCCACGCGCCGCGGCACGCGCGGCATTGCCATCGACTGGACGGCGTGGGGCGGCATCGGTATGGCGACGCGCGGATCCATCCCCGAGATGATGGCGCGCGCGGGCATCGAGATGCTGCCGCCCGAAGACGGGATCCCCTGGATCCGCCGCGAACTGACCGCCGGCGGCAGGGGCGGCGAAGTGGTAGCCGCGCGAAGCCTGGGCGTTCTGCTGCAAGGCTGGGAAGCCGCCGGGCCTCTCGATTCGACGGCGACGGCCGCGCCCGGACCGATGATCGGCAAAATCGCCAGCATCCCTGGCGGCGTGATCGTCGAGACGGCGCTTGACCCTGCGGTCCAGCCATTCCTGCACGATCACCAGATCGAGGGCCGGCCCGTGCTGCCCGGCGTCATGGGCATCGAGGCCTTCGCGGAGGCCTGCCAGTGCATGCTGCCGGGCTGGCACGTGGCGGCGATCGAGGACGTGGACTTCCTGGCGCCGTTCAAGTTCTATCGCGGCCAGCCGCGCACGGTAACCGTCGAGGCGTTATTCCATCAGGACGGCGAGTCGATGGTCGCGGAGTGCCGCCTGAATGGCAGCCGTACACTTCCGAATCAGCCGGAGCCGCAAGCGACTACGCACTTTACGGCGCGCGTGCGGCTGTCGAAACAAGCGCCCCTAACGGAGCCGGCGCAGCCGTTGGGCGAGCCGGACGGGTCCATGGTGGAGGCCGCGGACATTTACAAGGTTTTCTTTCACGGGCCGGCCTACCAGGTTCTGGAGCGAGCCTGGCTGCATCGGGATCGTACCGTCTGCCGGTTCTTCGCGAGTTTGCCCGGCCATCACTTTCCGCCCGAACGGCCCCTGGCGATGGCGCCGCGGTTGATCGAGCTGTGCTTCCAGGCCGCCGCGCTCAGGGAGGTTGCGGATCGGGGCCGCATCGGCTTGCCCCTGCACGTTGGGGAAGTCCGATTGTGGCGCTCGCCCGACCTGGCTGAAGGCCCGCTCGATGTGGTAGTCGCGCCGGCCGCGGACGGAGGCGGCTTCGACGCGGAGGTGGTGGATGCCGCGGGGAGCCGCTACCTGCATTTGCGCGGCTATACGATGGTGCAGCACCCCGACGCGGTGGATGTCGAGCCGTTGCGGGGCGTGCCCGCCGGTCTCGCGGGATGAACATCCTGTGGTTCGAGCAGAGCTCTGCCAACCTGCCTGCGCGTGACGACTGGCTGAGCGCGGACGACGTGGCCCGGCTCAGCGGCATGCGATTTGCCAAGCGCCGCGACGACTGGAGGCTGGGGCGGTGGACCGCGAAGCGTGCCGTGTCCACTTATTTGGAATTGCCGGCCGATTCACCCAGCTTGGCGCGCATCGAGATTCGCCCGGAACCAGGAGGCGCGCCCGAGGTCTTTATCGGGAACGATCCCGCACCCGTCAGGATCTCGATCAGCCACCGCGAAGGACTGGCGGCTTGCGCCGTCGCCGGTCCCCACATAACGCCAGGCTGCGACCTGGAAATCATCGAGCCGCGCAGCGCGGCATTCGCGACGGATTACTTTACGGCTGCGGAACAGGAAGTGGCGGCGCGCGGTTCTGCCGCCGATCGTTGGCGGATTCTCGCGCTGCTTTGGAGTGCAAAGGAGAGCGTGCTGAAGGCGCTGCGGATCGGGCTGCGCCTGGACACGCGGTGTGTGGTGGTCGATGCGCTCGGCGGACTGGCGGCTTGCGGCGACGAATGGCGCCCGCTGCGCGCGCACTGCCGGCAGCAGGTGTTCGAGGGTTGCTGGCGCCAGACCGGCAACGTAGTCAGAACGCTGGTGTCGCGCTAAGGCCGGGACGTCGGGCAGAATTGCCCGCCCTCCAAATGGGCGTGCAGCGGCGGACTTTATCCCGTTATGCGGCGCGCAACGAGAATTTTGTTCCCGTTACGCAAAGGTCAGGCGGCGACCTTGATCCCGACCGCCCGTAAGAGTTCATCGAGATCGTGGGTGACGCACGCATAGAGGCGGTC